>JBBEBJ010000242.1:0-49840 GCA_040882425.1 Chloroflexota bacterium | reverse complement strand
CGGCCAAGAGAGGCCGCAGAGCTGGCGCTCCGGATCGCCGAGCAGACCGACACGCGTGTCGCGGAGCTACCGCTTGACCGGCTCTATCCTCACGACCCCGACAGCCCGATCAACCCTGGCCGCAGCGAGCACCGTGGCGAGCATCTGGACGAGATCGAGGCTGCCCTGGTTCGCGGATCGGCTCCGCGAGATCGCGGTTGAGGCCGCGCCGGACTGCGATCTCCTGCGGACCTGAAGCGGTCGGGGCGACGTGGCACCTCTGGATCGGGAGGGTCGGTCGGCGCGACCACGTGATAAGCTGTGGACCACGCCAATTGCTGTGGAGCCACCGACACGATGGCAAAGACGAACCTGACACTCCAGCTGGACGAGGAGGTGATCCGCCGCGCACGCGTGATCGCGGCCAAGCGGGGTACCTCCGTCAGCGCCCTGTTGGCGCGCGAACTGACCGAGCTCGCCTCCGAGGACGCCCGCTACGAACAGGCGCATGCGCGAGCCGAAGAACTGATGGCGAAGGCCAAGCCACGCGGCGGCCGAACTTGGACGCGTGACGATCTCTACGCCGAGCGCCTGGATCGCCATGGTCGCGGCTGAACGGGCCTTCGTCGACACCAACGTCCTCTTGTACGCGCACGACGCGACGGAGACCGCCAAGCAGCCCGTCGCGAGAGCTGCCCTCCGCGACCTGTGGGGCCGACGGAGCGGGACCCTGAGCACCCAGGTGCTCCAGGAGTTCTACGTCACGGCGACTCGCAAGCTGCCACGGCCGCTGTCCCGCGCGGAGGCCCGGGAGGTCGTCGACATCTACTCCGCGTGGCAGGTTGTCATGATCGACCCTGGCGTGATCATCGCCGCGACGCGGATCGAGGAAGAGCACCAGCTTTCGTTCTGGGATGCCCTGATCCTCGAAACGGCCCGGATTGCGGGAGCCGATGTCCTCCTGACCGAGGATTTCCAGCACGGACACGTCATCGAGGGCGTCCGGATCGAGAACCCGTTCGTCACGTCGCCGAGCTCCTGATCTCGCGACTACCGCTGCTCGCCTGGCCGTGGCGGAAGACCAGACGTCGGGTCGGGCATTAGCTCCCGAACGTAGTGCAGCATGATCACCGCTCCCGGCGAGTCGTTTCTTCCAGCAAAACGTGGAGCGCGATCGTGGTCGCCCAGCTCCGAATCGTCATCGACTTGTAGAGCGGTGTGGTGATTGCCTTGTTGAGCCGGCTCTTGGTCCGTTCGGCACTCAGACGCTGCGAGTAGATGACGCCATCACCCGGCCAGACGCGGTCGACTTCCGGGTGAGGGTCGAAGACCTGCATCGCCGTCGCCGCGTCGACCCCAATGAGGAAGATGGCGTCGCTGTGGTACGTCTCGGGATGGTCGCCAAATCCCTTCGGTTTGCGGTTGACGACGGCTCGAAGTTGCGCACGGCTCAGGACCAGCGTGGCGACGAGTTCGCTATCAAGCGTGAAGGCCTTGGGGAGCGCGGCTTCGATCTGCCGCTTGATGGCGCCCGATGAACGGTCGGAGCTCAGGATGACGTTGCCGCTGGCGATGTAGGTAACAACGTCCGAATAGCCCAGCTCCTCCAGGAACTGCCGCAGACCCGCCATCGGCAGCTTGTTATTGCCGCCAACGTTGATGCCGCGCAGGAGCACTACGTATCTGGTCACTGACGGTCCCGATCCTGCACGGCGGGACGTTAGCGCCAGCCGAGCGGTGGAGCGACGTGTCGCAGGATGGACTCGATGGCGTGCGCGTTGTAGTCCACGCCGAGCTGGTTGGGCACGGTCAGGAGCAGCGTGTCGGCGGCGGCGATGGCCGTGTCCTCCTTCAGCTGCTCGACGAGCACGTGGGGCTCTGCGGCGAACGATCGCCCGAAGACCGCCCTCGTGTTCTCGTCGATGTAGCCGACCTGGTCTTGCTCCTGCTGTGATCGGCCGAAATACGCGCGATCGCGGTCGTCAACGATGGCGAAGATGCTGCGGCTGACAGAAACCCGCGGTTCGCGCGCATGGCCCGCCTCCGCCCAAGCTGCCCGAAACGCATCGATCTGCTTGCGCTGCTGGACGTGGAGCGGCTCACCGCTCTCATCGAATACGAGCGTCGAGCTCATCAGGTTCATGCCCTGCTGGGCCGTCCACACGGCCGTCGCGCTCGAGCCCGCGCCCCACCAGATCCGATCCCGCAACCCGGGCGACCAGGGCTCCAGGCGCAGCAGGCCGGGCGGGTTCGGGAACATCGGCCGAGGGTTCGGTTGGGCGAAGCCCTCACCTCGCAGGAGCTCGAGGAAGACCTGGGTATGGCGACGGGCCATGTCGGCATACCCAGGTCTCACCTTCGGCGGGCTGATACCCGAAGTGGCGGTATCCATCGATCACCTGCTCGGGCGAGCCCCGGCTGATCCCGAGTTGGAGGCGGCCGCCGGCGATCACGTCGGCCGCTCCGGCGTCCTCCGCCATGTAGAACGGGTTCTCGTACCGCATGTCGACGACGCCCGTTCCGATCTCGATCCGCGCAGTGCGCGCACCCACGGCGGCGAGCAGCGGGAACGGGGACGCGAGCTGTCGTGCGAAGTGGTGGACACGGAAATAGGCGCCGTCTGCGCCGAGCTCTTCGGCCGCCACGGCCAGCTCCACCGACTGGAGCAGGGCATCGGACGCCGAGCGAACATGCGAATACGGGGAATCCGACCAGTGGCCAAATGACAGGAACCCGATGCGCTTCATCGAGGCAGCTTACCGGTGCTCCGCGTCAATGGGGTCCAACGCTTGACATCCGCCACGACAGCGGTAGCGTACGGATGGTGTACGGACACACGCCCGAACCCGGAGGAACCAGATGCCCCTCGCGACAAAGAAGGACGGTTCCTGAGCTCGATCTTCCGGGCATAGCTGTTTCTTGTTAGATATGCATCACAGACATAACTAACATTATCGGAAGTGGCTGGACCAGCGAACGAACAGCGAGACGCGCCTCGCATTCGATGGTCGGCCGCTGACCGTCATGGAGGCGATCGCCCTTCGGGCTCGTCTCACGATGGAAGCGAAGGCGCGCCGGATGGCGGTTGACGCAGTCGAGCAGGTCTCCGGCAAAGGCGGCCGAGCGCGTGGCTGGCTCGGTTCTCGTCGCAGCAAGGATGATGTCCGAGAGCTCCCGACGGTCGATCTCAAGGAGGAACGTCATGCAGCCGACCAGATCTCCGAGACGCTCCGGCGACTCGACCTCGCGCTCCAGCAGCGCAATTGGACGACAGACCTGATCGAGTAGCCGCTATCCGGTTCGCGGAGCGCTCGCTGGCCCCGGAACGAGATCCCGGCCCCAGCGAGGCCCCTCGGGCCTCACGGCGGGGCAGGCCCACGAGCGTGTCCACCTGGTCCCGGGTGACAACGGGGCCGCTCACCGGCGACGGTGGGCGATTGGATGCCTGGCGGCAAGGACTCGAAATCCTTCATCAACGTGTATCGCGTCACCCGTCGCGCGTCCGGGCGCAAGTCCGTGAGTCAACGGTCTGACGTCTCCGTGACACGTCAAATGCCTGCCCCGCCAACCACCGGCCGCCGTTGGCACGACTACTCGTCAACACGATCCCCGGAAGCCCGGGCGCTACACTCGGGTCCATGTCCGTCGTTCGCATCGCCGTCGCCTCGACGCCGCTGACCGCGACCCTCGAGGAGGCCGTCCCGGCCGCGATCGCCACGATCGAGGAGGCCGCCCGCCTGGGCGCCCGGATCGTCTGCCTGCCCGAGACCGCCCTCCCCGGCCACCGTAGCCAGAAGCGGGCAGTCCCCGACTACACGAACGCGGCACTGGACGACGCCCTCGCCCAGGTCACCGCCGCGACGCGCGCCGCCGGCATCGTGGCCATCGTCGGCATGGAACGGCCGACGCCGGCCGGGCGCGAGATCGTCGCGGTCGTGCTCGATGCCGACGCCTCGACACTCGGCGTCCAGCCCAAGACGCAGATCGACCCGACCGAGGAGCCCGACTACGTCCCGGGCAGCGGTCGCCAGCTGTTCGCGGCCGCCGGGCTGACCTTCGGCATTGCCACGTGCCACGAGGCGTTCCGCTACCCGGAGATCAGCCGGTCGCTCGCCGTCGGGGGAGCGCAGGTCGTCTTCGCGCCCCACTACGTCACGACCGACGACGGTTCCCTCCCCCACCGCTGGTGCGACGCGTCCAACCCGTATAACGAGAAGGCGCTCCTGTGCCGGGCGCTCGAGAACACGGTCTACGTCGCGGCGGCCAATGTCGCCGCGCCCGACCAGGGCTCGATCAGCGGGATCATCGCGCCCGACGGCCGGCTGGTCGCCAGCCTCCCCTACGGCCTGGTCGGTGTGGTCGCGGCCGACATCGATCTCGACCAGGCGACTCGGGCGCTCGCCCTGCGCTGGGCGCCCGAGCGGAACCGGGAGCCTGCGGGCGCGTCCGCCTAAAGCGTCTTCCCCAGCTGGTAGGTGTCGCGTCGATCGTATCCGAGCGTCGTCCAGAACCGGAGCGCGTCGTCGTTGGCGGCCTCGACGATCACCAGGCACCGCTGGCAGCCGAGCAAACGGAGACGACCCTCCACGAGGCCGACAAGCTCGGTCGCGAGGCCGCGGCGCCGGTGGCTGGGCGCGACCGCGACGTGATAGAGCCAGCCGCGCCGCCCGTCCCAGCCGCCGAGCACGGAGCCGACGATCTCAGAGCCGTCCACGGCCACGACGAACAACCCCGGGTTCCGCGCGGCAAACCGGGCCAGCCCCGCATCGTCGTCGGCGATCAGTCGGAAGCCCTGCGCCGTCCAGAGCGCGCGCAGCGTTTCGCCGTCGCCGGGCTCGAACTCGCGGATCGTCGTCACGCGCCGATGATCACACGGCCGCGCGCTGCCCCCGCCGCGGTTCGCGTACCTGGGTCAGGAGCGCAGCACCGAGCGCGAACATGACGACCGCGATCAGCATCGCCGCCCGAGCCCCGGCCGCGAGCCCGAGCCCCGCGCCGACGACGAACATGATCGCTCCGCCGACGGTCGTGGCCGCGGGCCCGTTGGTCGCCTCCACGACGTTGCTCAGGCCCATGTAGCGGCCCGCGGAGGCCTTCGGGATGATGTCGGTCATCAGCGCCCAGTCGACGGCCAGGAAGGCGCCACCGCCGAGCCCGACGAAGGCGATCCCGGCACAGGCCACGACGACGTTGGGTGCCAGGCCGACGATCGTCATCCCGATCGCGCCGACGAACGCGCTGGCGTAGATCACCGGCTTGCGTCCGATCCGGTCGGAGATCCGGGCGCCCGGGATCGTCCCGATGGCGGTGGCGGCGAGCGACAGGCCCAGCGCGACCAGGACCCAAATCGCCTGCTCATCGCCAACCAGCCCAAACGTCCGCTCGAGGTAGAGGATGTTCAGGTTCATGAAGAAGCTGACCGCCATCAGCATGAAGAAGCGGGATCCGAGCAGGTAGACGTAGCTCCGCTCGCGGAGGATGTCGGTCCCGAAGGTCTCGAGGGCGATCCGCGGCCACGATCGCCCCCCGCGCAGCTTGGCCGCCGGTCCCTTGGGGATCCACAGGAAGGATCCGATCCCGGCCGCGCCCACGAGCACACCCAAGGCCAGCATCGGCAGCGTGAAGTTCTCCTCGAGCAGGTAGCCGCTCATCATCACCAGGTAGCCGCCGACCAGCCCGAGCGTGATCATCAGGCCCATCAGGCCGCTGGCCAGCCCGACCTGGCGCTCCGGGACCAGATCGGGCACCAGGCCGGCGAACGGGCCGCGAGCCACGTTCGAGGTCAGCTGGAGCAGGACGAAGAACACGACCAGCACCGGGAAGGTCGGCGCCAGGGCCAGGCCGAACAGCGCCACCCCCGCGGTCAGCGACCCGAACAGGATGTACGGCCGGCGCCTCCCCCACCGGCTCGTCGAGTAGTCCGAGATGGAGCCCATCACCGGCATCGTCAGGACCGCGATCGGCAGCGCGATGATTTCCATCGCACTCAGCGCCAGCGGCGCGGCATCGCCGATCAGCTGGACCACGCGTTTCTGCTGGAAGATCTCGAACGCGCCCCAGATCGCGTTCAGCGCGAACCAGAAGACCGAGATCTGGAACAGCTGGGCCTTCGACAGCACCGTCGTCGGGCGAGCTTCGCCTTCGAGGACGGGTTCGACCCCGCCGAGCTCTGGCTCGAGCCCGCCGAGCCCGGGCTTGGGCCGTGCTGGGACAGCTGGGACCGCCGTGGTCGTCGTCATCGCTCGACTCCCACCTGCCACAGGCGCCCGGACGCCCGCGGGCGGCCTGGATTGGCGGCATCGTCGCCCGGCCGACCGTACCCGGCAAGGGCCGGACGGCCCGTCCCCGGAACGCCGGAGTGCGTCGCCTTGGAGGCCTCAGTGCACCTCGAGCGTCGCCACGATGTCCAGCGCTTCCTCGATGCCCACGTCGGCGCCGGCATTCGGCGCATCGACGTAGACCACGAGGTCACGCTCGTTGACCTCGAGGGTCAGGATCGTCACCCGGGCTGCGGGTGTCGCGGTCGTCCAGTCGAACCCCTCGGTCGACCAACCAGCGATCGGGTCATAGGTCGCGCATACCGGACAAAGAGAAACGCCCGAAGGAACTACCGGTCCGTAGTCAGCGCCGCTGATTTGCATCCGCGACACCGCTTTCGGTCCAACAGCCCCTTCGAGCAAGGACTACGATAGCCGGCCGTCAATGGCCTGGCTACGGACTTATCAACGACTTTCACCGAACCTTGGCGCCTGGGGCGAACGTTGTCCACACGTTGTCCACGATGACGGTGGTCAGACCTGTGGATCGAGCTCCAGCGGCCAGTCCCCTCCCCCGGCTGGCGCGTCCGCCGGGAACCGCCAGACGGGCAACCCGCAGTCGTCCACGGCCACCGTCCGCGTGTCCCCGTCGTGCTCGATCCGCCAGGTCGTCGCGTCGAGGCGGACGTATCTCCGGGCACCCTCGTCGACCGCGAGATCCAGGGCGATGGCGACGACCGGCACGACGGTCCCCTCCCCCACCGGAACCGACCTACCGAGTCGATGGGCGGTGATCGCGGCCGAGATGGCCACTGGCTCGACCTCGAGCTCGTGCTCGTCGCTCCAGCCCAGCGTCAGGTGCCGAACGCCATCGGGCGTGACCGCATTGCCGTGGAGGGACCCGGTCGCGTCGGGGTGGAGCGTCAGCAGGCCAGCCGTTGTCCCGACCTCCAGGCGAGCCGGTCGCCCGTCCGTCCCGACCTCGAGGAGCACCGAGCTGGTGATCGTCCCGCCCCGCTTCGTGATGGCTCGCCAGCGGCGGCCGCGACGACCATCGGCCACCGACCAGACGACCGCGCTGCCGTCGGCCTGAGTCGCCACACCGGCGCGGCGCACCGGCTGGTTCATGGGTGGGTCGCGGCGACCTCGTCGGCGGCGTCGGCGAGCCTCGCCGTCCAGCGCGTGGCGGCCGATTCGAGCTCGCCTGCCAGCGACGGGGCAACCCGACCGCGGACCCGGACGTCGCGCTCGCGGTACTCGAGCTCGATCGTGCCGCGCTCGCGGACGCGGGCGAGGAGCTCACCCGCCGCGTACGGCAGGGCGACGTCGACGTCGACCCAGAGCGAGGCCAGCAGCGCGGCCATCTCACCGCGCAGCGCGTCCATCCCGTACCCGGTCAGGGCCGAAACGAACACGGAACCCGCGATCGCCGGTGCGGGCACCTCGCCGTTGCGCGCGGATCGATCTAGAAGATCCGCCTTGTTGAACGCGACGAGGCGCGGCTTGTCGCCGGCGCCGAGCTCGTCGAGCACGGTCTGGACCGTCACGCGATGCTCCTCGAAATGGGGGTCGGCGGCGTCCACCACTTCGACAAGCACGTCGGCGCGGTTGACCTCGTCGAGGGTGGCCCGGAACGCCTCCACGAGCTGGTGCGGCAGCTTGTGGATGAACCCGACCGTGTCGGTGACGATCGCGGTCTGGCCGTCCCCGAGCTTGACCTGACGGCTGGTCGGGTCGAGCGTCGCGAAGAGCTTGTCCTCGGCCTTGGCAGCCTCGCTCCCGACGAGTGCGTTGAGCAGCGTGGACTTGCCCGCGTTCGTGTAGCCGACGATGCCGACCGTCGGCCACAGTCGCCGGTCGCGGCCGCGCGCCGCCGTCGCCCGCTGCTGGCGGACCTGGTCGACCCGTTCCTTCATCTTCGAGATCCGGGTCCGGACGATCCGCCGGTCGGTCTCGAGCTGCGACTCGCCCGGGCCGCGCGACCCGATCCCGCCCTGCGTCCGCGACAGGTGGGTCCACAGCCTGGTCAGGCGTGGCAGCTGGTACTCGAGCTGGGCGAGCTCCACCTGGAGGCGACCCTCGTAGGTCTGGGCGTGCAGCGCAAAGATGTCGAGGATCAGCCGGCTGCGGTCGATGACCTTGACGTTGAGCAGCTCTTCGAGGGCGCGCTGTTGCCCCGGCGACAGCTCGTCGTCGGCGACGAGGATGTCGAAGCCGGTCTCGCGCTTGGCCGCCGCAAGATCCTCGGCCTTGCCCTTGCCGACATACCAGTTCGGGTCGACGTGGCGGCGGTTCTGCCATTCGGCGCCGACGACCTCCGCGCCGGCGGTCGCGGCGAGGTTGGCCAGCTCGGCCAGCGAATCCTCGGCCGACCAGCCGGCATCGTCGCCGGTGTCGACGGCGACAAGGAAGGCCTTCTCGGGGACGTGCTGGAGATCGATCAGCTGGTGCATCGGCATGCCGACGAGTGTAGTCGTTCGGTCTCGGCGGCCTCTCGGACCGACCGGGGTTCAGCACTCGGGCGTCGATCGGAAGTGGCGATCGACGAGGTCATCGAGATGCCGCGCGATCACCGCCCGGGCTGCTTCCGAATGTGTCACGGACCAGCGACAGCGCCCCCGTCGCGGGGAGCTCGTGTGTCGCATCCAGCCAGGTGATGCCGGGCTCGCTCCGGAACCAGGTCCGCTGGCGGCGGGCGAAGGCAAGATTGCGTTTCGCGTCGAGATCGATCGCCGCCTCGAGCGTCAGCTCGCCATCGAGCACCGCCCACGCCTCCCGATAGCCGATCGCCGAGAACGCCGGGACTCCAGGGTCGAACCGCTCGCGCAGGGTCCTTGCCTCGTCGATGAGTCCGGCGTCGAACTGGGCCCGGGCCCTGGACGCGATCCGATCGGCGTGCACCGTCGGTTCGACCCTGAGACCGAGCCAGGCGATCGGGCCCGGGTAGCCGCGAGGTTCGGGCGGGAGCACATCACCGCCCAGCTCGGCCATCTCGAGGGCGCGTACCACGCGGCGGGGGTTGCGCAGCTCGACGCGGCCCGCCAGCGTGGGTGCGACGGACCGCAGGCGCTCGGCCAGCGGGGCGAGACCGCCCGCGAGGAGCTCGGCTTCGAGGCGCGCGCGGACGGCGGGGTCGCTGGGCAGGGCCCGCGTGTCCAGCCCGCGACCAACCGCCCGGAGGTAGAGGCCCGTCCCGCCGGCCAGGATCGCGACGCCGTTGCGGCGGCCGAGGTCGGCCAGGACAGCCGCGGTGTGCTCGACGAAGTCGGCCACGCTGAACGGCTGGTCCGCGTCCACCAGGTCGAGGCCGTGATGCGGGATCCGCGCCCGGTCCGCCTCGGTGGCCTTGGCCGTGCCGATATCGAACCCTCGGTAGACCTGGCGGGAGTCGGCCGAAATGATCTCGACCGGGCGGCCTTCACCGCGGAGTGCCTCGGCGAGACGGATGGCAAACTCCGTCTTGCCTGTTGCCGTGGCGCCCCCGACCACGATCAGCGGCGGCGAGCCGTCCACCGGGCCCCTCATGCGCGACTCACGAGCGCGTCACGAGCCGACGAGCGCGCCTCGCAACGCGTACGGGCCGGCGTGTTCGATGCGGACCGTCACGGCCTGCCCGACCAGGGACGGATCGCCGATGACGTGAACCAGCTTGTTGGTGCGAGTTCGGCCCGAGAGCCGGCACGTGCCGACGTCGTCGGCGCCCGTCGGCGCGACGATCGGCGACCCGCTCGCCTCGTCGTGATGGTCGTGCTCGCGGGGCGGATTGACCGCGTCGACGAGGACCTCCACGTCGCGCCCCACCCAGGCCTCGTTGCGCTCCAGGCCGATCCGCTCCTGGAGTGCGAGGAGTGCGTTCAGCCGCCGGCGCTTGTCGGCCGCGGGCACGTCGTCGGCGAGCCGCGTGGCCGGCGTACCAGGCCGAGGCGAGTAGGCGGCCGCGAAGACCTGGTCGTACCGAACGGTCTCGAGCAAGGCAAGCGTCTCCTCGAACTGGGCCTCGGTCTCGCCGCAGAAGCCGACGATGATGTCGCTCGAGATGGCGATGCCGGGGACGGCCGCGCGGATCCGGGCGAGGCGCTCCAGGTAGTGCTCGATCGTGTACTGGCGGCCCATCCGCCGCAGGACCGGATCCGACCCGGACTGGACCGGCAGGTGGAGGTGTTCGCAGACCGAGTCGCACTCGGCCAGGGCCTCGATCAGGCGGTCCGACAGGTCCCACGGGTGCGACGTGACGAAGCGGAGACGGCTCAGCGCCGGGCGGCCGTCGGCGGTCCGCAGGCCATCGATGGCCCGGATCAGCTCGGCGAGGTCGGGGCGCCCCTCGAGATCGAGCTGGTGGCCCGCCCAGCGTGCGCCCGTGACATGCCCGAACCGCGGATCGGTCGCCAGGTCGTGCCCGTAGGAGTTGACGTTCTGGCCGAGGAGCGTGACCTCGCGATAGCCGGCCGCGGCAAGGGCGCGCGCCTCGTCGAGGATGTCGTCGAACGGTCGGCTCCGCTCCGGGCCGCGGCTGAACGGGACGATGCAGTAGGTGCAGGTCTTGTCGCAGCCGTAGATGATCGGGAGCCAGGCGGAGATCGCCGAGCCGCGGGCGACCGTGCCCGTCCCGACGGCTTGCGCACGGGTCCCCGACAGGTGATCGGCCGCGCCCACGACGGTGCGCCCGACCGTGGTGGTGGAGCCGACTGCGCCGATCGGCGCCTGCGCCGATGCGAGGCCGAGCCGATCGACGAGCTCAGGCTCCTCGTCGGGTCGGAGGAACAGGTCCACGGCCGGGTATCGCCGGCGCAGCCCCGCCCGATCGGGCTCGCGAACGGAGCAGCCGGTCAGGACCACCCACAGCCCGGGATTGGCCGCCTTCAGCGCCTTGAGCTGGCCCTGGCGTCCGATCACCTTCTGCTCGGCGCCTTCGCGGATCGCGCAGGTGTTGATAACGATCAGGTCGGCCGTCTCGAGACCCTCGGCCTCCTCGCAGCCGGAGGCGAGCAGACGGCCAGCCATCTCCTCCGAGTCGCTCCGGTTCATCTGGCAACCGAGCGTCCAGACGTGGAAGCGGGGCAGGGCGCGGGTCTCTGGCAGGTACTCCTCGAGTCGCTCGTCGGCGGGGGTTGGCGGCACACGCGGCGCCACCGGGCCGCTCGAGCCGACCAGGTCGAGCACGGGGAGGGCGCGTTTCAAGGTTACTGTGTCGGGCACTGCGTGGTCATGGTACCGGCAACGTGTCCTCCACCGGGTACGCTGCGCGGATGGAACTGCTGACCAACCCCGAGACGTGGGTCGCCCTCGCGACGCTGACGGTCCTCGAGATCGTGCTCGGTATCGACAACGTCATCTTCATCTCGATCCTCGTCCAGCGACTGCCGGCCAACGTGCGGGATCGGGCGCGAATCACCGGGCTCGGGCTGGCGATGGGGATGCGAATCCTCCTCCTGCTGACGATCTCCTGGATCATCGGCTTGACCGAACCGCTGTTCCAGATTGCCGGCCAGCCGATCTCCGTTCGAGACCTGATCCTCATCGGCGGTGGCCTGTTCCTGCTGTGGAAGGCCACGACCGAGATCCACGAATCGCTCGAGGGTGAGGAGGCGCACGCACCCATCGCGACGGCCACTGCGACCCTCCGCGGCGTGCTTCTCCAGATCGTCCTCCTCGACATCGTCTTCTCGCTTGACTCCGTCCTGACCGCGGTGGGCATGGTCAACGAGGTCCCGATCATGGTCGCCGCGGTGGTCATCGCCGTGGGCGTGATGCTTATTGCGTCCGGGCCATTGGCGAAGTTCGTCCGCGCCCACCCGACGGTCAAGATGCTGGCGCTTGCCTTCCTGCTCCTGATCGGCGTGACGCTGATTGCGGACGGCCTCGGGTTCCACATCCCCAAGGGGTACATCTACGCCGCGATGGCGTTCTCGGTCTTCGTCGAGGCCCTCAATCTCCGGGCGCGGCGTCGGCGCGCACCGCTCGAGCTCCGACCGACCTTCGTCAAAGACGGGCCGGACCAGGCGGACCGGGCGGACCAGGCGTCAGCGGGCGCCTGACGGGAGCTCGATCCGGGCGATGAGCTCGTCGCCCGCGTCGGGTGGAACCCAGATCTGCGCGTGTGCCTCGGCATAGGTTCCGGTGTCGCCGTGATAGTCGGTCCCGCCGGTCGCGAGGAGACCAAGGGTCCGGGCGACCTCACCAACCGCCTCGACCGCGGCGCGATCGAACGTGCGGTAGTAGACCTCGAGGCCGCCGAGCCCGGCCTCGACAAGCTCACGGACGATGTCGATGCGATCGGGCGCTTCGCGAAAGTGTGCGAGCGCGGCAAGACCGCCGGCCGCCCGGATGGCGTCGATCGCCTCCGCCGGGCCCAGACCGAGGCGCGGCACGTAGGCCGGGCAGCCATGTCCCAGGAGCCGGCGAAAGGCGTCCTCGACGCTCTCGGCGTGACCGGCGGCGATCAGGGCGCGGGCGACGGTCGGGCGGCCCAGGGCGTCGTTGCCGTCGCGCGCCAGCGTCGCCACCTGCGCGTCGATCCCGAGTCCCAGCTCCCGCAGCCGATCGACGGTCCGATCGAAGCGGATCCGGCGCTGCGCCCGCTGGGCAGCCATGGTGGCCTCGAAGCCCTCGTCGTCCGGGTCCATGCCAAAGCCCAGGATGTGAAGCTCGCCCTCCCAGAGGCCGAGATCCCGGGTGACCAGGGCGTTGATCTCGACGGCCGGGATCAGGCGCAGGCCGGCGGGGACCGCGCCGGCCGCCACGATCTCGCGGTAGCCGGCCAGGGTGTCGTGATCGGCGAGCGCGAGGGTCGTCACGCCGCAGTCGGCCGCCGCGGCGACGAGGGCGGCGGGCTCCATGACCCCGTCGGAGCGGCGAGTGTGCGTGTGCAGGTCAACGGGCGACGGCGCCGGCGGGACGATCGGATCGCGCACCGGTGCTGGGTCATGACGCCGCCGCAGCCGCCTGCGGGGCAACGGAGCGGTCGGCCCCGCTTGGGCCGTCACCTCACGTCTCGATGAGCCGCTGGATCCGCTCGAGCCCGATCGCCCGTCCCGTGGCCGGATCGATGTCGATCTGCAGCGCATTGAAGACGACCGTCCCACTCCCGACCTCGAACCGGGTCGGCAACGCGTTGATGAACCGCGGCAGGACGGTCTTGGGGTCGAACCCGATGACGCTCCAGATCGGCCCGGTCATGCCGAGATCCGTCTGGTACGCGGTGCCCTTTGGGAGGATCCGCTCGTCACCCGTGACGATGTGCGTGTGCGTCCCGGCCACGACGCTGACCCGCCCGTCGAGGTAGAGGCCAAAGGCGTTCTTCTCCGAGGTCAGCTCGCAATGGAAGTCGACGAGGCGGACGGGCGGCAGCGGCTCCGACGATTCGTCGAGGAGGCGATCCGCGTCGGTGAATGGGTTCTCGATCGGCTGCATGAAGGTCCGACCCTGGAGGTTGATCACCGCGATGTCCGTGCCGTCGAGCGCCTGGTAGGTCCCCCAGCCACGCCCCGGGACCTCGTGCGTGCCGTAGTTGAGCGGCCGCAACACGCGTTCGGTGGTCTCGAGATACGGGTAGATCTCGCGCTTGTCCCAGATGTGGTTGCCCGACGTGATGACGTCGACGCCGGAGGCCAGGATCGAATCTGCGGTCGAGGGGGTCAGGCCCATGCCGCCAGCGACGTTCTCGCCGTTGGCGGTCACGAAGTCGATCCCGCGCTCCTCGCGGAGGGCCGGCAGCAGCGCCTCGATCGCGATGCGGCCCGGTTTGCCGATCAGGTCGCCGATCATCAGGACGCGACACGCCCCGGGCGGTCGCGGCGCGTTGCCGTTGGCGCTGTTGCCGAGACGCGTCCGACCGATCGATCCGGGCGGGACGTCGCCGGGCCCGGTCGCGCCGCGTGGTCCACGATCCTGCGTGATACGCCCTCCGTGCCGCATCCATGCAGCATCGCGCCGGACCCGGGAACGTCCCGGAGCCGGCGACCAGTCTAGCGTCACCTGCGGACAGGGCACCGCTCGCGGGTGGCGCCTGGGCCCATCTGGCCGCCCGTTTCGAGTCCAACGGTCCTTCCCGTTGGCGATCCTGATGGTTGTTCGAGCAAGACGGACTACTGGCTGCGATCGTGCAAGCCGCGTAGTATCTACGGACCGACGGGGGTTCATGTCCAGTGGCGTCCGCTGACTCGGGCGGTAGCGTCGGAGGTCGATGTGAGCCTTGAGGAGAGGTTGTTCCAGGTTCGTCGCGCGCGCTGCCTTGAGCACATCATCCGATTCGGGCAGTCCCCCGATCTGGCAGAGCGCTGGTGCGATGCCTGGGAGCACGAGGCCGAGCTTCGCGGGTGGCCACGGTCCGGCGACTTCTGGGAGCACGGGCGACTTTGGATCGACGCCCAGATCGCAACCAGGCGGAGTCCCGGAGCAATCCTGGCGAGGCGATAGCGACGGTCTTGCTCCTGGCCCAGCCGGTCCCAGTTGATCCGTCTCAGATCGGTTGATCCCCGCTCAGGTCTCATCGTCGCGATCCCGCCGTCCCGCCCAGCCTCGACGGGTCGACGGGGGCGGTACGATTGTCGTGCGACTCAACCGCGCGACGGTCGAGCGGTAGGCCATTGGAGGGCGCGAGATGCCAAAGTTCATGGATGTTCACCACGGCATGCACGGTGTCACGCCGGAGGCCCTACAGGCGGCTCATCAGGCTGACCTCGACATTCAGGGCGAGGAAGGCGTCGACTTTCAGCGGGCATGGGGGGATCCGGACTCGGGCATGGTGTGGTGCCTCTCCGAGGCGCCGGACGCGGACGCCGTCAAGCGAATTCACGAGCGGACGGGTCATCCCGCGACAGAGGTGTACCCGGTTCCCGTGGAGGTCTAGAACTCTTGGGGCGACCCTGCCAGTTCACGAGTCAGCTGACGGGCGGAGTCGTCTCGGTCAGGAGCCCTGGGGGCGCCTGCACACCATCCACCCGGCGGCATACAGGCGTTGGGCTGTCCAGCATCAATATCGCCGGATGATGACGCGCTAGGGTCGCTCTCCCGAGTGACTGCTACATCCTGCGACACTTTGGCACATTGAGCCGATCACTTCGCGTACTCCACGGCCCGCGTCTCGCGGATGACCGTCACCTTGATCTGGCCCGGGTAGGTCAGCTGTTCCTCGATCTTCTTGACGATGTCGCGGGCGAGCCGGCTGGCCGTGAGGTCGTCGATCTCCTCGGGACGGACCAGGATCCGGACCTCGCGACCGGCCTGCACCGCAAAGGACTTCTCGACGCCACCGAAACTCTCGGCGATCGCCTGGAGATCCTCGAGCCGCTTGACGTAGGTGTCCATCGACTCGCCACGGGCGCCGGGGCGCGACGCGCTGATCGCGTCGGCGATCTGAACGATGGGCGCCTCGAGGCACGTGTACTCGACTTCCTGGTGGTGGGCCGCGATGGCGTTGATGACCTTGGGCGACAGGTTGTGGCGCTGGGCGAGGCTCGCCCCGATTGCCGCGTGCGGGCCCTCGATCTCGTGGTCGAGCGCCTTGCCGATGTCGTGGAGCAGTCCGCCCATCTTGGCGACCTGGACGTCCGCCCCGATCTCGGCGGCGATGATCGCGGCCAGGTGGCTCGTCTCGACCACGTGGTTGAGCACGTTCTGGCCGTAGCTCGTGCGGAACTTGAGCCGGCCCAGCGTCTTGATGATGTCGGCTGGCAGGCCCGGGACGCCGGCGTCGTACGCAGCCTGCTCGCCGGCCTGGCGCATGACCACGTCGACCTCGGCACGGGCCTTGGTCACGACCTCCTCGATCCGGCCCGGGTGGATCCGGCCGTCGGCGATCAGCTTGGTGATGGCGAGCCTGGCGATCTCCCGTCGAACGGGGTCGAAGCCCGACAGGATCACGGTTTCGGGCGTGTCGTCGATGATCAGGTCGATCCCGGTCGCCTGCTCGAGGGCGCGGATATTGCGACCCTCCCGGCCGATGATGCGGCCCTTCATCTCGTCCGACGGCAAGTGAACGACCGAAACCGTGTGCTCGGCCGTGTGGTCGGCGGCGACGCGTTGCATCGCGGTGATCACGATGTCGCGGGCCTTGTCCTGTGCTTCCTCGCGGGCGCTCCGCTCGATTGCCCGGGCGAGCTTGACCGCGTCGTGTTCGGCCTCCTCGCGGACCGCCTCGATCAGGATCGTTCGCGCTTCGACGGCGGACATCCCCGACACCCGCTCGAGCGCGGCAACCTGTTCACCGTGGGCCCTGGCGAGCTCGTCGCGGGTCTTGTCCAGCTCGCGTTCGCGATCCAGGAGCTTGCGGTCACGCTGTTCGAGCATGTCGCTGCGCTGGTCGAGCTGCTCGTCACGCTGGAGAAGCCGGCTCTCGAGGCCCGACAGCTCGCCGCGCCTGGCGCGCGCCTCTTCCTCCGCCTCGCGCTGCATCCGGAGCTTCTCGTCCTTCGCCTCGAGGATCAGCTCCTTCTGGCGGGCCCGGGCTTCGGCCTCGATCCGGCGGGCCTCGGCGGTGGCCGCCTTGATCGTCTGCGAGGCCCAGAAGCTGCGCACGACTGCGCCGAGTACGGCTCCGCCGGCGGCGGCCACGAGGGCTACCACCGCGAGCGTCGCTATGTCCATCGGTGTCCTCCCATCCGGACCGGGTTGTGCGGCCGGACGCCTCATTATTCGATGGCGCGATCGCCGGTGGGTGTGAGGCGAGGCCGCCTTGGAGCTCGCCGCCCCATCGATGAAGACGGCTCCCACCAGGATGAATGGGCCGCGATCGACGCCGGACTTGCGTGGTAGCGCCGCGCGAACGGCGCCGAATGATCTGCCCCGTAGCCTACGGCGCGAGGGCCAGAACGGCAACCATGGGTTTGCGCGGCCGCAACCCTGGGCGGAGCGGAGTGGGCCGGCTTGGGTCCGACATCCCGGCTGGCCCGCCGCCGGCGCCGGTCCCGCCCGCGCCGGTCTTGCCCCGCCCGCGCGCGCCCGTCTTGCCCGCGCCTCGCTACGTCCGCGCCGGTCCCGCACGCGCCGGTCTTGCCCCGGGTGCAAGTAAACGCCTGCAGCGACTCGGTGGCTCCACGACAGCGGTTGCGAATTTGCCCAGGGAGCAAGGAGCGTTGGAACTCGCGGTATCAGCGAGCCGATCAGGGCCGTTTCTTGCCGCTCGCGCAAGGAATCGGCCCGGTGGAGCGACAGAACCGTGTTTGCTTGCGTCCGCCGCAAGACCATGCCCTTTTCTTGCGGCCGGTGCAAGAAACATGCTGGCGCGGCGCCGAAGCAAGGCTCGGGCTTGGCTTGGGGTTCGGTCCGATGCGAGACTTCTCGAATGAAGGACGAACTGCCGCGGTCGATCGAGACGGTCGTCATCGGGGCGGGCCAGGCCGGCCTGATCATGAGCTGGCACCTCCAGACCGCCGGACGGCCACACGTGGTACTCGATCGGCGGGAGACCCTGGGTGGCGGCTGGCAGGACCGCTGGGACAACTTCGTGCTGGTCGGTCCGAACTGGACGACCGGGTTGCCCGGCTTTCCGGACGACGATCCGGATCCCGACAGCTTCATGCCCCGGGATGCGGTGGCGGCCCGGATGCGCCGGTATGAGGACGTGATCGGGGCACCGGTCAGCCGCACGACTGAGGTCCAGCGCCTGTCCGCGGACGGCTCCGGCGGCCGCCGCTTCCACCTCAAGACGTCAGAGGGTCCGGTCGATGCGGACGAGGTGATCGTCGCGACCGGTGCGTTCCACCGGCCCAAGGTCCCGCCCGCGGCGGTGGGCCTCTCGCCGCGGGTCACCCAGATCCACGCGCATGCCTACCGGAACGAGACGCAATTGCCGCCGGGTGGCGTGCTGATCGTGGGCTCCGGGCAGACCGGCGTTCAGCTGGCCGAGGAGCTCCAGGCGGCCGGCCGGGAGGTCACGCTGTCGGTCGGTCGGTGCGGTCGCGCGCCGCGCCGATATCGCGGCTACGACTCGTTCTGGTGGATCCGCCAGCTCGCCGCCCGAGGCGGGGATTTCGGCACATCCCTCCCCACGGTCGACCAGTTCCCTGAGCGCCGGCTCCGGTTCGCGTGCAATCCGCACCTGTCGGGGCACAACGGTGGGCACGACACGAACCTGCGGCAAATGGCGATCGACGGGCTACGGCTCGTCGGGCGATTTGCCGGCGCACATGGCGAGCACGCGGAGTTCGCTCCGGACCTCAGCGAGAACCTGCGGTTCGCGGACGAGTTCTTCGACGTGCGCTTCCGATCGCTGTGCGACACGTTCGCCGACAAGGCAGGCATCGAGGTCGGACCCGATGACCGTGCCTGGCCCTCGTTCGAACGCCCGGGCTCACCGAGCTCGATCTCGCCGCCGAGGGCATCTCGACGGTCCTCTGGACCACAGGGTATGCCCCGGACTACGACTGGCTGGACCTGCCGATCCTCGACGAGTTCGGCACGCCGCACCACGTCCGCGGCGTCAGCGAGATGCCCGGACTGACATTCATTGGCCTCCTATGGCAGCACAACAACGCCTCGGCCAACCTGGCGGGCGTGGCGCTCGACGCGGCGTACCTCGCGTCCCGCTGGTAGGCCTTCGAGCCATCGCACCCGGCTCAGTCGGGTGGTTCCGCCTCATCCGGCCCGCGATCCACGCCCGCCGCGACCTCGCGACAGGTCTCAGGATCGAAGCCATTGCGGGCCAGGAGGGCATAGGCACGCTGACGCCGCTGTCGCGGATCGGCTACCCGGGCGAGGGCATGGACGTGGCGAGCCAGGAGACGTTCCGCGGCCATCCGATCCGGCGATAGCGGGGCGTCGTCGGCCTCCGCGATGCCCTCACGGACACCCTCGCGCCGATCAGTCAGCACGGCCTCGATGACATCTCGCTCCACCCCCTTCAGTCGCAGCTCCTCGCGGATGGCACGTTCGCCGCGTGGTCGCGCCCGGTCGCGCGACTCGACCCAGGCGCGGGCAAACGCATCGTCGTCGAGCATCCCGAGCTCGGTCATGCGCTCGATTGCGCCCTCGACCAGATCCGCCCGGTACCCGGCACCGGTCAGCCGCCGCCGCACCTCGGCGACAGACCGCGACCGCGCTTCGAGGAACCGGGCTGCCGCCTCGAGCACGACGGACGGGTCGTCGATCGCGGTTTTTCGCTCGCGCCGCTCCGCGAGCGATTCACGCCGGCGCGGTCCGGCCGTCACTCGGCCTCTTCAATGCCCTCGACCGGGATCGTGACGTCGTTGATCTTGGCGCGGATCCGCCGCTCGATTTCCTCGGCGATCGGGGCGTTGCCCTTGAGGAACTCCTTGGCGGCCTCGCGACCCTGACCCAGGCGGGTCTCGTCAAAGGTGAACCACGCACCGGTCTTGGTGACGACGTCCATGGCCACGCCGACGTCCAGCAGGCCGCCTTCCTTGGACACCCCCTCGCCGTACATCACGTCGAACTCGGCGACCCGGAACGGCGGCGCGACCTTGTTCTTGACGACCTTGACCCGGCAGCGATTGCCGATCGAATCCGTGCCGTTCTTGATCGTCTCGATCCGGCGGATGTCAAGGCGCACCGAGGCGTAGAACTTGAGCGCCCGCCCGCCCGGGGTCGTCTCCGGATTGCCGAACATCACGCCGATCTTCTCGCGTAACTGGTTGGTGAAGACGAGCGCGGTATTGGAGCGCGAGACCGCGCCGGTCAGCTTGCGCAGCGCCTGGCTCATCAGCCGGGCCTGGATCCCGACGAACGAGTCACCCATCTCGCCCTCGATCTCGGCCCTTGGCACGAGCGCCGCGACCGAGTCGACGACGACGATGTCGATCCCGCCGGAGCGGATGAGCGTCTCGGTGATCTCGAGCGCCTGTTCGCCGGTGTCCGGCTGGCTGACGAGGAGCTCGTCGACGTTGACCCCGCAGGCGCGCGCGTAGGCCGGGTCGAGCGCGTGCTCCACATCGATGAAGGCGGCCACACCGCCCTTGCGCTGCGCCTCGGCAATGACGTGCTGGCAGACGGTCGTCTTGCCCGACGATTCCGGGCCGAAGATCTCCGT
Organism: Chloroflexota bacterium; assembly: GCA_040882425.1. Taxonomy (GTDB): domain Bacteria; phylum Chloroflexota; class Limnocylindria; order Limnocylindrales; family CSP1-4; genus SPCO01. The sequence continues at coordinate 29,620 of JBBEBJ010000242.1, read as the reverse complement.
GATCCGGCCGCGCGGGATGCCGCCGACGCCCAAGGCCAGGTCCAGGGCGATCGAACCGGTCGGGATCGTGTCGACCTGGAGCTTCTCGCGCGACCCGAGCTTCATGATCGCGCCGCGACCGAACTGCTTCTCGATCGTGGCCAGGGCGGCGTCCACCGCCTTGCCGCGTTCGGCCAGGGCCCGTTCCGCGGTCCGTTCCGCGCTTCGCTCGTCGGTCATCGCCATCTATCCGTCACGCTCCTCATCCGATCCGTGGGACCGCTCGCCGGAGCGGACCGCGATGGCTCCGCCCGTCGATCAGCCTTCCTCCGATTCGTCCTCGACGACCGGCTTCTCCTTGCGCGGCTTGCGGATCACCTCGACGTTTCGGGGCGGTTCCATGAGCGGCGACAGGCTGGGCTGCACCAGCTTGGCCTTCGGCTTCTTCTTGGCTTCTTTGCCAGGTCGATCTCGCGAGCCCATCGCAGCGCCTCCGCGTCTCTCTGAAGGTTACCGACCGGCGCTTCACGCCGACTTCACAGCGCCTTCACCGCCACTCACCCGGCCCGCGCGGACCCGCAAATCGGCCATCGCGGCGGGGAAGGTTCCGGCCTGAATGGCGGCTCGGATCCTGGCCATGAAGTCTAGGGTGAAGGTCAGGTTGTGACAAGTCGCAAGCCGGTATCCGAGCAGCTCCTTCGCCCGGAACAGGTGGGCCAGGTACGCGCGCGAGAACCGTCGACAGGCGAGGCACGGACAGTCGTCCTGGATGGGCGCCGGATCGTCCAGAAAGCGCTGGTTGCGGATGTTCAGACGGCCGCCGGGCACCCACAGCTGACCGTTTCGGGCGACGCGAGCCGGCATGACCGAGTCGAACAGGTCCATCCCACGGTGGACGGCCTCCAGCAGGTCCGCCGGCGAGCCGAGCCCCATCAGGTAGCGCGGCCGCGGATCGTCGGCAAGGAGGGGCACGGCCACGTCCAGCGTCGCATCGCGCTGCGCCGGCGTCTCATCGCCGGCCAGACCGCCGAGACAGATCCCGTCGAACGGCAGGCTCGCGATGAACCGCGTGGACTCCGCTCGGAGCTCCGGGTCGAGACCGCCCTGGATGATCCCGAAGAGGGCCTGGCCCGGTCGCTTGTGCACCGCCAGCGAGCGCTCGGCCCAGCGATGGGTCCGCGCGGTGGCGTCGGCGACGACGGAACGTGGCGACGAGGGAAAGACGGGCTGATCGAAGGCCACCGCCACGTCCGAGCCGAGCGCCTCCTGGACGGCGATGGCGTGCTCAGGCGTGAACCGGTGCACCGAGCCGTCGAGATGGCTGCGGAACGTGACACCGTCCTCGTCGACGACCCGCAGGTCGCCCAGGGAGACGACCTGGAACCCGCCCGAATCGGTCAGGATGGGGCCTTCCCAGTCCATGAACCGGTGAAGCCCGCCGAGCCGCTCGATCCGCTCGTGCCCCGGCCGCAGGTAGAGGTGGTAGGTGTTGGCCAGGATGATCGAGGCGCCGGTGTCGCGGATGTCGTCCGGGCTCAGCGCCTTGACCGTGGCGTTGGTCCCCACCGGCATGAACTGCGGGGTCTCGACGACGCCGTGGATCAGGCTGAGCCGCCCCGCGCGCGCCTGCGTCCCGCCGCCCGCCGGCGGGGCAACGTCGATCGTGAACTGGGCAGCGCCGGACATCAGCCGCGGCTCCGCGGCAGGCGAACGGGCAGTGCGCGGCGAGGAACGAGCCGGCGCGGACCGGGCGTCGCCCGGTGCCGCCACGAACGTCGGGTCATTCGCCCTCGGTCGCCGTGGCCGTGCCGTCCCACAGGCTCGGCATGCCTGGATCCGCGCGTCGCGGCGGCGGGATCTCGTAGCCCAGCCCGGACAGGTGTGCGCGGGCAAGATCGGTCGCGATCCGCCCGGACGGTGTTCGATCGATGAACCCGAGCCGCAGGAGGAACGGCTCGTAGACGTCCTCGATCGTCTCGGTCTCCTCGGACAGCACGGCGGCCAGCGCCGCGACGCCGACCGGTCCGGACGCGAACTTCTGGACGATCGCCGCAAGCAGCTTGCGGTCGGTCGAGTCGAGCCCTTCGTCGTCGATCTCCATGGCGCGCATGGCGGCCGTCGCTGTCGCCTCGTCGACCTGCCCGTTGCCGTGGACCTGGGCGTGATCGCGGACGCGCTTGAGCAGCCGATTGACGATCCGCGGCGTACCGCGACCCCGCCGGGCGATCGCGGAGGTGGCCTCAGATTCGATCTCGACATCGAGGATCGACGCCGATCGCTCGACGATCGCCGCCAGCTCCGGCTCGGCGTAGAAGTCGAGCCGGTACGTCGCGCCAAACCGGTCGCGCAATGGCGAGCTGATCCGGCCCGCTCTCGTGGTGGCGCCCACGATCGTGAAGGGCTTGAGACTCAGGCGCAGCGACCGCGCCGACGGCCCCTTGCCGATCATCACGTCCAGGGCGTAGTCCTCCATCGCCGGGTAGAGGATCTCCTCGACGGCGCGGTTGAGCCGGTGGATCTCGTCGATGAACAGGACGTCGCGTTCCTCGAGTGAGGTGAGGATCGCGGCGAGGTCCCCGGCGCGCTCGATGGCGGGACCCGAGGCGTACTTGACGTTCACCCCGAGTTCGCGGGCGATGATCGTCGCGAGCGTGGTCTTGCCGAGGCCGGGTGGGCCATAGAGCAGGACGTGATCCGCGGCCTCTCCCCTGCCCCGCGCGGCCTGCAGCAGGACGGACAGGTTGGCCTTCACCTCGCGCTGACCGATGTACTCGTCGAGGGTTCGCGGCCTCAGGGTTCCCTCGATGACGCGGTCCGTGTCGTCCTCGAGGTCCGCCGAGAGGATGTGCGAAATGTCGTCGGCCATCGCGCGGAAGTCTATCACGCTCGCGGCTATTTCGTACGGATGTTCACATCCTCTGCCCGAAGTCCCATCACGGGACTAGGGATTGGGGCTAGGATGCGCTCGTGCGTCTCTCCCGCCGGTCCGAATACGGCCTACGCGCGTTGGTCGACCTGGTCCGTCACGAGGGTCAGGGCCCGATCCCGTTGACGACGCTCGCCACCCGCAACCGACTGCCGGCAAAGTTCCTCGAACAGATCATGGCCACGCTCAAGCACGCCGGGATCGTCCGAACGACGCTCGGCACCCATGGCGGCTACGCGCTCGCGACCCAGGCCTCGGGCGTGTCGATCGGTCGGGTTGTGCGGCTGCTCGACGGCGCGCTCGCACCGTTGAGCTGCGTCTCGCTGCGTTACTACGAGCCGTGCTCGTGCCCGGATGAGGCGACCTGTCCGTTGCGCGACGTGATGATCGACGTCCGAGACGCGATGCTCGAGGTGCTCGACGCTGAGTCGCTCGCCCAGCTCGCCGCGCGGTCGGGACGTGCCTCGATCGATCCACGCGGCCGCCACGCCGACGCGTTGGCCGGTCGGAGGCCGTAGCCCGAGTTTCCACGGATCAGTTCCGGAGCAGGCTCCGCAGCGCGGCCTTGACCCGGTCCTCGAGCGTGCCCCCGATCGTGGCGTCGGCCAGCGCAACCCTTGAGGCCTCGCGAGCCTCCGCAAGAGAGTAGCCGAGCGCCTGCAGCGCGGCGGCGACCTCGCTCTCGGCCGCGCCGATCCCGCTCGCCCCGACACCCGCGGCCGCCGCCACCCCGGCTGCCGCCACCTTCTCCTTGAGCTCGAAGATGACCCGGTCGGCGAGCTTCTTGCCGATCCCGGGGATCGACACGAGGACCGCCTGGTCCTGGAGCATGATCGCGAGCTGGAGGTCGGGTGTCGGTCGGCTGCCGACGATCGCGAGCGCGACCTTGGGCCCAACCCCGGTTACGGTCAGGAGGAGGTTGAAGAAGCCCAGCTCCTCCGCGGTCCGGAAGCCGTACAGCGCCTGCTGATCCTCGCGAACGAGGTGATAGGTGTGGAGCTTGAGCCGGCCGCCGGGCTGGGCCGCAGCAAGGATCGATGGCGCGGCGAAGACCCGATAGCCGATGCCGCCGACCTCGATCACCAGCGAATCGGCCGCGACCGCACCGACGATCCCCTCAACCGAGGCAATCACGACGCGCTGCGCTTGGCGGCACGCTCCGACGCGAGGGCCTCGCGGACGGCCCGCTCATAGCCGGTCTCGCCACGGGTGATCGGCGCCACGGCCGCCCGGTCGAGGACCCCCGCGGTCGCGGTCGTGCCACTCCCCGTCGGGTCGATCCGTTCCGTGTTGGCGACCCAGGTCGCGATCGCCAGGGCATCCGCGGCGTCGTCCGGTCGGGGCAGCTCGCTCATCCCGAGGACCAGCTGGACCATCCGCTGGACCTGCTCCTTGTCCGCCGCGCCGTACCCGGTGATCGCGCTCTTGACCTCGTTCGGCGTGGCCTCGCGGACCGCTACCCCGTGTTGTGCGGCCGCGAGCAACACGACCCCGCGAGCCTGGCCCACCGCGAACGCCGTCTGGACGTTGCGCGAGAAGAAGAGCCGCTCGATCCCCAGCAGGTTCGGCTGGTGCAGGTTGAGCAGCTCGTCGACGATGGAGTGGATCGCGAGCAGCCGCTCGGGCAAGCTCAGGTCCGGACTCGTGACCAGGCAACCGTGGTCAACTTCGCGCAGCCGCGAACCGGTTCGTTCGACGATCCCGTAGCCCAGCGCCGCCGTCCCCGGGTCGATGCCCAGGACGATCACCCGGCGACCTCGGCGAACACGTCCTCGGGGATCTCGAAGTTGGCCGTCACGCGCTGGACGTCATCGAGGTCCTCGAGGAGCTCGACCAGCCGCATCGCCTGCCGCGCCTTCGACGAATCGAGATCCACCGTCTGCCTGGGGATCATCGTCGCCTCGGCCGACTCGACGGCGACCCCGGCGGCATCGAGCGCCCTGCGGACCGCCTCGAGCTCGCCCGGCGTCGTGTAGATCCCGATGACCTCGTCATCATCGGTATCGACGTCCTCCGCGCCGGCGTCGATCGCGCTGAGCGTGACCTCGTCGACATCCACACCGTTGCGCGCGACGGAGATCATGCCGCGTGGTTCGAACTGCCAGGCCACCGCCCCCGAGCCCGCCAGCTGGCCGCCGGCCTTGGTGAAGACCGACCGAACCTCGGCGGCCGTCCGGTTCCGGTTGTCGGTCTGGGCCTCGACGAGGACGGCCACGCCACCCGGACCGTAGCCTTCGTAGACGATCTCCTCGTACTGATCGGCCTCGCCGCCGCCGGTCGCCTTGTCGATCGTGCGCTTGATGTTGTCGGCCGGCATGTTGACGGAGCGGGCCTTCTCGATCGCCAGGCGCAACCGGTAGTTCGCATCTGGGTCTCCGCCGCCCTGGCGAGCCGCCACCGAGATCTCCCGGGCGACCTTCGTGAAGAGGGCACCGCGCCTGGCGTCAGTCACGCCCTTCTGACGCTTGATCGTGGACCACTTGGAATGACCGGACATCGCGGGCCGGAGTATAGCGGACTATCATGGCTACACCCCCGTCCCCGGACGTCCCGTGTCCCCCACCAGCAGGAAGGACCGACGAAACCGATGACCATGAAGAGCGTCGATCTCCCACACCTTCGCAGCGTCGTCCTGGCGGGTCACGCCGGCGCCGGCAAGACGACGCTGGCCGAGCAGCTCCTGTTCCGGGCCGGTGCGATCACGCGGCTGGGGCGCGTCGACGACGGCACCGCGCACCTCGACTTCGAGCCCGAGGAACAGAAGCGGAGGGCGTCGCTCAGTCTCGCGGTCGGGACGTTCGAGTCGGACGGGACCCGAACCTCGCTTGTCGATACCCCGGGGTATCCCGACTTCATCGCCGACGTGATCGAAGGGTTTGCCGCCACCGACGGGGTCCTCTTCGTGATGGACGCCTCGACCGGCGTTGAGGCCGGCCTCGAACACGCCGTGGCGCTGGGACGTTCGACCGGCACCGCGGCGTGTTTCTTTATCAACAAGAGCGACCGTGAGAACGCCGACCCGTCGGCCGCGCTCGATGCACTGCGCTCGACCTTTGGCACCAAGATCGCGCCGATCCACCTGGCGATCGGAGCGGCAGAGACATTCGAGGGCTACGTCGACCTCGTCCACCGCAAGGCCTGGCGTCTCGAGGGCGGCAAGGAAGTCGAGATCCCGATCCCGGACGCGCTCGCGGACGAGGTCGCTCGACGTCGGGACCAGCTGCTCGAGGCCGCCGCCGAGGCCGACGACGACGTGCTGACGAAGTACCTCGAGGGCGAGGAGATCTCCGACCCGGAGCTCGAGGCATGCCTGCGCAAGGGCGTCAAGGATTCGGTGCTGGCGCCGGTCCTCGTCGGGAGCGCGACCAAGGGGATGGGCCTGCGCGCCCTCCTCGACGCGATCGTACGCTACCTGCCCTCCCCCGCGGACGAGGCACCGGTCAGGGCGACCGACAAGTCCGGCGAGACTGTCGAGGTGCCCGCCGACGAATCCGGGCCGCTCCTGGCCCGGGTCTTCAAGACGACGGCCGATCCGTTCGTCGGTCGGCTGACCTACCTGCGCGTCCTGTCCGGGACCCTGCGCTCGCAGGCCCACGTCTGGAATTCGACCCGTGGCGAGGACGAGCGGATCGGGCAGCTCCTGCTGCTCCACGGCAAGGACCAGGAGCCAATCGGCGAGCTCAAAGCCGGCGAGATCGGGGCCGTCGCCAAGCTGTCGGTCACCGAGACAGGTGACACGATCAGTGTCCGCGAGAAGCCACTCACGCTGCCGCCGCTCGAGTTCCCCGCGCCGTCGTTGACCGTCGCCATCGAGCCACAGAGCAAGGGCGACCTGGACAAGATGGGCCCCGCGTTGGCCCGAATGCTCGAGGAGGAGCCGACGGTTCGGCTGGAGCGCAGCACGACCGGCGAGCAGGTCCTGCGCACCATGGGCGAGGCCCACACCGCGGTCATCATCGAGCGGCTCAAGCGCAAGTTCGGGGCCGCGATCGCGACCCACACGCCGCGGGTGCCGTACAAGGAGACGATCCGCGGCAAGACCCAGGTCCATGGGCGCTACAAGAAGCAGACCGGCGGCCACGGCATGTTCGGCGACGTCTGGCTGGAGCTCGAGCCGAACCCGGATGGCGGGGTCGAGTTCGCCGAACGAATCGTGGGTGGTTCGGTGCCCAAGGGGTTCTTCGCCGGCGTCGAGAAGGGCATCCGCGAGGCCGCCGAGGGCGGCGTGCTCGCCGGGTATCCCCTGTCCGACTTCCGGGCCACGCTCTATGACGGATCGTTCCATCCGGTCGACTCCAACGAGATGGCATTCAAGATCGCCGCCTCCATGGCCCTCAAGGACGGCGTCCAGCACGCCAGGCCGGCGCTCCTCGAGCCCATCATGGCGGTGGAGATCCGGGTTCCCGAGGCCTACATGGGCGAGGTCAACCGCGACCTCAACGGCCGTCGCGGTCGCGTGCTGGGCATGGACACGGCCGACGACATGCAGGTCATCAGCGCGCATGTCCCGCTCGCCGAGATGTCCAGTTACGCGACGGAGCTCCGGTCGCTTGCGCAGGGACGCGGCTCATTCACGATGACGCTGGACCACTACGACGACGTCCCGGGCCACATCGCCGAGAAGGTGATCGACTCGCACCGCAAGGAGATCGAGGCGGCCGGCGGCCACGTTCCGGGCCACTGAGCGGGACCTGGCGGCGCGCCGGGCCACTGACCGAGACCTGGCGGTACGCACGAGTCGTCATGTGACGTCATCCGTTGCCGCAGCCGCAAGATCAGGGGTTGGCCTTGCTGCCGGAGCAAACAAACGTGCCGTGGCCGGTCTCCTGACTCGATCTGTTGCACCTGCAGCAACTGGGGAGTGTTCTCGACGTCAGACGTGGACCGCGGCTTGAATCCCTTGCCGGCGGGGCAAATCGGTGACACGCCTTGAGGACATGAGGCGCCTCCGCTCGCGTTTGTTTGCTGCCGCGGCAAGGGTCGGCGATTGGTTGCTCGCACGGCAATATCCAGTGCGTGATCCCGATCCAGTGCGTGATCCCGATCCAGTGCGTGATCCCGCGACTCCGGCCTGGGGCCTGGTCACGCCTGTGGCTCGGTAGGCGACAACACAGCTTTCAGGTCGAGTCGACCCTCGTAGATCGCGCGCCCGACGATGGCACCGGTGCAGCCCCGCACCCTCACCGCCTCGAAGTCCTGGCCGGTTCGAATGCCTCCTGACGCGATGATCGCGCCGCGATCGAGGGCAACGAGTCGCTCGTAGAGATCGAGATCCGGGCCTTCGAGGAGGCCATCCCGGTCAATCGACGTCACTTCGAACGTCGCCACGCCCGCGTCGGCGAGTCGTTCGATGGCGACCGTCGCATCCACGCTTGCCGTGTCGTTCGTCCAGCCATGGCCGAAGGCCCGACCGCCCTGGACGTCGATTGACACGGCGATCCGCTCACGACCATGGGTCCTGACGATCTGCGCCGCGAACGCCGGATCGGTCAGCGCGGTGGTCCCCACGACGGCACGAGCCGCTCCCATTTCGAGCGCGGACGCGACCGAGCCTTCGTTCCGGAGACCGCCCGCCACCTCGACCTTCGCCCGATCGCCGACCGCAGCAATGATCGCGGCGATGGCGGCACCGTGCGCCGGGACCCCCGCTCGAGCCCCGTCCAGGTCGACGACGTGCAGCCATTGCGCTCCCGCCTCCGCAAACCTTGTCGCGACCTCGACCGGGTCGTCGCTGTAGGTGATTTCCCGGGCGAAATCCCCCTGCCGGAGCCGGACGACCCGGCCGCCGCGCAGGTCGATCGCAGGCAGGATCACAAACGGCCTTGCTTCTGTCATGTCAGCATGCTAACGTATTAGCACGCTACAACGCTACAACCATATGAGAGGACGGCCGAGACGATGGCCGAAGACTGGCGGACTCCCGACGTCGAAGGACTCTTCGAGGCCATCCTGCGCCTCGAGGACATCGGCGAGACGGAACGTTTCTTCCGCGACCTGTGCACCTTGAGCGAACTCCGCGACATGGCCCAGCGCTGGGCAGTCGTCCGCCTGCTGGACGCCGGCCTCCACTATGCCGAGATCTCGCGTCGAACGGGCGCGAGCACTGCGACCATCACCCGCATCGCGTCCTGGCTCAACCACGGCGAAGGGGGCTACCGGGCCATGCTCGACAAGCTCGATGCCGCTTCGCGCGCAGGCACAACCCCCTACCCCGTCGCGGGCGATCGATGAGTCCGCGCCTCAGGCTCGCCATCCCGAACAAGGGTCGCCTCGTCGAGCCCACCCTCCGGCTCCTCCATGACGCCGGCCTGATCTTCGACGAGCACGACCGGATGTTGGTCGCGAAGGTCCAGAACTACGAGCTCGACATCCTGTTCGTCAGGACCAACGACATCATCGAGTTCGTCGGCGATGGCGTCGCCGACCTGGGTGTCACCGGCGACGACCTGATCTGCGAGGCGGGAGCGGAACTGCCACGTGTCAGGTCGCTCGGCTACGGGCGCTGCCGCCTCGCCGCCGCCGTCCCGAACGACTCGCCGTACCAGGGCGTGACCGACCTCGCAGGCCTGCGTGTTGCGACCGCCCATCCCAACGCGGCGCGCCGCTTCTTCGAAGAGCAAGGGATACCCGTCGAAATCATCCCGATCTCCGGCGCGGTCGAGGTGGCGCCGCGCCTCGGTCTCGCCGAGGCGATCGTCGATCTCGTGTCGACGGGTTCGACGCTGGTCATGAACGGCCTGCGCCAGGTCGGCGACGTCCTGTCGTCCGAAGCGGTTCTCGTGGCCAATCCGAAGGCCTACCGGGAGCGGACGGCCGAGCTCACCGCGATCGACACGATGCTGACCGCGGTGATCGCCGCGCGCGACCGCAAGTACCTGATGATGAACGCACCCGCGACGACCCTCGCCGAGATCGAGGAGCTGCTGCCGGCCCTGGAGTCCCCGACGGTCATCCCGCTCGCGCACGCCGGCATGATCGCCATCCACTCGGTCGTTGGGGCCGACGACGTGTGGGACCTTCTACCGCGTCTCAAGGCGGCCGGGGCATCCGGCATCCTCGTGCTGCCGATCGAGAAGATCGTCCCGTGAGCACCTCGACGCGCGCATCCGCGACCCCGACCGCAGGCCCGCCGGGCGCCCCCTTGCGCCTGCGGCGGATCGACCTGGGTGCCGTCGCCCAAGGTGATCCTGCGGCCAGACGCGCGTACACCGCGCTCGTCCGGCGCGGTGCCGTTCCCGACCCGGCAGTCCGCGAATCGGCCAGGCTGACCCTCGCCGCGGTCCGGACCGGCGGCGACGCCGCGGTCCGCACAGCCAACGGCGAGTTCGGCGGCGGCCGCGCGGACGGGCGACTCCTGGCCGAACCAGCCGAGCTCATGGCCGCCCGCGACCGCCTCCCGGCTCGAACCCGCCGCGCCCTGGACCAGGCGATCGCAAACGTCCGCCGGTTCGCCGAAACCCAGCGACCGGTGTCCACCACGACGACGATCGCGCCCGGGATCGAGATCGAGCGCCGCTGGCAGCCGCTGTCGCGCGTCGGCGCATACGTTCCGGGCGGCTCGGCGCCGTACCCGTCGTCGCTGATCATGACCATCGTGCCGGCGCAGGTCGCCGGCGTCGGTACCGTCATCGTCGCGTCGCCGGCCGACCGGGACGGCGTGACCAACCCGGTCCTTCTCGGTGCAGCGGGACTGCTCGAGGTCGACTCATTCATCGTGGCCGGCGGCGCCCAGGCCATCGGCGCGCTCGCCTATGGCCTACCCGGCGTCGGCCTCCCGCCGGTGGACCGGATCGTCGGGCCTGGCAACGCCTGGGTGACCGCCGCCAAGATCGAGGTCGTCGGGGAAGTCGGCATCGACCTGCCGGCCGGACCGTCGGAGGGCATGGTCCTCGCCTCGCCGCCGGCCGACCCGGCACGCGTCGCCGCCGATCTCATCACTCAGGCCGAACACGGACCCGATTCGCCGGCGATCCTCGTGACCACGGATGCTGACTTTGCGGACGCCGTCGAGGCAGCCGTGAACGATGCCCTTGAGCGCGCCTCGCGGCGCGACATCCTGGCCGCCGCCCTCCGCGATCACGGTCACATCGCGCTCGCCCCCTCGCTCGATGCCGCCGTCGCCTTCGTCAACGACTACGCGCCGGAGCACCTGTCGGTCGACGTCGAACCCCTCGACCCCACGATCGATCGCCTCGTGAACGCCGGCTCGATCTTCGCTGGTCGATGGGCGGCGGAGTCCGCCGGCGACTACGCGACGGGCGCCAACCACGTCCTGCCCACCGGCGGCCTGGCGCGCGCGTCGGGCGCCCTCGCGGTCGAGACCTACGGCAAGTTCACCCAGATCCAGCGGGTCACCCGCGAAGGGCTGGCCGGCATCCGCGAGACGATCGGGACGCTGGCCGAGGCCGAGGGCCTCCTGGCCCACCGCGAGGCCGTCGAGATCCGCTTCCGGGACGACGACCGATGAGCCCGACCCCGGTCACGTTCAGCTCGCCGACGACGCCTGCCACCTACACCTGGGAGGCGACGGACGAAGAGGTCGCGGCACGCTACGGCATCGATCCGCGCACGATCGTCCGCTTCGACCTGAATACCTCCCCGACACCGCCCGCGCTCGCCCAACGCCTGCTGGCGGCCGGCGAGTTCGATGCGCCCCTGTCCGAATACCCACCGTCCGACTACCGACGGTTGGTGGCGGCCGCGGCCGCGCGCTACGGCGTTGGCACGGACGAGCTCCTGGTCGGGGCGGGCGCCGACGAGATCCTCGATCTCGTCGCCAAGGCGTTCCTCGCCGCCGAGCATCGTGCGGTGGTGCCCACGCCGTCCTACGCGATGTACAGAGTCTGCACGGAACAGCGTGGCGCCTCCGTCGTCGCCGTGCCGCGGCGCCCGGCGAGCGAGGGCTGGGCCCTCGATCCCGATGCGGTCCGTGCCGCCGCGCGCGACGCCGCCGTGGTCTGGCTGTGCAGCCCCAACAACCCGACCGCGCTGGCCGAACCGGATGGCCGGATCGAGGCGCTCCTGGCAGTGCTCGCCGCCGATGCCGAGGCCGATGACCGCCCGGCCCCGATCGTCGTCCTCGACGAGGCGTACGCCGAGTTCGTCGGGACGTCGCTGGTCGGGCTCCGGCAGGCCTACCCGCGACTCATCGTGGTCCGCACGATCAGCAAGGCCTACGCCCTCGCCGGCCTGCGGGTCGGGTTTGCCATCGCCCGTCCCCAGATCATCGCCCGGATCAACCCGTACCGACCGCCTGGCTCGGTGTCGGTGGTCTCGGTCACGATCGCCACCGAGGCGCTCCTCGACGACTCGATCCTCGAATCGAACCTCGCACGGGTCGTTCGCGAACGCACGCGCCTGAGCGACGCGCTGCGCGAGGCCGGCTGGTCGGTCGGTCCGTCGGTCACCAACTTCGTCCTCGTCGATTTCGGGTCGCCGGAACGTTCGGCGGCCGTCGCGGACGGCCTGCTTCGGCGGGGCCTCGTGCCCCGCACCTTCGGGGCCGGGCACCCGTTGGCGGCCTGCCTCCGCCTGACCGTCCGCGACCCGGACGAAAACGACAGGCTGGTGGCTGCGGCGCGGGCCATCGCACAGGAGACGGCATGACGACGCCGCATGGCGAGCTTACGCTGGGGCCCCGGGAGGGGCGGCGCGTCACCGTCGCCCGCTCGACGCGCGAGACCTCGGTCACGGTGACGCTCGGCCTCGATGGGACGGGTTCGACGTCCGTGGACACCGGGATCGGGTTCTACGACCACCTCCTGGGCTCGCTCGCCCACCACGGTCTGTTCGACCTCGCGATCAACGCCGATGGCGATCTCCAGGTCGACGAGCACCACACCGTCGAGGACGTCGCGCTCGTGCTCGGTGCCGCCTTCGCGGAGGCGCTCGGCGACCGGGTCGGGATTGCCCGCTTTGGCCAGAGCTCGGTGCCGATGGATGAATCGCTCGCGACGTCCGTTGTCGACCTCGGCGGTCGACCGTACGCGGTGATCGAGCTCCCGTTCCGTGGCGAGCGCGTCGGCGCGCTGCCGCTCCAGCTCGTGGAGCATGGGCTCGAGGCATTCGCCCGGACCGCCGGGGCCACGCTCCACCTGTGGGGCACCGGTCGCAACGATCACCACCTCGCCGAGGCGGCGTTCAAGTCGCTGGGTCGCGCATTGCGCGTTGCCTGCGAGCTCGATCCGCGACGGGCCGGCGTGGCGTCCACCAAGGGGAGCCTCGGATGAGCAACCGGCCGCTGGTGGCCGTCGTCGACTACGGTGCCGGCAACCTGGTCAGCATCCACCAGGCATTGACGAGTGTCGGCGCGGATGTCCGGATCGCCGCCGACCGGGCCGGGCTGGTCGGCACCGACGCGGTCGTCGTGCCGGGTGTCGGTGCGGCCGCGCCGGCGATGGTCCGACTCGAGCGCCAGGGCCTGGTCGACCCGATCGCGGCCTGGCTCGCGGCCGACCGGCCGTTCCTCGGGATCTGCCTCGGGCTGCAGCTGCTCTTCGAAGGTAGCGACGAGGACGAGGCGGTCACGTTCGGGACGCTGCCCGGACGGACGGTTCGACTCGTGGACGCGCCCACGTTGCCGCACATCGGCTGGAACCAGGTCGAGCGGTCACGGGCGCACCCCATCTTCGACGGCATCGACGACGGGGCCGACTTCTACTTCGTGCACTCCTATGCGGGCGCGCCACCCGACCGCGGCGCGACCAGCGCCGTGCCCGCCGATGCCGACGAGCTGGTGCTCGCGCGAACGACGCACGGCCGGCCGTTCGTCAGCGCAGTCGCGCGTGGGTCGATGGTCGGCGTTCAGTTCCACCCCGAACGGAGCGGAACGGACGGGCTTCGACTCCTCGCCAACTTCGTCGACCTGGTCCGGGCCGCCTGATGCTGCGCCGTCGGGTGATCCCGTGTCTCGACGTGGCCGACGGCCGCGTGGTCAAGGGGACGCGGTTCGTCGATCTCGTCGACGAAGGCGACCCGCCTGAGCTCGCCGAACGGTACGCCCGCGAAGGGGCCGACGAACTCGTGTTTCTCGATATCACCGCTGCGCCCGAGCGACGCGCCACGCTCCTCAACATCGTCGAGCGAACGGCGCGACGGGCGTTCATCCCGCTCACGGTCGGCGGCGGCGTCCGAACAGTGGACGAGATGCGCGACGTGTTGCGCGCCGGCGCCGACAAGGTGTCGCTCAACACGGCCGCCGTCGCCGATCCCGGGCTGATCGCCGCGTGCGCGGAACGGTTCGGGCGGCAAGCCGTGGTCGTCGCGATCGACGCGCTGCAGCGGACTCCGGACGCGTGGGAGGTCGTCGTCGCTGGAGGCCGAACGCCGACCGGTCTTGGCGCGCTCGAATGGGCTCGCCGTGCGGTCGAGCTCGGTGCCGGCGAGCTCCTGGTCACCTCGATCGACCGCGACGGCACGGGGTCCGGGTTCGACACGGCGCTCCTGCGCGCGATCAGTTCCACGGTGGAGGTTCCGGTGATCGCGTCCGGTGGCGCGGCCGGTCCGGCGGATTTCGTCGCCGCGGTCCGCGATGGGGGCGCCGACGCGGTGCTCGCCGCGTCGATCTTCCATCGCCGGATCCACGCGATCGCGGACGTCAAGGCGGCCATGGCCGCCGCGGGGCTCCCGGTTCGGCTCGTCCCGCAGGCGGTGGCATGACCGCGGCGAAGCGGTTGGCCCGCGCACCCGGGGAGCGGCCGGCCGGGGCGGCGGCGGAGCGGCGGGCCGGGGCGCCTGGAGACGGACCGCCCAGCGCGGAGCGGCGGGCCGCGGCGACGGCAAAGCGGCCAGAACTGCGCTACGACGAGCGCGGTCTCGTGCCCGCAGTCGTCCAGGACGCGGCCGATGGGCGCGTCGTGATGCTCGCCTGGATGGACGCCGAGGCGCTCGAGGCCACGCTCGCCACCGGCGAGGTCCACTTCCACTCCCGGTCGCGCGCTCGCTTGTGGCGCAAGGGCGAGACGAGCGGGAACGTGCTCCGCCTCGTGGACCTTGCGGCCGATTGTGACGCGGACGCGGTGCTGCTGACCGTCGACCCCGTCGGGCCGACGTGCCACCGCGGGACCCGGAGCTGCTTCGATCCCGACGGGGCGCCGGCCGAACGCTCGACCCAGGGCTTCGAATGGCTCGAGACGCTCTGGTCGACGATCGCGTCGCGAGCCGCCGGGCGGCCGGAGGGCTCTTACACGGCGAACCTCCTGAGCGGCGGAGTGGACGCGGTCGCCCGCAAGGTGACCGAGGAGGCGACCGAGGTCCTCATCGCCGCCAAGGACGACGCGTTGGTCGAGGCGAACGGTGGCGACCGCACCGCGACGCGGGAAGCGCTCGCCGGCGAAGCCGCCGATCTCGTGTATCACGCCCTGGTATTGCTGGCCGAACGCAGCCTGGATCCTGGCGCCGTGATTACGCGACTGCGCAAGCGGCACAGAGGCTAGCGCTGAATTCCTGCCAACGATCCAGCAGGTGACGCTTGGGCCGCGATCGGGAGCCCGCGGCTGCGGACTCATCAGCCCGACGTGTCGGTTCACGCTTGGCGATCGCCTGCTGGAGGCCGCAACCTCGTGGAATCGACCATTGATCGCGCCGAAGAACCACAAGGTGGACTTCTGGCATGAAACCGTGGGTGACGCGGCATGCCGCACGGCATGACGACCGACGGCGGCGCCGGGATGGCCGAGCGGCCATGGAACCCGGGGCGCCGAGGTTCCCTACTCAGCCCTGCGGCCGATCTCGCGTCGACGCTTGCCGATCCGGACGTCGAGCCACTCCCCGGCGATCGGTTCCGGGACGAAGTCCGGGTCCGTAACCCGGACGCCATTGATCGTCACGCCACCGCTGCCGAACATCCGTCGACCTTCACTCTTCGATGAGAACACGCCGGCTTCGGTCAGCAGCGTGTTCGAACCGGCGGCGAGCCGGTTCTCGGAGAAGTAGAACCCGCCAATCGCTGCATGAAGAGACTCCAGGATCGCCGGATCCAGAACCGGTGTTTTCGCGAACAGAGCGTCCGAGTCCGCGATCGCCTGGGCCGCGGCCGCCTCGCCATGCGTCCGGGCGGTGATGTCACGGGCGAGCGCCCGCTGCGCGGCCCGTGCCTCGGGCGCGCGCTCCGTCTCGGCCTCGAGCGCCTCGATCTCCTCGCGGCCGAACTCGGTGAACCAGCGCAAGTAAGTCCCCACGTCACGGTCGTCCGCATTCAGCCAGTGCTGATAGAAGGCATACGGCGACGTCCGATCCGGGTCGAGCCAGACGGATTCCCCCTCCTCGCTCTTGCCGAACTTGGTCCCGGAGGGGTTGAGCAGCAGCTTGTACGCGAGCCCGTGGGCCGCCTCGGTGGCCTCGTCGCCACCCGATAGCCGCCGGATCAACTCGAGGCCGGCCGTGATGTTGCCCCACTGGTCGGCGCCGCCCATCTGGAGCTCCACGCCCAGCGTCCGATGGAGATGTGCGAAGTCGTAGGCCTGCAGGAGCATGTAGCTGAACTCGGTGAAGGAGAGACCCCGGTCGAGCCGGATCTGCACCGAATCCTTGGCGAGCATGTACGGGATCGTGAAGTGTTTGCCCGTGTCGCGAAGGAAGTCGACCAGCCGGACCTCGCCCAGCCAGTCCAGGTTGTTGACCATCAGCGCGCCACCCGAACCAGGCGTGAAGTCCAGAAATCGTTCGAGCTGCCCCCGCAGCGCCACGACGTTCGCCTCGAGCGCGTCGCGGTCCAGCAGGTTCCGTTCCGCGGACCGCCCGGATGGGTCACCGATCATCCCCGTCCCGCCGCCCACCACGGCGACGGGTCGGCCGCCTCGCCGTTGCAGCCGGAGCAGGCCGAAGATCGGCACGAGGCTGCCGATGTGCAGCGACGGCGCGGACGGGTCGAAGCCGATGTAGGCCGAGATCGGCTGCCCTGTCGCGAGCCGCGCGGCGAGTCCCGGCGTGGTCGCGTGCAGGATGCCGCGCCATTCGAGCTCGTCCAGCAGCCCTTCGAGCCCGTGCTGCGGTCCGCCCTCCACCGGGACGGTGCTCGTCACAGGGACCCGGCCCGAGTCGTCTCGACCCAGCGGGAGGCGGCTGACCGTTGGTTCACGCCCCCTATGCTATCGTGCGGCCCCAGATGCAGACCAGCCTCGCGCGGCGCCAGCGCCGCCGACGGGCGCTCGCGCGGCGCCCCGGTGGACGGACCGGCACGACCGTTGCCACGGTTGCCGGCACGATCCTCGCCTCCATCCTCGTCGGCGGGTTCGTCGTCGCCTTCGTGGGCCTCCTCGTGGTCGTCGGCACGTACAACCAGTATGCCGCCGGCCTTCCGGAGCCTGCCGCCGTCCTCAAGGCGATCGAATTCGAGCAGCAGACGATCGTCTACGACCGGACCGGCAAGATCGAGCTCGCCCGCCTGGGCGATCTCAAGCGCGAGCTCGTCGAATTCGACGAGATCCCCAACGAGGTCCTCGATTCGACGACCGCCATCGAGGACAAGGACTTCTGGACCAACCCCGGTTTCGACCCGTTCGCCATCATCTCGGCCGGGATCGACACGGTCACCGGACGACCGCGAGGTGCGTCCACGATCACCCAGCAGCTGGTCCGTCAGCGTCTCCTCCGGCCGCAGGACTTCGAGGGCTCGACCTACGATCGCAAGATCCGCGAGATCATCCAGTCGATCAAGCTGACCGAAGCCTTCCCCGGCGAGGAGGGCAAGGAACAGATCATCACCGCCTACCTGAACCAGAACTTCTACGGCAACCAGAGCTACGGCGTGAAGGCCGCGGCAAAGAGCTACTTCGGCAAACCGCTCGACGAGCTCACCCTCGCCCAGGCCGCCATCCTGGCCGCGATCCCCCAGTCCCCAACCCGGTTCGACCTGGTCCGCAACGCCGAGCGGGTGTGTCTGGAGGAAGTCGCTGAGGGCGCCGACTGCACCAAATTCAAGCTCGTCGTCCCACCCGAGACAGAGATCGTCGAGCGCCGCAACTACATCCTCGACCTGATGAAGACCCGGAGCCCGTTGAGTGGCGACGACCACGCGGCCGCCGAGTACGAGGCTGCCAAGGACGAACCCGCCGAGCTGGTCGAGCAGGTCTCGGTCAGATGGCGGGCGCCTCATTTCGTCTGGCAGGTTCGCCACGACCTCGGCCTGATCTTCTGTCCCGAGACACCCGACGACTGCCCCAGGGTGGACTCGGGCGGTTTCAGGGTCACGACGACGCTCGACTGGAACATGCAGAAGGTGGCCGAGAACTGGACCTACGTCGCCGCCCGCGCCCCAAATGCCAACGATCCGCAGGCCGTGCTCGACGCCCGCAAGATCCCGGATTCGGAGCACAGCTGGATCCTGGGTCTGCGCGGCCACAACATCAACAACGCCGCTTCGGCCGTCATGGACTACCGAACGGGCGAGATCCTCGCGTACGTCGGCAGCGCGAGCTACACGGCGAATGGGAACGAGAAGTTCCAGCCCCAGTTCGACGTCCTGGCGGACGGCTGGCGGCAGCCTGGGTCGGCCATCAAGCCGATCGGGTACGTGATCGGGATCGACGACCGGGCGATCACCGCGTCCTCGATGCTCATGGACGTCGTCACCGACTTCGGCAACGAGTACACCCCGACCCAGGCCGACAAGCTCGAGCGTGGGCCCGTCCGCGTCCGCTCCGCCCTCCAGTTCTCGCTCAACATCCCGGCGATCAAGAGCACGATGATCGCCGGGCTCGACCGCGTGTTCACCCGGTCGAAGGACCTCGGCCTGACCTACCCGAACACGGCCATCCCGGTCGTGTCGATGGGCATCGGCACCCTGGAGGTCCACCCGATCGAGCTGCTCAGCGCGTACGCCACGATCGCCGACGGCGGCATCCACGTCCCGCGACGCGTGATCCAATCCGTGGTCGACGTGAACGGCACCACGGTCTGGCCGCTGAGCGATCTCGCCCAGCGGGGCGTTCGCGTGGTCAGCAGCGGTGCCGCATACATCGTGACCGACATCCTGGCCGGTAACACCGACCGGCGGATCAACCCCTACTGGGGCAAGTGGGCGATCTTCGATGGCGACACGCGCCGACCCGCCGCCTACAAGACCGGCACGACAAGCGACAACCGCGACGTCGCGGCCTACGGGTATCTCGCCCCGCCAACCGACGACACGACGCCCGCGCTCGCGGTCGGTGTCTGGATGGGCAACAGCGACAACACGCCCAACGACGGCAAACTCTCGCTCGATACGTCAGCGCCCCTGTGGTCGGCGATCCTGAGCGAGATCAGCGCCGGCATGCCGATCGCCGAGTTCGTCCGGCCGGACGATCTCGAGGTCGCCGAGGTCGATGCCTTCACCGGGCTCCGGCCAGGTCCGTTCACGACGCGTACCGTCCGGGAGCTGTTCCTGCCGGGGACCGTGCCGACGCAGGACGAGACGAGTCGAGTCACCGCCCAGATCGACGAGGCGTCGGACCTGCTCTGGCAGGAGGGTTGTGCCGGCCCGCAGGTGACGCGTGGCTTCTTCGACCTGTCACGGGTCGAGGCCGACCACGCGAGCTGGCAGCAGGCCAATGCGGACTGGGGTGCCCGCGCGGCGAAGGGCGCCGGCGTACGCGGCGGTCCCGAGGGGACCCGGACCTCGTACTTCTACAACAACTCGTTCGCGCCATTCGGGCGCACGTGGGGGGCACCCTTCGCCCCGACCGCGCTCTGTCCGATCGTCGCACCACCGGTCGTCTGCGATCCGTTCGCGCCACCCGATCCGTTCGACCCGTTCGCCACGCCGTGCGTCCCGCCGGCGGAGGGGTTCGTCGTCGTCCCGAATCTCTACTGCATGACCCTCGAGGAGGCCGCGGCTGCGCTCAACACCGCCGGGCTTGCGGTCGGCGACGTGAGACCCGGCAACATCGAGGACGGGGACGTCGTCACCGAAGCCGATCCTGCCCCGGGAACGTTCCTCCAACCCGGCACCAGCGTGGACCTGCGGTTCCGCGAACGCGACAGGGCTCCCGGCTGCAGCTAGCTGTGGCTGGCCGCGATCCCGGCTACAGCTCGACGATCGTTGCGCCGTCGCCACCCTCGCCGCGCTCCCCGGGGCGGAGCGAGCGGACCAACGGATGGCCGGACGCCTCGGCGCGAACGGCGTCGCGGAGCGCACCCGTGCCCATGCCGTGGATGATCAGCACCTTGTTCAGGCCGGCCAGACCGGCGTCGTCGAGGTAGCGGCTCAGCGCCTCGAGCGCCTCCTCGACGCGCGCACCCCGCAGGTCGAGCGACGACGCGACGTGCCTCGCTCGATCGAGCCGCAGGGCCGACGCGTTCGTGTTCGGTGCGGCCTCGGCCGTGGCCTCCGCAGGGGGCACCTCGCCGCCCACGGCGAGGACGAGGTCATCCACGTCCACGGTGACCCGCATCCCGCCGGCCTCGAGCGTCGCGCGTCGTCCTCCCCGCTCGAGCGCCGCGATCCTCCCTTCCCAGCCGCCCGATCGGCTGCGCGCGCGCTCGCCGAGTCGCCAGCTCCGCGTCTCGATCGGCTCGGGCACGGGAACGGGCTCGGTGGCCGGCAGCCGTTCGAGGCTGGCCTCCGCCTCGCTGATCGCCTGGTCGAGCGCGGTCGCGGTCAACGTCTCGCGCTCCAGCGCCAGGCGCGCCTGGTCGACCTCCGCACGAAGGTCCTCGACGATCCGTTCGGCGGCGGCCCGCGCGGCCTGCACCGCCTCGTCGCGCTCGCGTCGGGCTCGGCGGCGTTCCTCCTCGGCGATCCGGAGCTGCTCGACCGACCGCAGCTCGGCCGCCCTGGCCCGGTCGAGCGCGTCGCTCGTCTCACCCTCGGTTGTGCGGATCGCGGCCAGGGTCGCCTCGAACGACCGCTGCGATTCGGTCAACCTCGAGCGTGCGTCGTCGACGATCGCCTCGTCGAGACCGAGACGCTCGGCGATCGCGAACGCCTGGCTGCCGCCGGGCAGCCCGATCGTGAGCCGATAGGTCGGCGAAAGCGTCTCGAGATCGAACTCGACCGCGGCGTTTCGAACACCTGTCGTGGTGTGGGCGTAGGCCTTGAGCTCGGCGTAGTGGGTCGTCGCCGCCACGAGGGCGCCGGCCCGGATGAAGTGGTCGAGGAGCGCCTGGGCGAGGGCGGATCCCTCGGTCGGATCGGTGCCCGCGCCGAGCTCGTCGAGCAGGACGAGGGTCCCCGGACCCGCCGACTCGACGATCCTGATGATCGAGCGGAGGTGGCCGGAGAAGGTGGACAGTGACTGGGCGATCGACTGCTCGTCGCCGATGTCCGCGAACACGTCGCGCCAGATGGGCAACCGGCTGCCGGGTGCCGCGGGCACGTGCAACCCGGCCTGGTGCATCAGGCTCAGCAGGCCGAGCGTCCGCAGCGTCACCGTCTTGCCACCGGTGTTCGGACCGGTCACGACCAGCGCCGTGTATCCATCGCCGAGCCGGATGTCGATCGGTACGACGCGGCCCGTCAGGCCCGGATGGCGGGCCGACAGGAGCTCGACCTCGAACCGTTCCACGGTCTCCGCGCGCGAGGCGTTCATCTCCGAGGACAGGGCCGCCTTGGCCGCCCAGAGGTCGAAGCGCGCCAGCGCCCCGAGGGTCTCACGGAGGTCGGCCGCATTCGCCGCGACGAAGGCCGAGAGCTCGTCGAGAATGCGCGCGACCTCCTCGCCTTCGGCGACCTGCGCCTCGCGCCACGCGTTGCCGAGCTCGACGACGACAAGCGGCTCGATGAACAGGGTCTGGCCGCTGCCCGACGCGTCGTGGACGATGCCCTTGACCCGACCTCGAGCCTCGGCCTTGACCGGGACCACGTAACGGCCGTTGCGCAACGTGACGATCGGTTCCTGGAGGGCGCTGCCGAGCTCGGCCCCGACGAGGGCGTCCAGGCGCCGGCGGAGCCGGTCGTACGCGACCCGGACGGCGGCACGCAGGCCGCCCAGCCGCGGCGAGGCGGTGTCGAGGAGCTCGCCGACCGGGTCGAAGCTGCGGGCCAGGGTCGAGCGAAGCGCCGGCAGGGCGTGGAGCTCCGGGCCGAGGTCGCGGAGGAGCGGCCGGCGTTCGTCGGCGAGGGTCGTCGCCAGCCGGGACGTGGCATCGAGCGTATCCGCGATCTCCAGGAACTGGGCCGGTTCCAGGCGACCGCCCCGGGCCGCGCGCTCGATGGCGGGCCCGATGTCGTGGGCGCCCCCGATCCCGACGCCCGGCCGCTCCTCGAGCAGCGACCGCATCTGGTCGGTCTCGTCGAGACCCCGACCGACGATCACCGGGTCGGCCGACGGCTCGAGGGTCTCGGCGAGGTGGCGCGACGGCGGGAACGAGGTGGTCTCGGCCAGCCGGGCGCGGACGGCCGGATACTCCAGGAGGACGGCCGAGCGAAGGTCCATCGGGCGGTCAGCGGGCGCCCGGCGGCCCGGACACCGACGGGTGGCCTGCGAGGCAGAGCCGCCACGGGCGCGACGTCCACGGCTCGCCCGCGTAGCCGATCCCGATCCGAGGGGTCGCCCGGATGTGCTCCGATGGTAGACCGCCGCCAGCGGGCGGTGCGAGCTCCAGTCGAAGGGGCGAGGCCGGGTCGCACAGGTCGGCGCCCGTCCACGTGGTATCGAGCCCGAACGACGCCGCGACCAGGCCCGGGCCGCTCGCAAGGCGGTGATCGGCCAGCCCGGCGATCCGCCCGGCGGCGTCGGCAGCCGCACGATCGGTCGGCGTCACCCGTCGGTTGGCACCGGCCCGGGCGACCCGATCGGCGCGCATCCGCTCGAGCCCGTCGAGCGGCTCGACCGCCCGGATCAGCAACGCGGCCGGCACATCGTCGGGCTCGGTGACCACGTTCAGACAGGCATGCATCCCGTAGACAAGGTACACGTAGGCGTGACCGGGAGGCCCGAACATGACTCGATTGCGGGCCGTGCGGCCAAACCGGGCATGCGACGCCTGGTCCGCTTCGCCGATGTACGCCTCGACCTCCACGATCCGCCCGACCCGCGGGCCTGTCGCGTCGTCACGGACGAGCACCGACCCGAGGAGCGCGCGCCCGGCCTCGACGGTTGGGCCGGCGAGGATGGCCCGGTCCAGGACCGCGCGGTCGAGGCTCTCGGGTGGCGTCAGCGGAACGGGTAGAAGCGCTTGATGTTCTCGGGCACGAACAGGCCGAACAGCACGAAGGCGGCCGGAATGACCGAGTTGCGGAACAACACGGCGAACTGCGTGTCGTTGATACCGTTCCAGAAGTCACGCAGGAACGGCAGCTCCTGGGGATCGGGCGGGATGCCGGGGATCAGGAAGAACGAGTCAAGGATGACCAGGACCGCGCCAAAGATCAGGGCCGCCTGCACGATGCCGAGGATGCCGCCGAGGATCTCGTCGGCGAAGCGGGCCTTCTGGAACAGCTGCTGCGGCTTGTAGTAGCTCTGGGAGATGAGGGCCAGGGCAATCGCCGAGGCCGCGAACACCGTCCCGAACCCGATCATGTAGCTGTACTCGCGGACGAACTGCGTCCAGTGGTCAGCCAGGAACGAGCCGAGCGTGCTGGACAGGCTGGCGGCGAAGAGGAACGAGAAGAGGATCGACCCGAGCCCGATCACCCGGCGGATCGTCCCCTGGGCGAAGCCGAGGACGAAGAACCCGATGAAGTACAGCATGATGAGCAGGTCGACGGTTCCGATCCCGCCCAGGAACTCCCCGAGGTTCACGCATCTGCCTCCATGGTCAGCGCTCCCGGCTTGAGCCCTCGCCGGAGCCGCGCAAGGGTAGCAGCGGCCATCCTGCGGCGGCAAGGGAATCCCACCGCTGTGGCGGGTCTGATGCGGTCAGGTTCGGAGCCGACCATCCACGTCGGTCCCCAGCCCGGCGGTCACGGCATCGATCGCACCATCGATCTCGGGTTCCGTCAGCGTTCGATCGTCCGCCTGGAAGGCGAGCCGATATGCCAGGCTCTTGTCGCCGTCGCCCAGCGGACGACCGCGGTAGATGTCGAACAGGACGACGGATCGCAGGAGCGGACCGCCGTGGCGCCGGATGCTGTCCTCGACGTCGGCCGCGTGGCGCGCTTCCGCGACGATCACCGCCAGGTCCCGATCCACGACCGGATGGCGCGACGGCGTGGCGCTCCGCGGGACCATCGGCTGGCCGCCCGACAGCCCGGCGATCGCGAGCTCGGCAACGATCACGTCCTCGGCCCGCAGCTCGAGCTCGTCGAGAAGCGCAGGGTGGAGCGAGCCGATGCGACCAGCGAGCGCATCGCCGGCCGTCACCCGCGCCGCGCGCCCTGGGTGAAACCGCGGGTCGTCCGTGAGCGCCGCGTACCGGGGGATCGGGAGACGCAGGCGTCGTGCCACCAGCTCCAGCACGCCCTTGGCGTCATCGAGGTCGTACGGACGCGACGGGCGGTTCCAGGCGGGGATCTCGGCCGGACCGGTGAGCGCCAGCCCGAGGCGCCACCACTCGTGGGTCGAGCCACCGTCGTCGGTTGCGCCATACCCCTTGCCGATCTCGAAGATCGCCACGTCCGGCCGGCCGTGGCGCAGGTTGATCGAGACGACCTCGAGCAGGCTCCCGAGCAGGCTCTGACGCATGACCGAGTGCTGGCTCGAAAGCGGGTTGGTCAGGGTCACCGGGCGTCCACCGGCCTCACCTTCGCCGGGGACGGCTGGGTCGTCGAGCGGCCCGAAGCGTTCGACCATGGCCGGTGACACCAGGGCGTAGGTCACCGCCTCCGTCAGCCCGGCGCCGGCCAGCGTCTCGCGGGCGAGATGGCGCAGTCGCAGCGGTGAGTTGCGGTAGTGGGGCATCGGCGTGTGGGGCAGGAGCTCCGGCACGACGTCATACCCGCGGACCCGCGCGACCTCCTCGGTCACGTCCGCCTCGATCGCCAGGTCGCGCCGCCAGGTGGGGATCGTGGCGACGACCGTCTCGGCGTCGCCCGGATCGATCTCGAGCGGATTCGGTTCGGCGGACACGGTGATCCGCGTCCCGGCGGGTGCGGGTGCGGTCGTGACGCCGACGCGCGCCAGGAGGTCGCGCTGCTCGGTGATCGGCAGGTCGACGCCGAGGAGGCGGTTGACCCGCTCCGGGCGAAAGGCCACGCGCACCGGCGGCGGCTCAACCGGGTTCGTGTCCACCACACCGGCCGCGACGCGACCGCCAGCCCACTCCGCGATCAGCCTCGCCGTCCGGTCCGCCCCGATCCGGGCCAGGCGATGTTCCTGGCCCTTCTCAAAGCGCAGGCTTGCCTCCGAGCGCAGCCCGTACCGGAACGCGGTCCGCCGGATGCTGACCGGGTCGAAGATGGCCGATTCGATGACCACATTGGTCGTGCTGTCGCCGATCTCCGAGGTCGCGCCGCCCATCACCCCGGCGATCCCGATGGGTCCCGTCGGATCGGCGATCACCAGCGTCTCGGGCTCCAGCTCGCGGCCCACGTGGTCGAGGGTCTCGAGCCGCTCCCCCACCGTGGCGAGCCGAACCACGATCCGCCCGTCATGCACGGCGGCGGCATCGAACGTATGGATCGGCTTGCCGAGCTCGAGCATGACGTAGTTGCTGACGTCGACAACGTTGCTGACCGGCCGCTGGCCGGCGGCGATCAGCCGCATCTGGATCAGCTCCGGGGACGGCGCGACCCGCACGTCGCTGACCCACCGTCCGACGAAGCGAGAACAGAGCGCCGGTTCCGCCACGTCCACCCGGAGGTGGTCCTCGATCCGGTCGCCCGTTTCCGGCGGTTCGGTCTCGGGGAAGCGCACCGGAGCGCCTGTCACCGCGGATACCTCGCGCGCGAGGCCGACCAGGCAAAGGGCATCGCCCCGGTTGGGCTTGACGTCCACGTCCAGCACGGTGTCACCGTAGAGCTCGGCCAGTGGTGCGCCGATGCGCGCGTCGGCCGGCAGGATCAGGATCCCGTCGGCGTCACCTGTCAGGCGCAGCTCGTCGCCGGAGCAGAGCATCCCGTTGCTGGTCGCGCCCATCTTCTCGGTCCGCTCGATCCGGCGGTTTCCTGGCAACACCGCTCCGGGCAGGGCGACCGGCACCCGCTGGCCGGCCGCGATGTTGGTGGCACCACAGACGATCTCGAGCGGCTCGCCGGACCCGACGTTGACCCGCGTCAGCGACAGGCGATCCGCGCGTGGATGACGCTCGACCGAGAGCAGTTCGCCGACCACGACGTCGTCCCATTCGCCACCCCAGGCCTCGATGGCCTCGACCTCCATGCCCAGGAGGGTCAGCCGCTCGGCCAGCTGCGCCGGCGTGAGCTGGAGGTCGATGTAGTCGCGGAGCCAGGACAGCGGCACCCTCATCGGAACTGTTCCAGGAAGCGCAGGTCGTTCTCCAGGAACAGCCGCAGGTCCGTGATCCCGTGCCTGAGCATCTTGATCCGCTCGGGCCCCATCCCGAACGCGAACCCCTGGTAGCGCTCCGGATCCAGCCCACCGTACTGGAGCACGACCGGGTGGACCATTCCGGCGCCCAGGATCGTCATCCAGCCGCTCCGCTTACAGGCCGGACAACCGGATCCGCCGCAGACCAGGCACTCGACGTCGAACGCCACGGACGGTTCAGTGAAGGGGTAATAGCCAGGTCGGAAGCGGGTCCGCTTGTCGGCCCCGAACATGGCCTTGGCGAACTGGTCGAGCAGGCCCTTCAGATCGG
Source organism: Chloroflexota bacterium (assembly GCA_040882425.1). GTDB lineage: Bacteria > Chloroflexota > Limnocylindria > Limnocylindrales > CSP1-4 > SPCO01. The sequence continues at coordinate 3,096 of JBBEBJ010000242.1, read as the reverse complement.
CCATCGTCGTGCCTTCGTCGATCATCAGGCCTTCGACCTGGAAGAACTCCGAACCGTGGCTCGCGTCGATCGCCTCGTAGCGGAAGCAGCGTCCCGGGAGGAGGGCACGGATCGGCGGGCGCTCCGCATGCATGACCCGGATCTGGCCGGGCGAGGTGTGGGTCCGCAGCAGCATGCCCTCGACATCGACGTACAGGGTGTCCCACAGGTCCCTGGCCGGATGGTCGGGCGGGATGTTGAGCATCTGGAAGTTTGTCCGGTCGTCCTCGATCTCGGGGCTCTCGTAGGTCACGAACCCGAACTGTTCGAAGATCTCGGCGATCTCGCGCATCGCCTCGATGCTCGGATGGAGCGATCCGCGGCGAACCGGCCGTCCGGGCGTCGTGACGTCCACGGCCTCGGCCGCCAGCCGGGTCTCAAGCTCCGAGCCGCGCAACGCCCGACCTTGATCGGCGAGGGCGGCTTCCACCGCGACGCGGACGGTGTTCGCCGCGGCGCCGACCTTGGGACGATCCTCGGCGGGCAGCGCCCCGATGCCGCGCAGGATGGTCGTCAGCCGACCCTTCTTGCCGAGCACGTCGAGCTCGAGCGCGTCGAGGCTGGCCGTGTCCGGGGCACCCTCGATCGATGCCAGGGCATCGGCGCGCAGTGTCTCGAGGTCACGGGTCAGGTCGGCGAGGTCCACGTGGTTCCTTGCGTCGCGTTGGGTGGGCCGTGAATCACGAGCCCTCGACTGTCCAGGACGTCGAGGAAATCGTCGGGCTGATGGCTCGCGGGGGCGTCGCCTCGGTCCTCCGAAGGGATATCGCGGACGCCTGACGGCCGCCCGCTAGGCGCCCTTGGCGAGCTCGGCGATGCGCCCAAACGTTGCAGCATCGCGGATCGCGAGATCGGCCAGGATCTTGCGGTCGATCTCGACCTCGGCCTTCTTGAGACCGGCAATGAACTGGCCGTAGGTCAGGCCGTTCTGGCGGGCGGCGGCGTTGATCCGGACGATCCACAGCTCGCGCATCTGGCGCTTTCGCTGCTTCCGATCGCGCGTCGCGTACGAGAGCGCGTGGAGCAGGGCCTCGCGGGCCGGCTTGATCAGACGCGATTTCGCGCCCTTGCGGCCCTCGGCGTCGTTGAGGAGGCGCTTGTGGCGCTTGTGGGCCGTGACGCCCCGCTTGACTCGTGACATGAGGTTGACCTGCTCCTAGAGGTACGGCAGCAGGCGACGGACCTGCCTGGCGTGCACGGGCCCGATCAGCGACTTGCCGGCGTAGCGCCGGGTCCGCCGGGACGACTTGATCTCGAGGTGATGGCCACTCCAGGCGTTGACGCGGATGAACTTGCCGCTGCCGGTCACGCCGATCCGCTTCTGGGCCGCCTTGTGGCTCTTGATCTTGGGCACTCTGGCCTCACTCTCCAGTTCGAACCGGCTCCGGCGCCGGCGTCTTGTCGTTCGTGCTCTTCGATTCTGACCTGGCCGCCGCGACCGGAGCCGAGGCCTCCGTCACCTTCGCCGTCGCCTCCGTCGCCGGGGCCTGTGCCGATTTCGCCGCGACGGGCCTGGCCGGCGCGGCCTTTGCTGCCGGGGCTTCGCTCGCCGGCGCGGCCGCCGGTGGTCCTGCCGCTCCTGCCGTGGTGGCCGGTGCGGGGGTCGCCTCCCGGATTGCCCCACCGTCGCCGCCCTTTGGTGGCGGACCTTCGTGGCCCTTGGGCTTGTGGGTCGACGCCATCGTGATGTGCATCGACTTGCCCTCGAGCAGTGGGGTCCGTTCCGGGATCCCGTGATCCTTGACCCGATCCGCGAACCTCGAGATGAGGTTCCGACCGAGCTCCGGGTGGGTCAGCTCGCGTCCGCGAAACCGGACGGTCACCTTGATCCGATCGCCATCCTCGAGGAATTCGATCGCCCGGTTCACCTTGGTGTCGAAGTCACCGACTCCGATCTTGGGCGAGAGGCGAACCTCCTTGAAGGTCACCGACCGCTGCTTGCGCTTGGCTTCCTTCTCCCGCTTTGTCAGCTCGTACTTGTACTGGCCAAAATCCAGGAACTTGACCACCGGTGGGGACGCCATCGGGGCGACCTCGACGAGATCCAGACCTCGCTCCTGCGCCATCTCGAGCGCCCGCGGCGTGGGCATCACGCCCAGCTGGGCACCTTCTTCGTCGACCACCCGGACCTGTGGGATCCGGATCATCTGGTTTACGCGCAGGTCTCGAGCTATGGTCAATCCCCTTCGTTACCGACTGTCTGACGACCGGCGCGGCGACACGAGGACCCGGCACGGCCGAAGCGGGAGGATAGCATAGGCCGTTCCGGAGCGACAATCGAAGGTCCTCGGCGCTCGCCGAACCCCTTCCCTCGGGCGCTAGTATGGCGGCAATACCACTCGGCACCGTCCGGGTGGACCTGAGTGGCGGCTCGTCGGCGACCCAGTGACCCCGCGCAACCGGTAGACCTACGAGTCGTGACCAACACGCGGAGGTGGCGTCCCATGCGCAGGCCGGTTCGCACGCACAATGGATTCGTCGTTATGCTGCTGTTCGCCCTGTTCGCCGCGGCGTGTGAGCCGGGGCCGACTCCCTCGCCGGTCAGCACCGCGGAGTCGTCGCCAGGACCCAGCGTCGAGGCCACCGCGAGCCCGGCCGAGACGGCCAGTCCGGCAGCGACGTCGGGGCGCCTGGCCGACGTCCAGAGCCGTGGACAGCTCATCTGCGGCGTCAACGGCGGGCTCCCCGGGTTCAGCTTCCTCGAGGAAGGGACCGGCGAGTGGTCGGGCTTTGACACCGACTTCTGCCGGGCCATCGCCGCGGCGGTACTCGGTGACGCGGAGGCCGTCGAGTTCCGCCCACTGACGGCCGACGAACGGGGCACCGCCCTGCAGACCGGCGAGGTCGACGTCCTCATCCGCAACACGACCTGGACGGTCAGTCGGGACACCGCCTGGGGCCTGTTCGGTCCGACGACGTTCTACGACGGCCAGGGGATGATGGCGCCGAGCGCGACAGGCGCGACGACGCTCGAGGATCTCGAGGGCGCCACGATCTGCGTCCAGTCGGGAACGACAACCGAGCTCAACCTGACCGACCAGATGCGCTCGCTCGGCG
>JBBEBJ010000241.1:0-1582 GCA_040882425.1 Chloroflexota bacterium | reverse complement strand
GGGGCACTCCCACGCAGGAGGGACGCTCATGGCCGGCCGACAAGAGATCGCTGCCAATCTGAAGAAGGATGCGACGGGCGCACCGGTCGTCGCCGTGCAGGAGTACCTCGAGCGATTCGGGTACCTGGCCACCAGCGACCCGGACCGCGAGGTCTTTGGCGCGCCGCGATTCCCGGAGGCCCGGGGGGACGACCTTGCGGCGCTCGAGGGCCGACCGAAGCCCGCCAAGAAGGGCACCATGGACGCGGCGACGGCAGACGCGATCCGCCACTTCCAGAAGTTCGCCGGACTACCGGTGACCGGCGTCGTTGACGAGGCGACGGCCGCGAAGATGAACCAGCCGCGATGTAGCAACGCCGACCCAACACCGCTGGACGAGTTCACGACGACGGGTCGAAAATGGGCGACCAACAACCTCCGATACGCGTTCCAGAACTTCTCGGGCGACATCTCCGCTGCGGACGCCACACTGGCAGTCGAGCAGTCGCTTGCGATGTGGGCGGCCTACACGCCCCTGAGGTTCAATCGGGTGGCCATATCTGGAGGACCGGAGATCATCATCAGGTTCGTCAGCGGCGACCACGGTGACGGCTTCCCGTTCGATGGCCCGAGCGGCGTCCTCGCCCACGCCTTCTACCCTTCGATCCCGCCGGCACCAGTAACGCCGATCATGGGCGATGCCCACTTCGACGATGCGGAGACCTGGACAGTCACGGTACCCTCGCCCGCGGGCCGGTTCGATCTCGTCACGGTCGCCGCCCACGAGTTCGGGCACTCGCTCGGGCTGGGCCACTCATCCGTCTCGGGAGCCCTGATGGCGCCCTTCTACGGCGGGCCACAGCGGACCCTCCACAGTGACGACATCGCTGGGATCACAAGCCTGTACGGTGGCTTCGCGATCGCACACGCGATGTGGCAGCACGGGACCGATCTCCACGTCGAGCTCGACGGCAATGTGGATTCGATCATCCGTTTCGGGTTCTTCACGAGGGTGGTCGGGAAGCAGAACACGACCAACTGGTATCACTTCTCGATCCCGACGCCGGTCATCGTCAGCGGCAATCGCCTCGCCTTTGCTCGGGCGATGCTGCGGCTGGTCACCGGTGGGCCGACGGCCGTCGTGCGCGACGTTCACATCTACGACGGCTCGTCCCGGATCATCGCCCACCAGGCGGTGAACCTGTCGGGCAGCCTGCCGTTCGCCGTCTTTGGCGTTCCGCACAAGCCCGACGTCTTCTGGGGTTCCGGAATCTCGATTGGCGTGACCACGGGCGCGGGTACGGCCGCGCAGCGCCGGATGGATTTCATCAGCGCCGGGATCGACTTCCTGGCATGAGTCGCTGATGCCTGAGGTTCGGGTCCAGAACGCCACGGGTGCCGATCTCGACGAGGTTCAGGTGTACGTCCCGACCTCCGAGCAGGAACCGGTGGCGTTCGGCCCGATCGCCAGCGGTGCCTTGAGCGAGTACCGCGAGCTGCCGGTCGCGTACCGCTTCATGCGGGTCGAAGCGTCCGGCCCGGCGGGTAGCTTCTCGTTGCAGCCGTACGATTTCGTCGGGGAGCGGCCGCTGAGTCCCGGCCG
>JBBEBJ010000240.1:0-1599 GCA_040882425.1 Chloroflexota bacterium | reverse complement strand
CAGGCGGCCTACGAGAGCGAGATGTCGCTGTGGGGATGCGTGCTGGGCGGCGCCAACCTCGTCTATCACGCCGCCGGTTGGCTCGAGGGCGGCCTGACCGCGTCGTTCGAGAAGCTCGTGCTCGACGCCGAACTCCTGCAACAGATGGCAGAGGTGTTACGGCCCGTCGTGGTGGATGCTGCCGAGCTGGGGCTCGACGCCATCGCCGAGGTCGGGCCGGGCGGGCACTTCTTCGCCTCGGCCCACACGCTCGAGCGCTACGAGACCGCCTTCTACCGGCCGATGCTCTCCGACTGGCGGAACTTCGAGACCTGGTCCGAGGATGGAGCCCGGACGGCGACCGAGCGGGCGAACGGGATATGGAAGCGGCTCCTTGCCGAGTACACGCCGCCGCCGATGGACGCGGGTACGCGGGAGGCGCTGGATGTCTTCGTCGAGCGCCGAGTGGCCGAGATCGCGCGCGATGGTTGACGGTCGGGTCGGGTCGCCCGATGCCGATGTCATCGTGGTCGGGCTGGGTGGCCTGGGCAGTGCCGCTGCCTACTGGCTCTCCCGGGCAGGGGCGTCCGTCCTGGGCTTCGAGCAGTTCGCAATCGGCCATGACCGAGGGGCTTCGCAGGACCACTCGCGGCTGATCCGTCTCTCGTACCACACCGAAGGCTACGTTCGGCTCGCGCGCGAGGCCTACGCGGTGTGGGCGGACGTCGAGCGCGATTCGGGTGACGAGCTCGTGATCGGGACGGGCGGCCTCGATATCGCGCCGGCCGGGTCGATCGCCCCCCTCGACGACTACGCGATGGCCATGACGGCCGCGAGCGTCCCCTTCGAGCGGCTCGACGCGGCGGAGACGATGCATCGCTGGCCGCAATTTCGCCTGCCCGACGACGTTGATGTCATCCATCAGGCCGACACGGGGATCTGCGCGGCAGCTCGGGCCAACGCCGCCCACGTCCGGTTGGCGAGATCGCGTGGCGCGACACTGGTGGAGGGGGCGCGGGTCAGCTCCGTCCGGTCCGCCGGTGGCGGTGTCGAGGTCACGGTGGGCGGACGGGTCCACCGCGCAACCCGGGCGATCCTGACCGCGGACGCTTGGACGAACACGCTCCTCGGACCACTCGGTCGCCAGTTGCCCCTGGTCGTGACCCGGGAACAGGTCGTCTACGTCGATCCGATCGATCCGGCGCCGTTCGAGATCGGCCGGTTCCCTGCCTGGATCTGGTCCGACGTGCCGTCCTTCTACGGGTTCCCGACCTTCGGTGAGGCCGGGCCGAAGGTCGCCGAGGACATCGGCGGCCAGATCGTGACCGCGGACGGGCGGACGTTTGAGCCCGACCAGGCCGCGCTGGCCCGGCTCGAGGCCTTCGTCAATCGGGTGCTCCCGGGCGCGAAGGGCTCGGTCTTCAAGGTCAAGACCTGCCTCTATACCCTCACGCCCGACCGTGATTTCGTGATCGACGCGGTGCCGGGCCATCCCAACATCCTGGTCGCGCTGGGCGCCGCTCACGCGTTCAAGTTCGCGTCGTTGATCGGCCGGGCATTGTCCGAGCTGGCCACCGATCGCGCCGCGTCGGTCGACCTCGAGCCCTTCCGCATCGATCG
>JBBEBJ010000239.1:25734-51225 GCA_040882425.1 Chloroflexota bacterium | reverse complement strand
CGCCGCCCCATCGGCCCCCTGGACCTCCGCGCGCAGGCGATCCTTCGGGCCGTCATCGAGGAATACGTCACCACCGCGACACCGGTCGGCAGCATGGCGCTGGTGGAGCGGTACGGCCTCGGTGTGTCCAGCGCGACCGTCCGCAACATCCTCGCCGAGCTCGAGGCCAACGGACTGCTGACCCACCCACACACGTCGGCCGGTCGGATCCCCACCGACGCCGGGTACCGCTTCTTCGTCGAGTCGATCGCGGAGGTTGTGCCGCTCCCCGCCGTCGAACAGCTGATGATCCGCCACCAGTTTGGCCAGGTCGAGTTTGCCAGCGAGCAGTGGTTCCGGCTCGCGGCCACGACCCTGGCGTCCCTGACCCGCGCGGCCGGTCTCGCCACCCCGGCCAAGCCGCGCGACGCGCATATCCGTCGGATCGACCTCGTCGCGATCAACGAACGCATGGCGAGCCTGATCCTCGTCCTCCGCGAGGGCTCGATCAAACAGGCGGTGATCGCGCTCGATGGTGATGAGCCGATCGATCAGCCGACGCTCAACCAGGTCGCCGCCCTCCTCAACGAGCGCCTGGTCGACCTGACCGGCGCGCGGGCGGCGAACCGGCTCGACGGCCTGGGCGTGGATGAACGAGTCCACCGCCTCGCCCACCGGGTCGGGGAGCGGATCGTCCAGATCGTCAAGGAGTACGACGCCGCGGCAATCGAGGAGGTCTTCAGCGACGGCCTGCTCAACGTCATGGAAGCGCCCGAATTCGCCCAGAGCGACAAGCTGCGACGGGTGTTCTCCGCCCTCGAGAACCGGGCCTACCTGGGCGAACTCGTCGGCAATGTCGCCGGGGCGGGCCGGATCCAGGTCTTCATCGGCCACGAGAACCAGCCGCTCGAGATGCAGGACGTCTCGCTCGTGCTCGCCCCGTACGGCCGGCCAGGGCGGGGCATCGGCGTCGTCGGCGTGCTCGGTCCCACCCGGATGTCCTACTCGCAGGCGATCGGCACGGTCCGGTTCGTGTCCGGTCTGATGAACGAGCTGGTGGACCACCTCTATGCCTGAGCGCCGACGCACCCGCGCCCAGGAGCGCGCAGACGCCATCGACATCTCGCCGGCCGCCCTGGTCGCCCAGATCGAGAAGCTGACCGGCGATCTCGAGGCGGCACGCAACGAAGGCGAGGAGTACCTGACGGCGCTCCAGCGCGAGCGCGCCGAGTTCCAGAACTTCCGGCGGCGCACGGCCGAGGAGCGGATGCGCGACCTGGGCCTGGCCGGCGAGGATCTCATTCGAAAGGTGCTCGTCCTGGCCGACGACTTCGATCGGGCCATCGAGGCGCGTCCGGCATCCGTCTCGCAGGACGCGTGGTTCGAAGGCATCGCCGCCATCGATCGAAAGCTCCGCCAGCTGCTCGAGAGCGAAGGTGTCACCCCGATCGAAGCCGACGCGGGCAAGCCGTTCAATCCGCGCGAGCACGAAGCGATCGCCAACGTCCCCAATACCGGCCGCGCCGAGGGCGAGATCGTGGACGAGGTCCGACGCGGCTACCGACTGCGCGATCGTGTCCTGCGCCCCGCCCTCGTGGCCGTCGCCGCGGATACCGACGACGCTGATCCCGCTGAACCTACCGACTCCGCAACGCGACCCCCGTACACCAACTAAGGAGCAACACGCGACATGGGCAAGATCATCGGCATCGATCTGGGCACGACGAACTCCGTCGTCGCCGTGATGGAGGGCGGCGAACCGACCGTCATTCCATCGGCCGAGGGTGGCCGGACGATCCCGTCCGTCGTCGCCTTCACCAGGACGGGCGAGCGCCTGGTTGGCCAGCTGGCCAAGCGCCAGGCGGTCACCAACCCGGCCAACACCGTCTATTCGATCAAGCGCTTCATGGGCCGCCGCTGGGACGACCCGGAGGTCAAGCGTTCCAAGGACTTCGTCCCTTACAAGGTCGAGAAGGACGGCAAGAGCGACGGCGTGCTGGTCAAGGTCGGCGACGACAAGAACTACACCCCGCCCGAGATCAGCGCGATGATCCTGCAGAAGCTGCGGACAGACGCTGAGGCGTACCTCGGCGAGAAGGTGACCGAGGCGGTCATCACGGTGCCGGCCTACTTCGATGACACGCAGCGCCAGGCGACGAAGGACGCCGGCCGGATCGCCGGGCTCGAGGTCAAGCGGATCATCAACGAGCCGACGGCGTCGGCCCTTGCGTACGGCCTCGACAAGAAGCACGACGAGAAGATCGCGGTCTACGACCTGGGTGGCGGCACGTTCGACATCTCCATCCTGGAGCTGGGCGAGGGCGTCTTCGAGGTCAAGGCCACCAACGGCGACACCCACCTCGGCGGTGACGACTTCGACCAGCGGGTGATCGACTGGCTGCTCGCCGAGTTCAAGAAGGACCAGGGGATCGACCTGGGCAAGGACCAGCAGGCGCTCCAGCGGCTCAAGGAGGCCGCGGAGAAGGCCAAGATCGAGCTGTCCTCGACGTCCACGACCGAGATCAACCTGCCGTACGTGACGGCGGACGCGACCGGTCCCAAGCACCTGGTCGTGTCGTTGACACGGGCCAAGCTCGACGACCTGGTCGCCGACCTGGTCGCCAAGACGGAGGGCCCGGTCAAGGCCGCGCTCAAGGACGCCGGCCTCAAGCCCGCTGACATCGACGAGGTGATCCTGGTCGGTGGCATGACCCGGATGCCGGCCGTGGTCGAGGCGGTCAAGAAGATGTTCGGGGGCAAGGAACCCCACAAGGGCGTCAATCCCGACGAGGTGGTGGCGATCGGTGCCGCCATCCAGGCGGGTGTCCTGGCCGGCGACGTCAAGGACGTCCTGCTCCTCGACGTGACCCCGCTGTCCCTCGGGATCGAGACGCTCGGTGGCGTGATGACCAAGCTGATCGAGCGGAACACGACCATTCCGACCTCGAAGTCTCAGGTCTTCTCGACGGCGTCGGACAACCAGAACCAGGTCGAGATCCACGTCCTCCAGGGCGAGCGCGACTTCGCGGCCGACAACAAGACGCTCGGGCGGTTCATCCTCGACGGGATCCCGCCGGCCCCACGCGGCATCCCGCAGATCGAGGTCACCTTCGACATCGATGCCAACGGGATCCTCGACGTGAAGGCCAAGGACCGCGCGACCGGCAAGGAGCAGCAGGTCCGGATCACGGCTTCGTCGATGCTCGACAAAAGCGCGGTCGACGAGATGGTCCGCGACGCTCAGGAGCATGCCGACGAGGACCGCCAGCGACGCGAGGCGGTCGAAACCCGCAACCAGGCCGAGGCGCTCAGCTTCCAGGCCGAGCGCACCCTCAAGGACCTCGGCGACAAGGTCTCCTCAGAGGACAAGGTCGAAACCGAGAACCGGATCGAGTCGCTGCGCGAAGCCCTCAAGGGCTCCGACATCGAACTTGTCAAGACCGGGATGACGGCCCTCGCCGAGACGCTCCAGCGCGTGTCAACGGCAGCCTACCAGGCGGCCTCGGCGGCCGGCGCCGGTGGCGACGGAACGGGCGACGGGACCGGAGAGGCGGGTGGCGAAGGCGCCGAAGCTGCCGGCGAGACCGCCGACGAGGAAACGGTCGAGGGCGAATTCAAGGAGGTCTAGGCCGGGACCTCGCCAGCTGGACAACGACCCGCGGGGCAACCCCGGGTCGCCGATTCGAGCTCCGCGTTCCTCGTCAGCGTCCCGCCGTTGGCTCGTCGGTCGTCCCCGTCGGTCCATGAGTGCCGGGCGGGGCCGCTAGACTCCGCTCCGTGTTCCCGTACCGGCGGTCCTTGGGCCTGTGACCATGCGCACCGGCGGGCGGCCGGGGGACCGGCGCATCCGTGTCGAGCTGGTCAAGCCGCGCGAATTCGAGGTCCGGCAGCAGAAGCCGGTTCGCCGCCCGCCGCCGCCCGCGCTCGTCCTGATCCTCGGGTTCCTCGGCCTGATCGCCGTCGGCACCGTCCTCCTCGCACTCCCGGTCTCGTCAGCCGACGGGGCATCGGCCGCGCCCTTGGTTGCCCTGTTCACCGCGACCTCCGCCGTGTGTGTCACCGGGCTCGTCGTGGTCGACACTGCCACCTTCTGGAGTCCGTTTGGCCACGCCGTGATCCTGACCCTGATCCAGGTTGGCGGGTTCGGGTTCATGACCGGCTCGACGCTGCTCCTGTTCCTGCTCGTTGGGCGCCGGACCGGGCTCCGTGACCGGATCATGGTCCAGGAGTCGACCGGGGTTCCCGAGCTGGGCACGGTGACGACGCTGGTCAAACGGATCGCCGCGTTCACCATCATCGCCGAGGTCGGTGGTGCGATCCTCCTGACCGTGGCGTTCGCCGCGCGCGGTCAGGAGCCGCTGTCGGCCGGATGGATGGGTCTGTTCCACTCGGTGTCGGCGTTTAACAACGCCGGCTTCGACCTGATGGGTCGCTTCAGCAGCCTGAGCGGGTACGCGGACGATGTGTGGGTCCTGGCGCCGGTGGGCGTCCTGATCCTGTTGGGCGGTGTCGGCTTCGCGATCGTGGGCGATGCCGTCGCGAAGCGACGATGGCAGCGGTTTGCGCTCGAGACGAAGATCGTCCTCCTGACGACGCTCGCGCTCGTGCTCGCCGGTACCGGTGCGATCGCCGTGTTCGAATGGAACAACCCGGCGACCCTGGGTGCGCTGGCACCGGTCCAGCGCCCATTCAACGCGCTGTTCGAGGCAGTGACCCTGCGGACGGCGGGCTTCAGCACCATCAGCACGGGCAGCCTCACGGAGGCATCCCTGTTCGTCGTGATGGCACTCATGTTCATCGGTGGGGCGTCCGGTTCGACCGCCGGCGGGATCAAGGTCAATACCTTCAGCATCCTGCTCGTTGCGATCGTATCCACCGCGCGCGGACGCCCGTCCGCCGAGGTGCTTGGCCGCCGGATCCCGCATATCCTGATCTACCGCGCGCTGTCCGTCGCCCTGCTCTCGATCGCGGTCCTGTTCCTCGTCGCGCTTGGGCTCGAGATCGTGGCGGCCGGTGCCGGCTTCGTCGAGCTGCTGTTCGAGGCCGTGTCGGCGGTCGGGACGGTTGGCGCGTCCACGGGCATCACCTCGGGCCTCGCGGACCCGAGCCGGCTCATCCTGATCGTGGCCATGTTCGTGGGGCGCCTGGGGCCACTCACCCTGGTCCTGGCCCTGACCGCTCGCGCCCGGCCGATCGCCTACCGGCCGGCGGTGGAGACGATTCGGATCGGTTGATATGTTGGGAGTCTCATGAAGCACTCAATCCTTGTCATCGGCCTTGGACGTTTTGGCATGGCCGCAGCTCGCGAGCTCATGGCCCTCGGCCACGAGGTTCTCGCGATCGATGCCAGCGAGGCGCTGGTCAACGACATCGCGCCCGACGTCACGCATGCGATGCAGCTCGACGCGAGCGACGAGGACGCCCTCCGGGCGGTCGGCGCCGGCGATTTCCAGCATGCGATCGTGGCGATGAGCTCGAACACGGAAGCGAGCATCTTCGCGACGATGGCGCTCAAGAACCTGGGCGTGGCGAACGTCATCGCCAAGGCGTCGTCGGGGCTCCACGGGTCGATCCTCTCGCGAGTCGGCGCCGACCGGGTGGTCCATCCCGAGCGCGAGATGGGGATCCGGGTCAGCCATACCTTCAGCATTCGCTCGGTCATCGACTACATCGACGTGGCGCCCGGCTTCGGGATCGTCAAGATCCATCCCCCCGCGAGCTTCGTTGGCAAGACGCTGCGCGAGCTCGACCTGGTCAATCGGCTCAAGCTCACCCCGATCGCCCTTCGGCGGGGCAACAACGTCACCGTCAACCCGCATCGCGACGACAAGGTCGAGGCGACCGACGAGCTCATCCTGATTGGCCAGGACGCTCGCCTCGAGGAGCTCGGGGAGTAGCTCGCGCTCGGCCGCGATCGCGGCGCATCTGTCAGCCCAGGAACAGCTTCACGTTCGGCGCGACGGCGCCGGCGATCAGCACGACCGCGTAACCGACGAGCAGCGCCAACCCGGCCGCCAGGTGCAGCTTGACGTTCGTACCCATCACGGCCATCAGGCCGTACGGGTTGTCGTAGTTGGGCTCGAGGCCGCGTGATACCTGGAGCGCAAGCGGGATGGTCAGGAGCATCAGGAGCGCCGGCACGGGCAGCACCCCCACGATGACCGCCGCGACGAGCGCCACGTACGCCCCGGCGGCCGCCGTGTTGTAGCCGGCGATCACGGCACCGCGCGAGAACCGGACGGGGAGCGTCCGCTTGCCGGCGTACGCGTCGCCTCGGCGGTCCGGGATCTCGTTGACGTACAGGATCAACGCGACGAGCAGCGCCACCGGGATGGAGGCGGCGAACGGCTCCCAGGACAGCGCGCCGCGGGTCTGGACGACGTACGCGCCGACCAGCATGAACGGCCCGAACCCGAGCGCCACGGCGATCTCGCCGAGTCCGCGGTAGACGAACTTGAGCGGTGGAGCGGTGTAGCCAAGGCTGACGATGATGCCCACGACGCCGATCACGAGGAGCGCGGTCGAGCCGCGCGTGGCCACGAGCGCCAGCCCGATCAACCCGCCGAGCACGTAGAACCCGGTCGACAACGCGGCCATCTGCCGGAGTGACACCAGCCCGTACTGGATGACCCGGGAACCGCCGCTGAACTGGGTCGGCGTGACGTTGGCGTCGTCGGCGCCCTGGATCGTGTCGAAGACGTCGTTGGAGACATTGAGCCCAAGGTGCACGAGGCACGCGCCGATGATCGTCAGCAGCGCGGACACGAGGTCGAATGACCCCTGGCGCGCGGCGACCACGATGCCGAGTACGACCGGGACGAGAGTCGCGGTCAGGAACGGCAACCGCGTCGAGCGCAGCGTCAGGAACCCGAATGACAGACGGGGTTTGACCGGCGTGCCGCGCTCCGCGGACAGCGCATCGAAGTACTTGCGCGATTTCCCGACGGACCGTTCCGAGTACTCGAAGAAGGGGACCTCAGCTTCGTCCCAGCCCCACGCATCCATGCCGCGGATCGTGACGGCGCCGTCCCGCACGAGCCCGGGCCCCCACACCGTGACGTGCCGGCGCTCGTCGTAGCCGTAGCCGGGCTGCGGCCGAATGTGCGAGCCGGTGAGCGAGATGTCGTGGGTCGTGGGGATGGCGAAGCCCGCCGGCGTCGCGAACCGTGCCGTTCCCGCGACAGGATCGATCCGGGCCTCCACCGCGACGCTCACCGGGTAGCCGGTCTCGTCGATCCAGGTCGCGACCTGGTAGGGGTAGGTGGCCAGTTTCTCGAGGCCCGTCCGGGCGTCGATCTCCGGTGTGCTGCGCATCACGCGGCCTCCTCGGTGAGGGTCGCCACCACGGGGGTGACCGCCGCGTCCCCGTCGGCCCAGTAGAGGACGCGCCGCGGGGTGATCTCGATCAGGGCTCGCTCGAAGAACAGCGGCAGGGCCACGCGCGCCTTGAGAAAGTAGACAATCGACGGTTCCTTCTTCTCCCAGATCGGCAGCAACCGTTCCCAGCCGCCGTGCGGATCCTCCTCGATCACCCTGGCGTCGCCCTGGATCGTGGCCCGGTCCGTGGCACCACCGACGGCGACCGGGTCGGTGATCGACAGCGACACCCGAGCGTCGGCCCGGATGTGTTCGAGCTTCCGGCTGAACAGGGTCGACGACGTGAGGTAGACCTTCTCGCCGTCCCACAACGGGATGAGCGGGTAGGTAACCGGACGGCCGCGACGGTCGACGACGGTCAGCTCACCGACGAGGGCCGCGTCGAGCAGCCTGGCGACGGGTTCGGGCATCGTGGCCATGGCGGATCTGGCTCCTGTTGTGCGGGCGCCGGGGACGCCCTTGTGGCCCACGCATCGTAGCACATAGATTGCTACCTGTGCGTAGCAGGTTTCTCGCTGAAGCCGCCTGCGGTACCATGCGCCCCCATGCCCGAGACTCCCTCGAATCCGCTCATCCATGCCCGCAAGCTGACGAAACGGTTCGGCGAATTCACCGCCGTTGACGCCATCGATTTCGACGTCGCCGCGGGTGAGTCGTTCGGGTTCCTGGGTCCCAACGGCGCCGGCAAGACCTCGACGATGCGGATGATCGGGTGCACCTCGCCGATCAGCGACGGCAGGCTGCAGGTGATGGGCATGGACCCCGCATTGCACGGCCCGCAGATCCGTGCACGCATCGGTGTCGTGCCCCAGCAGGACACCCTCGACAACGAGTTGACCGTTCGAGAGAACCTCGCGATCTACGGCCGCTACTTCGGCCTGAGCCGGTCAGAGGTCGGGCGGCGAGCGGACGAGCTGCTCGAATTCGCCCAGCTGAGCGAACGGGCCAACGACCAGGTCGAGCCACTGTCGGGGGGCATGAAGCGGCGGCTCACGATCGCCAGGTCGCTCATCAACGAGCCGACGCTGCTCCTGCTCGACGAGCCGACCACCGGCCTCGACCCGCAGGCCCGCCACCTGCTCTGGGACCGGCTCTACCGGCTCAAGCAGCGCGGCGTGACCCTGGTCCTGACGACCCATTACATGGACGAGGCCGAGCAGCTGTGCGACCGGCTGGTCGTCATGGACAAGGCGAAGATCGTGGCCGAGGGGAGCCCACGCAAGCTGATCGAGCGCTATTCGACCCGAGAGGTCACCGAGCTTCGCTTCGCGCCCGGGATCGCGGAGACGCTCGACGGGCAGCTCGACGGGATCGCCCAGCGGGTCGAGCACCTGCCCGACCGCATCCTGCTCTACGCCGATGACGGCGAAGCGGCCGCCGTGGCGGTCCACCAGCGTGGCCTGAAGCCGGAAACGGTGCTGGTTCGACGGTCCTCGCTCGAGGACGTCTTCCTGCGCCTGACCGGCCGATCACTGATCGATTAGGCGACGGGCACGATGACCGCTGTCGCCCGCCCCAGTTCGCCCGTCGCCCGCCGAAGCTCGACGGTCGGTCGGGTCTTCGAGCACCGCTGGCTGCAGTACCGACGAACGTTTCGGTCGAGCATCTTCACCTCGTTCCTGTCGCCGATCCTGTTCCTGACGGCCATGGGCCTGGGTCTGGGGTCGTACGTCTCCGACTCGGACATCGACGATATCGGCGGGGTGTCGTACCTGGTCTTCCTCGCGCCAGGATTGCTCGCGGCGACCGCCATGCAGGCGGCTTCGTTCGAGGCGACCTTCCCGATCATGGGCGGACTGGTCTGGAACAGGATCTTCCACGCCATGTACGCGACGCCGATTTCGCCGCGCGACATCGCGCTGGGCAACCTGGCCTGGATCGCGGCGCGCCTGACGCTGATCTCGGCCGTGTTCACCGGCGTGATCGTGCTGTTCGGGGCGGCGGAATCGCCGCTCATCGTGCTGGCGATCCCCGCGGCCGCGTTGACCGGGCTGGCCTTCGCCGCTCCCATCGCCGCCTTCGCGGCCACCCAGAAGACCCCGGAGCGGTTCGCGGCGATCTTCCGCTTCGGGATCACGCCGCTGTTCCTCTTCTCCGGGACGTTCTTCCCGGTCGAATCACTGCCGGACGCGGTCCAGCCGGTGGCCTGGATCACGCCGCTCTACCACGGCGCGGCGCTGACGCGTGGCCTGTCGCTTGGCACACTGCTGGACGATCCGTTGCTGGCCGCCGTCCACGTGCTGGTCCTGGCTGCCTGTGTCGCGGTCGGGACCTGGGCGATGATCCGGACCATCGAGCGCCGACTGGTGCGCGGATGATCGCGCTGCGCATCACCCCTGCGTTCGCGTTCGGAAGCCGGCGATCGGCGCGCCTGATCGAGCGCAACCTGTACGTCTACAAGCACAGCTGGCTCGTCCTGCTGTCCGGGTTCTTCGAGCCGCTCTTCTACCTGCTGGGTATCGGGTTCGGTCTTGGCGCCCTGGTCGGGACCGTTCCGGGGCCCGGTGGCATCGAGATCGGCTACCAGTTGTTCCTGGCCCCGGCCCTCCTCGCCAGCTCGGCGATGAACGGCGCGATCATGGAGAGCACCTTCAATTTCTTCTTCAAGCTCAACTACAACAAGACGTTCGCGTCGATCCTCGCGACGCCGCTGTCGCCCGGGGACATCGCCCTCGGTGAGCTCGGCTGGGCGCTGATCCGCGGCGGCCTCTACGCCGCGGGGTTCATGGCCGTCATGGTCGTCTTCGGTCTCGTGATCACGCCGTGGGTCGTCCTGGCGGTGCCGGCGGCCCTGCTCCTCGGGTTCGCCTTCGGTGCCGTCGGGATGGCCGCTACCTCGTTCATGAAGACCTGGCAGGACTTCGACCTGATCCAGCTGGTCGTCCTGCCGATGTTCCTGTTCTCGGGCACCTTCTTCCCGCTCGACGCCTACCCGGAGGCGTTGCGCATCGTCGTCCAGTTGACGCCCCTCTACCAGGGCGTGGACCTGATCCGGTCGCTGACCGTCGGCCACATCACACCCGTCCTGCTCTTCCACGTCGTGTATCTCGCCCTGATGGGGATCGTCGGGCTGGCCGTGACCTCGCGCCGACTCGACAAGCTCCTGCTGAAGTAGCCGCCGATGGCCGCCGCGTGACGGACCGGGCAGCGCTCGCCGCGCTGACGGCGGAGATCGTCGCCTGTCGCCGATGCCCGCGGCTTGTCGAATGGCGCGAGCGGGTGGCACGCGAAAGGGTCGCCCGGTTTCGCGACGAGACGTACTGGGGCCGACCAGTGCCCGGGTTTGGCGACCCGGAGGCGAGGATCCTGATCGTCGGACTGGCGCCCGCGGCGCACGGCGGGAACCGGACTGGCCGCGTGTTCACGGGTGACGCCTCGGGCGATTTCCTCTTCGCGGCGATGCATGCAGTTGGCCTCGCGGATCGGCCGACGAGCCAGCGGGTGGACGACGGTCTGACACTGCTCGACGCGTACGTCGCGGCGGCGGTTCGTTGTGTGCCTCCGGCGAACAAGCCGCTGCCGACCGAACGCGACAGCTGCGCTCCCTTCCTCGTGCGCGAGCTCGGCCTGCTCGACCGGGTTCGGGCGATCCTGCCGCTCGGCGCGTACGCCTGGGAAGCGACCGTTCGGGCGATCGCTGCGGCGACCGGCGATGATCCGCGACCCCGACCGCGCTTCGGTCACCGGGCCGAGGCGAGCGCCGGAGGATACGCGCTGGTGGGCTCCTACCATCCGAGCCAGCAGAACACGTTCACCGGCCGCCTGACGCCGACGATGTTGCGGGACGTGCTGGGGAGGGCGCGCGAGCTGGTGATCGCCACCGGCATCTGACGCCAGGGGCGGCAGCAGCGGCCGGCCGGTCCGTCGTCCCGTATTCTTCTCCCCCAAATGGCCACCACCGAGCGCGACTACTACCTGATCCTCGGCGTCGAACGAAACGCGACCGATGCCGCGATCAAGCGCGCCTACCGCAAGCTCGCCCAGCAGTGGCACCCCGACGTCAACGCGGATCCGGCGGCGCACGACCGGTTCACGGAGATCAACGAGGCCTACCAGGTCCTCTCGGATCCCGAGCGGCGAGGCCGGTACGACATGTTTGGGCAGGCCGGGCTCGGCGGTGGCGCCGGCGCCGGGTTCGAGGGGTTTGGCGGCTTTTCAGACATCTTCGACGCCTTCTTTGGCGGGACGGCCGGGGCGGCCTCGGCGCGTCGCGGCCGGCCGCAGCCGGGCGCGGACCTCCGCTACGACCTGCGGATCACGTTCGAGGAGGCGGTCAGGGGAGCGGACAAGCAGATCGAGTTCTCCGTCCTCCAGCGCTGTGAGACGTGCCACGGGAGCGGGGCGGCTCCCGGGACCGAGGCGATCGTCTGCACGCAATGCAGCGGCCGCGGTGAGGTCCGGTCGGTGCGCCAGACGATGCTCGGGCAGATGGTCAACGTGACGGCGTGCCCGCGCTGTCGCGGCGAAGGCAAGGTCGTCGAGCTGCCCTGCGATACGTGCCGCGGCGACG
Organism: Chloroflexota bacterium; assembly: GCA_040882425.1. Taxonomy (GTDB): domain Bacteria; phylum Chloroflexota; class Limnocylindria; order Limnocylindrales; family CSP1-4; genus SPCO01. The sequence continues at coordinate 39,359 of JBBEBJ010000239.1, read as the reverse complement.
GCAGGACCGAGCGGCGCCGCACCCTCCAGGTGTCGATCCCGGCCGGGATCGATGAGGGCCACCAGATCCGGCTCTCCAACGAGGGTGAAGTCGGTCCGCGCAGCGGGCCGCCGGGAAGCCTGTACGTCGCGGTGCACGTCCAGCCCCACCCGTCGCTCAAGCGCGAGGGCACCGAGCTGTTCTACGAGGCGGCCATCTCCATCGCCCAGGCCGCGCTCGGCACCCGGATCAGCGTCCCGACGGTCGACGGCGCCGAGGAGGTCGAGATCAAGCCCGGCACGCAACCGAACACCGAAATCCGCCTGCGCGGCAAGGGCGTGCCGCATCTGCGTCGGTCGGGTGCGCGTGGCGACCTGCACGTCCTGGTGGACGTCATCGTGCCGACGAAGCTGTCGAAGAAGGGCCGCGAGCTGCTCGCCGCCTACGCTGAGGACGTCGGCGAGACGATCGGGACGAGCGGCGGCGGTCTGCGCGAAAAGCTCGGCCTGGGTTGAGCCATCCGCCCAGCGGCCCCGTGGCCACCGGCGCATGGCTCGAGCTCTCGGTCGAGGCCGACGTCGAGGCGGTCGAGGCGGTCAGCGAGATCCTTGGTCGTGCGGCACCCGGTGGCACGTCGGTTGAGCCCGGGTTCGAGCTGACCGACGAGGGGCTGGGAGCGAGGATCGACCCGACCCGTCCGGCGATCGTCCGGGCCTACCTCCCGGCCCGGGATCCGGCAGTCCTCGAGCGGACGGTCGCGGAGACGACCGAGGCACTCGGGCATCTGCAGGCGTTTGGACTCCGCCCGATCGGTGAGCTGCGGACGCGGCTCATCGACGAGGCCGACTGGGCCGAGGCATGGAAAGCGCACTTCCCGGTGCTTCGGGTTGGCCGCCGCCTGGTCGTCCGACCGACCTGGCGACGGCACCGGCGGGGCCCGGACGACGTGGTGCTGGCGCTCGATCCCGGAATGGCCTTCGGAACCGGTCTCCATCCGACGACCCGGCTGTGCCTCGCGGCGATCGAGGCGCTGGCCGATCGCGGCGTCCTCGAAGGGGCGCGCGTGCTCGATGTCGGGTGCGGTTCGGGAATCCTCGCGATCGCCGCCCTGCGCCTGGGGGCGGGTCGTGCGCTCGGCCTCGACACGGACTCGATCGCGGTCGAGGCCACCGTCGCCAACGCCCGCCGCAACGGCCTCTTCCGGCGGATCCGGGCGCGGGCCGGCAGCCTGCCGAGCGGCGAGCCCGTCCATGACGTCGTCCTGGCCAACCTGATCGCGGGCGTTCTCGTCCAGCTCGCCCCATCGCTCCATGACGAACTCCGTCCTGGCGGATGCTTGCTGGCGTCGGGCATCTTCAGCGATCGCGAAGGTGACGTGCGCACCGCATTCGAGACGGTCGGGCTCGACGTGTCGCGGCGGTCCACGGAAGGAGATTGGGTGGCCCTCGAAGCCGTCCGTCCGGCCTGAACGGTCAGCGCAACTACAATCGGCTCGATGGCGTCCTTCTTCCCGCTCCTGCTCGGCGCCCACATCGTGCTCGCCGTGAGCCTGTTCCTGCCGTCGATCCTGCTGCCGTTCGCGCTCCGCGCGCGCCGCGCCACCGTCGAGTCGACGAGCGGTCTCGTCCGCGCCCTCCTGTGGGCCCAGACCCATGGCACGATCTTCGTCGGCGCCGGACTCGTCCTGACCGGGATCGGGCTTGTCGGCGTGCTCGGAGCGGAGGTTGTCCGGCAGCCCTGGCTGCTCGTCGCCCTGACCATCTACGTCATCAACCTGGTGATCGCCTTCTTCATCCAGCGCCCGAGTCTTCGGCGGCTCGTGGGGATCCGGGCGTCCGCCGACGATCGGGCCTGGAAGGAGCGTGCCAGGCGGCAGCGTTACCTGTCGTACCTGATGGCCGGGCTGGTCGGCACGATCGGGTTTCTCATGAGCTCCAAGCCGGTGCTCTGGTGAACGAGACCGACTGCCTCTTCTGCCGGATCGTCGCCGGCGAGATCCCCGCGACGCGGGTGCACGACGACGACCTGGTGATCGCGATCCGTGACATCGCTCCGCGCGCCCCAACCCACATCCTGATCCTGCCCCGACGCCACATCGCGTCCGCGGCCGATCTCGGGGAGGCCGATGGCGCGCTGCTCGGCCGGATCTTCGCGGTTGCCGCCGACCTCGCGCGCTCGGAGGGGATCGCCGACGCCGGCTACCGCCTGATCTCCAATGTCGGGCGGTGGGGCGGCCAGAGCGTCGACCACCTCCACATCCACCTGATGGGTGGTCGATCGTTCTCGTGGCCGCCGGGGTGAGGCTCGTCGCGGGCCTCGGGTTCGCGGCGCTGATCGTCGCCGGCTGTGCCGCGAACGGTCAGCCCGTCGGGAGCGTGACGGCCGCCACCGCCCGGCCCGCCATGACGGTCTCGCCTGCCGTCAACCAGACCCGGGCCGAGCTGGTCCGCGTCCTCTCGGCCGCCAACCTGGTCCTGGCCGACACGCAGGTGCCGGTCCGTCCGGCCGAGTCGGTCCTGCTGGCCGCCGCCCCGCGCGCGGTCTTCCAGGTCACCCTGCCGGCCGACCCGACCCGCGGCTTCATCGTCGTGTACGAGTTTCGCGATGCGAGCCGGGCGTCGGAGGCTGCGGCCGAGGAGCAGCTGTACCTGGCGAGCGGACCAGGGCGCGTCCAGACGCCCGAGGGGACGGTACACGTCCTGCGCCAGGTCGGGCCGACGGTCGTCCTCTACGACTGGCTGCCTGGGGCGGCGAAGGATCCCTCGGCGCCGGAGGTCCAGCGCGCCCTCGAGACACTCGGCGTCGGGTACCCGATCGCCCGTTGAGTGCTCGCGGCCGACGCGGTGGGGCGTCGAGCTCACCCGCCGCGTCCCGCCGCCTATGCCACCGGAGACGTGTCGGCGATGGCCCAATCGCGGATCGGTGCCCGCTTGATCTTGAGGGTGTGCGTCCGCGGGAAATCCTCGTCCGGCCAGAGTCGCCAGGCGTGGATGCGCTGGTTCGGTCCGAGCGCCGCGTTCGCGGCCTTGACCGTGGCATCGATCCGTGTCCGGATCGCGGCCGAGTCGGACGCGTCGGCTCCCGCGGCAGGCGCCGCGATCCCTGCCGTCGCCGCTGCCTGTTTCGCCAGGACGATCGCCTCGATCCGGCCGGGCCGCGTCTCGAGGACCACGGCCTCGCGCAACCCGGCGACCCGAAGGGCGTTCTCGATATCCTCGGGATAGACGTTGAACCCGTTGGGCAGCACGATCATGTCCCTCGACCGACCCGACAGGATCAACCGTCCCGCCTCGTCGAGGTGCCCGATGTCGCCGGATCGGTACCACCCGTCCTCGGTGTAGGCCGCCGCCGTGGCCGCCTGGTCCTTCCAGTAGCCCTTGAACAGCGGTCTGCCGCGGAACTGGACCTCGCCATCCTCGGCGATGCGCATCTCGATCCCGGCCGGTGGCCGTCCGACGGTGCCGAGTCCGTGGTCGTCGAGCGTCGTACATGCGCCGGTTCCAGTCTCGGTCGTGCCGTACCCCTGGAGGACGATGACGCCGAGGTCCTCCCAGGCCTGCTGCAGGGCCGGCGGAAGGAACGCCCCGGCCGACACGAACAGCCGGAGCTGGCCTCCGAGCTGCGCGTGCACGCCCCGGAACAGCCATCGGCGGACACCCATCGGCAGGCGGCGGGCGATGGCGCGGAGCCGGTTGAACGACGCGGTCCGGCCGCGTTTGTCGACCTCCCGCTCGATGGCACTCCAGAACAGGTCGAGGGCCTGTGGGACGAGGACCATGGAGGTCACCCGGTGGTCGTGGAAGGCATCGAAGATGACGCGCGGGTTCCAGCTCCGGATGTACAGCACGTCCGCCCCGACCGACAGCGCGTAGCACAGCCCGACCGACTGCTCCAGCAGGTGGGAGAGCGGCATCAGGGACACGAGCCGGTGCTCCATCCTCGGGATGATCCGGTGGAACGACTCGATCGAGGCGTGGACGTTGTCATGGGTGAGCATCACGCCCTTTGGCGAACCCGATGTCCCGGACGTGTAGATGAGCTCGTAGACCTCGTCGAACGCGGGTGCCGGCCAGGCGGCGAGCCGCGCCCCCCAGTCGCCCGGGAAGGTCGCGTCCGGCTCGGCCGTCAGCGCGTCCACGGTCGTCGTCGGGAACTGGGCGAGACCGGCCTCGCGCGGGTCCGGTGCATCCCGCCCGGTCCCGAGGATGAGGTGACGGGGATCCGACGCGGCAACGATCGCCTCGACGGCATTCGGCGACATCCGCAGGTCGAGCGGGACGATGACCAGGCGCGCCCGCATGGCGCCGAAGTAGGTGGCCGGCAGCTCCGGTGTCGACGGCGACCAGGTCAGGAGCCGGTCGCCGGGATTGAGTCCGAGCGCTCGCAACCGCCAGGCCGCGAGCCGGGACCGCCGGTCGAGCTCGCGGTAGGTCCAGCCCGTGGTCGAGCCGTCATCGTGGCGCAGGCTCAGGGCCGTTCGATCGTCGTATCGGGCGACCGCGTCCGCGAGGAGATCGAGCAGGGTCGGCATCGGGGCCTCGGAGTTCGTTGCCATGAGTGTTGCACCATCGGTGCGGCGCGTCACGGCCCGCTCGGCGGTCGGCGGTCGGCGGTCGGCGGTCGGCGCTCGGCGGTCGGCGGTCGGGTCGCGCGCCCGCGCCCCTCGAATTATGGGGCCATTCGGCGTTTGACCTCCCCGGAGGCCTCGGCTATGCTCCGCCAGCCCTTGACGGGATCGCCGTCGAGCGCGCGTCAGCGCCGGTGGCCGCGAGCCTGACGCGAGAGACATGACCCAAGGCCTGGGGAGGTGAACCGGGATTGGCAGAAGTCCGAGTGGGTGAGAACGAGACGTTCGAAAGCGCCCTGCGTCGCTTCAACAAGAAGATCCAGCAGAGCGGCATCCTCGCCGAGGCTCGCCGGCGCGAGCATTACGAGAAGCCCTCAGTGAAGCGCAAGCGCAAGGAAGCCAAGCGCAAGAAGAACGCCCGAACGCAGGTCGGCTGAGCGGGTTCAGCCCGACCACCAACCCTGCCCCCCCCGCGGGCATATCGGAGGCGTCCCGCACGTGGTGATCCTCCCGCCCGAGGTGCCAGATCCGGTGTCCCTTCGAGAACGCATGCAGACCGATATCGCCGTCGCCATGCGCGGCGGTGACACGCTGCGCCGCGACACGTTGCGGATGGCGGCCAGTGCCGCCTACAACGTCGAGAAGCGCAACGGCCGTCCCCTCACCGAGGACGAATTCCTGGCCGTCCTCAGCCGGGAGGTGAAGACGCGCCGTGAATCGGTCGAAGCCTTCCGCGCTGGTGGCCGGGAGGACCTGGCGACCAGGGAGGAGGCCGAGATCGCGATCCTCTCCGGGTACCTGCCGCGGGCCCTGACGGAGGCGGAGATCGGCGACCTGATCCGCGAGGCGATCGCGGCCACCGGCGCCGGGTCCGCGCGGGACATGGGCAAGGTGATGGGCTGGCTCGCCCCGCGGACCCGAGGTCGAGCCGATGGCAAGCGCGTCAGCGAGCTGGTCGTCCAGGCGCTCGCGCGCGCCGACCTGGCCGCACACGACGGCGGGAAGCACTGAGCGCGGGGCGCACGACATGTTGACCTCCCGCGCTCCGGCGCTCGTCCGTTTCACGCGGGGCGATGCATCGCGGCTGACGATCGCCGCCCTCGTCCTGATCCTGGCGATCACGGCGATTCTGGGCGTGGACATCCTGCCCGACGAGCCCCTCGAGGTGAACGCAGGCGAGCTCGCGCCGCAGGACATCGTCGCCCCGCGAGCGATCGACTTCGTCAGTGTCGTCCAGACGAGCGAGGCACGGGCCGCGGCGCGCGCGGCCGTCGAGCCGCAATACGACTTCACCAGCGAGAACGCCATCGCGATCGCCGAGGAGCAGCAGTTTGCCTTCGAAAACCGCGTGGACCGGATCGACACGACGTTCGCGGCCGACCTGACGGCCGAGGAACAAGCGTCGCTGCTGGAGACTGCGGTACCGAACCTCTCCGAGGTCGCCCGCGCGACGCTCGTCGGGCTCGATCCGGCGCGCTGGGCCGCCGTCCGGACCGAGGCCGCGCGCGTCCTCGACGCCATCCTTCGCACCGAGCTCCGGGACACGCAGGTCGCCGAAGCACGAACCGGCCTGTCGGGGCGGATGGCCGGCGGGCTCGACGAGCCGGAGCGGATGTTCGCCGCCGAGCTCATCAGCCCGCTCCTCGTGCCGAACTCGTCGTTCAGCCCGGAGCTCACCGCGCAGGCGCGCGATCGTGCGGCCGAGGCGGTCGAAGAAGTTCGAGTGCAGATCCTGCAGGGCGAAGTGATCGTTCGCGAGGGCACGCGCATCGACGCGACCCAGATCGAGCAGATCGATGCGCTGGGGCTGAGCGAAGAGGCCCCCGATATCGCGAGCTTCGCCGGCTGGCTGCTCCTGGCGGTGCTCGTGGTCGTGATGCTGCTCAGCTGGATCTGGCGCTTCCGGCCCAAGCTCTGGCACCGCGACAACGTGCTGATCCTGATCGGGCTGTTGATCGTGGGTGTGACCCTCGCTCTCAAGGTCACGGCCGGCCGGCCAACCCTGCCCTTCTTCCTGCCAACGGCCGCGATCGCCATGCTGCTGGCCGTCCTTCTCGACGCGTCGATCGCGACGATCGTGATGGCGTTCGTGGCCATCATCGGCGGCGCGGTCAACGGCGCCTCGCTCGAGCTTGCGACCTACATCTTCCTGGGCGGCATGGCCGGCATCGTCGGAGTCCGCAAAGGCGACCGGCTGCAGGTCTTCCTCCAGGCGGCGGTCGCCGTGTTCGTCGTCAGCGGTCTGGCGGTGACGGTCTTCTCGTTGTTGGGCGCCCGCGATCTTCGTGGCACCCTGGAGCTTTGGTTCGCGTCGGCGGCATCGGCAGCCGGGTCCGGGGTCGCCGCCGTCGGCTCGTTCGCGGTGCTCGGCTCGGTGTTCGGGATCCTCACCGTATTCCAGCTCCTGGAGCTGGCCAACCCGTCGCAACCGCTGCTCCGCCGCCTGCTTGTGGAAACGCCCGGGACCTACCACCACTCGTTGATGGTCGGAAACCTGGCCGAACGCGCGGCCGAGGCGATCGGCGCCGACCCCCTGGTCTCGCGCGTCGCGGCCTATTACCACGACATCGGGAAGCTCGCCAATCCGCTCGCGTTCATCGAGAACCAGGCGGGCGGGGAGAACATCCATGACCAGCTCGAGCCCGAAGTGAGCGCCGGGGTCCTCAAGCAGCACGTGGTCGATGGCATCGACCTCGCGTACCGCTCGAAACTGCCCAAGGCCCTGATCGCCTACATCCCGCAGCATCACGGGACGGCGATCATGGGCTACTTCCATGCGAGGGCCAAGGAGCTGGCAGGCCCGGGCGTGACCGTCGACGAGCGCAAGTTCCGGCACTCCGGCCCCAAGCCGCAGAGCCGTGAGGCGGCCCTGATCATGCTCGCTGATGGCGTCGAGGCCTCGGTACGCTCGCTGGCCGCTCGCGATGAGCCAGCCATCCGCGCGATGGTCACGCGGATCATCGAGGAGCGGACCGCGGACGGCCAGTTCGACGAATGCGACTTGACCATGCGCGACATCGAGCGCATCCGCGAAGCTTTCGTCGAGCAGCTGTTGGGCATGTACCACACGCGGATCGCCTACCCGCAGAACACCGTCGTCGAGCTCGAGTCGCGACGGGCCGCAAGCGGCGGCGGGGGGAGCACCCCGGCCTCGTGAGCCGACCCGTCTACCTGCGCCCGTGGAGGATCGACGTCACGGTGCGCGACGGTGTCCGCGTGCCCGTCCCGATCGTCCGGCTGGCACGGGCAATCCGCGCGGCGTTCGACGCAGCCGGCGCACCCCGGCCGGCATCGATCGGGCTGATCCTCGGCGACGACCGCGAGCTGGCTGCGCTCAACACTCGGCACTTCGGCCACCGGGGACCCACGGATGTCCTGTCGTTCCCGCTCCTGCCACCCGAAGCCTTTCCGGCGCACGAGGGTCGAGCCGCCGGAAGCTCGCCGGGTGCGTCGTACTCGGCGCCCTCCTTCCCGTTGCCACCCGGTCGCCGGCCGCATCTCGGGGACATCGTGGTCTCCGTGGAGCGGGCGCTCGAACAGGCCAGGGCCGGCCGGGGCGGTCAGACCGGCGACGTCCGCTGGTTGCCGGGCGATGAGCTGCGACTCCTCGTGACGCACGGCGCCCTGCACATCTGCGGTTGGGACCACGCCGAGCCGGCCGAGGAGGCGGCGATGCGGGCACTGGAACGGCTCCTGCTCGATCAGGCTTAGGGCTCGTTCCCCTCCTCCGCAATCACCGCGAGGATGGTTGTCACCCGATCGAAGCCAAGCGGCTCATCGATGCGGGCGGCTTGGCGCACATCGCGGTCGAGGTCATCAACGAGGTCGGCAACCAGCGGCGCGATCCTGCGGCCGGCCGGGGTGAGCGTCAAATCCACGTACCGGCGATCAACGATGTTCTGGTGGCGCCGGATGTGGCCGCCCTTCTCGAGACGCCCGAGCGCCGACGACATGGTGGAGCGCGGCAATCCCAATTCGGTGCGGATGCCTTCCGATACGCGCGAGCCACCGTTCAACCACACAGATCGCAGGACGAGTGCGCACAGCGGGTCGACCTCGAAGGGCCAGGTCGTGTCCCTGATTCGATCTCGCACCGACCGATAGGCGATATACGCATTGGCAGCGATGGTGTGCATGTGTCCCTCCGGCCTGCGACGCGCGCGAGCCGCCCGCGAGCGGCAAGCGTGCTGCGATGTCGTAGTACGACGTCGCAGCACCTCGACGAGGGCAACGACTTGCGCAAGAGGCAGCGAACCGCAGCGTGGACGGCATCGCTTCATCGAGACTTATCACCCACTTGCCGATCAGCGAGACCAGCGTCGAGCTCAAGGGGGTCGCCGGCGAGGTCCGCATCCACCACGTCCGTCCGCCAGCCTGACGCGACGGTCGATCGCGAACGAAAGCCCACGCCGACCGACCCTTCCGAACGACCGCTGCTACCATCCCGGGCAGGCCCTCCCGACCGTACCCGGACGGGATTGGGCCCTGTCTGGCTGCCCGGAGGACCTGGTGAAGCTCGTCGTCGGTCTTGGGAATCCCGGGTCGCAATACGCTCGAACCCGCCACAACATCGGCTGGCAGGCGATCGATCGCCTGGCCGATCGTGCCGGTTGGGCGGGGCGTGGTCGCCAGCGCGACGTGTCGAGCGTTGTCATGGGTCGCTACAAGGGTCTCGACCTGACCCTCGTCAAGCCGCTGACCTTCATGAACGACTCGGGCCTCGCGGTGCGCAAGGTGCTCGCCCGCGAGCATGCCCCGCTCACCGACCTCCTCGTGGTTGCCGACGATTTCGCCCTCCCGTTTGGCAAGCTCCGCTTCCGCGAAGGGGGTGGTCACGGCGGGCACAACGGCCTCCGCTCGATCATCGACGAGCTCGGCACCGAGAAGTTCAGCCGCCTTCGGATCGGGATCGGGGATCCGGTCTCGGGAGGAGCCGATCACGTCCTGTCCACCTTCAGACCCGAGGAGACCGCCCGTCTGGACGAGCTGCTCGATGCCGCCGCCGATGCCATCGAGGGATGGGCGCGCGACGGGACCAGCAGGGCGGCCAACCGCTTCAACATGTTCGAGCTGCGGCCGGCCGACACGGGCCTGCTCGCCGCACCCGGGGAGGTCGACGGACCCCCGGGCGCCGACGGCATCCGGCGAACCAGGACCGGCTGGCGCCGGATCCGGCTCGGTCGGTCCGAGGACTGAGGGTGCCCACACCTCCGCTCCGCGGTCGTCGCGGCCGCGACCGGCGGATCGCCGAGCGCGTGGCGACCGACTTCGCGGCGCGCCACGCCCGTCCGTCCGGCGAGGCGCTCGACTTCGACGTCGCCGCGGTCGACGCGGAGGTCGCGGACGCCGCGCGCGCGGCCCAGACCGCAGCCGCGGCGCCGACCGCAGCCGCGGCGCGGGATCACACGACGACGCACGGCTCGCGGGGCGGAACCGGCCGGGCGGTCGCCGGCGAACAGGCGACTGCAGAATCAAGCTCCCGCGCGGGAAGCGGTCACCGGCTTCCAGATCTCTCCGCGCTCCCACCCTTGCTTGCCGGCACCGGGACCATCGCCGCGCTACGCGAACGGCTTGGCCTTGGAGAAGCGGCCAACCTACCGGCAGCCGCCGGGGCATCGCGCCGGGTCGGCCGGCACGTCGGCCTCGTCTCGATCCCGCATGGCGCCAAGAGCTACCTGGCCGCGGCGCTCGCCCTGGGGGCCGCCGGCGAGCGGCTGGTGTGGATCGCCCGCGACGCCGAGATCGGGGATCGCGTGGCGGAGGAGCTCGGTGCCTGGCTCGGCGACCCCGCCGCCGTGGTTACCCTCGAGCCACGCACGTCGCTCGCCTACGAACGAAGCGAGCTCGTCGCCGACGAGACGGCCGCCCGGGTCGCGGCGCTGGCGGCCTGGCGTGGCGGCCGCACCCGCGTGCTCGTCGCCGGTGTCCAGGCCCTGCTCCAGCACACGATCGCGCCGGCCGACCTGCCCGACGCCGCCCGCGAGCTGCGACGCGGAGCCCGAATCCACCAGGAGGCGTTGCTCCGCGACCTGTTCGACCTCGGTTACGTGCCGGTGCTCGAGGTGGCCGGCCGTGGCGAGTTCGCCCGACGCGGTGGCATCGTCGACGTCTTCCCGCCGTCGCTCCCGCTACCCATCCGGATCGAGTTCTTCGGCGACGAGATCGAATCGCTGCGCGCGTTCGACCCGACCGACCAGCGCACGGTCGACCCGGTCGACGCCGCCATCCTGCTGCCGGCGTCGGAGTTCCTGCTGCCTCGTGGGGGGGCCGACGTCATCGCCCAGCGCCTCGGTCGCGCTGCCGCCCGCCTGCCCGAGCGGCTCGCGGCGGATCTTGCGCGCTTTGGGACCGAGCCCTCGGAAACGAGGCTCCCCGCCACGGAGACCCGGGCCCTAACGGTCGGTGATGCCGCGGAGGTCTGGGCGGCGCATCTCGCCCCCGCGACCGGGCTCGACCACGTGGCGCCGGACACGCTGCTGCTGATCGACGAACCCGGCGACATCGCGGAGGCGGCCGAGTTCCTGTGGCGCCAGGCCGATGAGCGCCGCGCCGAGCTGATCGAGGCCGGCGAGCTGCCAAAGGACTGGCCACAGACGTACCTGCCGCCGCGCGACTGGAAGCGACGGCTCGTCAGCGCGCGCACGCTCGAGCTGACCTGGGAATCGGTTCCGCCCGAGGACAGCGCGATCGCCCGCGGCGGCCTCTCGTCCGGCGATCCGTTCGGGTGGCGCGAGCCCGTCCTCCCGCCGGGTCGAGCGGGGCGGTTCGCCGAGGCCGTCGAGGCCTGGCAGGCGGACGGTGCCCGGATCGTCGTGGCCTCCGACCAGGCCCCGCGCCTCGCCGACATCCTCACCGAGAGCGGCCATCCGGCCGCAGTCGTCGGGCGGGTGGGGGAGGCACCCCCACCGGGTGCGATCGCGCTCGTCGACCGGAGCCTCAACGGCGGGTTCATCGGCGGTCCCGACGGCCTGGCCTTCGTCACCGATCGGGAGCTCTTCGGCACCGTTCGCGTCCGCCGGCCGCGGGCGCTGCGGCGCATCGTCCCACGCGACATCCTCGAGCGACTCTCTCCGGGAGATTTCGTCGTCCACATCGACCACGGCGTGGCTCGCTACGAGGGGATGCTCCGGCGCGGCGGGAGCGGCGAGGAACGCGACTACCTCGAGCTCTCGTTCGCGGGCGGCGACCGGATCTTCGTCCCGGTCGAGCAGATCGGCCGGGTGACGCGCTACTCGGGTGGTGAGCGGCCCGCGCTCTCCAGGCTCGGCGGCACCGAGTGGTTGCGAGCCAAGCAGCGCGTCCGCAAGGCCGTCGACGACCTGGCCGAGGAGTTGCTGGCGCTGTACGCGGCCCGCGCCCAGGCCCGTGGCCACGCCTTTGGCGACGACACGCCGTGGCAGGCGGAGATGGAAGCCTCGTTCCCGTACGAGGAGACCGTCGACCAGGTCCGGGCGGCCATGGAGGTCAAGGCCGACATGGAGCTGACCCGTCCGATGGACCGCCTGGTCGTCGGCGACGTCGGCTACGGGAAAACCGAGGTCGCCCTGCGGGCCGCGTTCAAGGCCATCCAGGACGGGCAGCAGGTGGCCGTGCTGGTCCCGACCACCGTGCTCGCCGCCCAGCACCACGGCACCTTCTCGCAGCGGTTCGCGGCCTTCCCGCTCGAGGTCCGGTTGTTGTCGCGCTTCGTGTCGCCGGCGGCCCAGGCCGCGACAATCGAAGGTCTGGCCGACGGCACGGTCGACCTGGTCATCGGGACCCACCGCCTGCTCTCGAAGGACGTTCGGTTCAGGGACCTCGGTCTCGTCGTGGTCGACGAGGAGCAGCGCTTCGGGGTCGCCGCCAAGGAGCGGCTCAAGCAGCTCAAGCGCGAAGTCGACGTCCTGACCCTCTCGGCGACGCCGATCCCGCGGACGCTCAACCTGGCGCTGGCCGGGATCCGCGACCTCTCGGTGATCGAGACCCCGCCCGAGGATCGCCTGCCAATCCAGACGCGGGTCGCGGAGGCCTCCACTGGGCTCGTCCGTGACGCGATCCTGCGCGAACTCGATCGTGGCGGCCAGGTCTTCTATGTCCACAACCGGGTCGAGACGATCGAGGCGCAGGCCGAGCAGCTCCGCCGGATGCTGCCGGGCGTCCGCTTCGTGGTCGGGCACGGCCAGATGGCCGAGGGTGCCCTCGAGAAGGTGATGATCGCCTTCGCCGACGGTGCCGCCGACGTGCTGGTCTGCACGACGATCATCGAGTCCGGGCTGGACATCCCGAATGCGAACACGATCGTCATCGACCGCGCTGATACGCTCGGTCTCGCCCAGCTCTACCAGCTGCGTGGACGCGTCGGCCGGAGCAGCCGGCGCGCCTACGCCTACCTGCTCTATCGCCGTCGGGAGCGGCTCTCGGACGAGGCGCGCAAGCGGCTCCAGGCGATCTTCAACGCCTCGGAGCTGGGCGCCGGGTTCCAGATCGCGCTGTCCGACCTGGAGATCCGGGGCGCCGGCAACATCCTGGGCGGCGAGCAGTCGGGTCACATGGCGGCGGTCGGGTTCGACCTGTACACGCGCCTGCTGGCCGAGGCCGTGGAGACCCGCAAGGCAACGATGGAGGGCCGCGCGCCGATGATCGCGCCGCCACAGACCGTGGTCGACCTGCCGATCGAGGCACACCTCCCGACCGACTACGTCCCCGACGAGGCCCAGAAGCTCGAGCTGTACCGCCGCCTGGCCCGGGCCCGCACGCCCGGCGACCTCGCGGCATTCCGCCAGGAGGTCCAGGACCGTTTCGGGTCGATGCCGGCACCGGTCGCCCGGCTGGTCGAGGTCGCCGAGCTGCGCCTGGCGGCCGAGGCCGCCGGTGTGCAATCGATCTCGCGGGAGGAAGGCTGGCTCGTGGTGCGCTTCGGGGCGAGTCTCACGCGCGCCACGGCGATGCGCCTGCTCGCCGGTCCGTCGCTGCCGGGCGTTCGCCCGACCGATGTCGCATTCGCCAGCAACCAGGTCCGCATCCGGTTGCCGCGCGACCCGGGCAAGGCCTGGACCCTGACCCAGGCGGTGGTGGCGCGGCTCACGGTCGCTGCCAGGGA
>JBBEBJ010000239.1:19841-25634 GCA_040882425.1 Chloroflexota bacterium | reverse complement strand
CCTGGCGGCGATCGCGACGACGGCCGAATCGGGCAGATCGGGGTGCACCTGGCGACCCGACGTCGACACCATCGCCTGGATGTCGACCGTGGCCCGCGGGTCCGTCAATCTCCCGGCGGGTCGACGCGGTCGGACAGGACGAACGGGCCGGCTTGACGCCATGCTTGCGTGATGCACCCGCCACACCCGAGCGACGGCCTGTGGTCGCGCGACCGTCGCGCCCTCACGATCGGGCTCATCCTGACAATCACGCTGGTCGCCTTCGAGGCGCTCGCCGTGTCGACGGTGATGCCCCAGGTCGCCCGCGAGCTCGGCGGGATCGAGCTGTACGGTTGGGTCTTCTCGGCATTCTTCCTTGGGGCGCTGATCGGCATCGTCGTTGTCGGTGGAGCGATCGACCGTCGCGGGCTGGCGTTGCCGTTTGGCCTGGGACTCGGCCTGTTCGCGATCGGCCTGCTGGTTGGTGGGCTGGCGACGTCGATGCCGTTGCTGGTCGTGGCGCGGTTCGTGCAGGGCCTGGGCGCCGGGACCATCCCGCCGATTGCCTACGTCGCCATCGGTCGGAGCCTGCCGGAGTCGTTGCGGCCGCGGATGTTCGCCACGATGTCCACGGCCTGGATCCTGCCCGGCGTGTTGGGGCCCGCCATCGCGGCGACGATCGGACAGGCGCTCAGCTGGCGGTTCGTGTTTCTTGGGCTCCTCCCGCTGATCGCGCTTGCCGGGGCGCTGACCCTCGGAGCGCTCCGCGCCGTGGTCGCGGCGCCGGCGAAGGAGGACGCCGAGGCGGATGCATCGGCTGCGGCCCGGGGGCGCCTCCCGCTGGCGATCCAGGTGGCGGCCGGTGCCGGCCTGGTGACCGCCGGGCTGACGTCGGGTGAGCCACTGCCGACGGTCGCGCTTGTCGCGCTCGGGCTGCCGATCGGGATCCACGCGCTGCGCCTTCTGACCCCGCCCGGGACGCTCCGCGCACGGCCCGTCCTGCCGGCCGCCATCCTGCTGCGCGGGCTCCTGACCTTCATGTTCTTCGGGGTCGATGCGTTCGTGCCGCTGGCCCTCGTGGAATGGCGCGGCCTGTCGCTGACGGAGGCCGGGATCGCGCTGACCGCAGCGACGATCGTCTGGACGGCCGGGTCCTGGACCCAGGCGCGCGGGTCCACCCGCTGGCCGAGCTTCCGTTTCGTCCAGGCAGGGTTTGCCGTCGCGCTCGTCGGGCTGGCCGGGTTCATGCTCGTCCTGCGCCAGGACGTCCACTGGCTCATCGCCATCCCGACGTTTGCCGTAGCCGGCTTCGGGATGGGTCTCGCGTACTCGCCGATCGCCCTCATCGTCCTGCGCGAGGCGACCCCGGCGAACCAGGGCTCGGCATCGAGCGCGCTGTCGCTGACCGATTCGCTCGGGACGGCCCTGGGGACTGGAGTCGCGGGGGCGATCATCGCCGCCGGCATCAGGGCGAATGGGCAGCCGGTGCCGGGTCTCGTGATCGCCTTCGCGATCGCGCTCGCCGTCGGTCTCGTCGGTCTCCTGCTGACCGGACGCCTGCATCATCGTGCTCCCGCGGAACACGCGACACCCGTCGCCGTCGCACCCGGGGTGTAGACGGTGCGGGCGCCTGCGGTAGACTCTCGTGACGCCCACGCCGCCGCTCACCGGCGCCGCGACGCCGACGATGGAGGTCCACAGACGTGTCTGCCGAGGAGCTGCGGGCGAAGATCCGCGAGGTCCCCGACTTTCCCAAGCCCGGCATCCTCTTCTACGACATCACGACGCTGCTCAAGGACGCGGCCGCGTACCGCGAGGCGATCGACCTGATGCTGGCGCCGTTCATCGGGGAGAAGATCGACGTCGTGGTCGGCATGGAGTCCCGCGGCTTCATCTTCAGCGCCCCGATGGCCTACCAGCTCAACGCGGGGCTCGTACCGGTCAGGAAGCTGGGCAAGCTCCCGGCTGAGACGATCACCGTGGAATACGCGCTCGAGTACGGCTCGAACACGCTGGAGATCCATCGGGACGCGATCCAGCCCGGTCAGAAGGTCCTCGTCGTGGACGACCTGCTCGCAACTGGCGGCACAGTGCATGGCACGATCGAGCTGGTCGAGCGGCTCAAGGGTGAGGTCGTCGGTCTCGCGTTCCTGGTCGAGCTCGACTTCCTCAAGGGCCGCGATCGGCTGGAAGGCCGCCGGGTCACGAGCGTGATCCAGTACTGACCCTTGGATCCACCGAGGCCACGCCGTTGACCGAACCAGCCGGCGATCCCGTGACCGGTCCAGCAACCCTCGATCCTGAGGTCACGCCCTCGTCGGCTCCGGACCCGACCACCCGGGCGGCCGATCTCGGACGGCGCCGCTTCTTCCGGGCGTTTGCCGGTGAACTGGTCAACACGGCGGCGACCGTCGCCGGCGCCGCACAGGCTCTCCAGCGAGCGTCCGCCGAAGCGGCAAGTGCCATCCTGAACCCCGACAGCGAGGTGGGGCAGCTCCCTGGCGATCCAGCCGTCACCGCCGGCGTCGCGACGGGACCGGGCGGCTTCCGGACCGCGTTCCGCGAGGACGATGGGGTCCTCTACCTGGTCGACCAGCGCCGGCTCCCGGACGCCCTCATCGAGTACTCGTGCCGGTCCGCCGGCGAAGTGGCCTATGCGATCCGCGAGATGGTTGTGCGGGGCGCACCGGCGATCGGTGGGGCCGCCGCGATCGGGCTGGCCCTCACCGCCGCGAAGATGCGAGGATCCAAGCCCTACGCGCGCCGGGCGACGCTGCGCGGTGGTGCCAACGCGCTGATCAACTCCCGTCCGACAGCGGTCAACCTTCGCTGGGCGGTCAATCGCGTGATGGCCCGCTACGACGAGATCGGCGAGCTGTCCGAGGACGGCGAGGCAATCGCGGCAGCCATGCGCAGGGAAGCCGACGCGATCGTCATGGAGGCCACGACCGATCACGGACGGCTCGCGACCTACGGTCTTGCGATCCTGCCGATACCCGAGGATCGGCCCGTTCGGGTGCTGACCCACTGCAATACGGGCCCGCTCGCCTGTGGCCAGTTCGGCACCGCGCTCGGCGTGATCCAGCTGGCACACCATGCCGAGCGACCGATCCATGTCTGGGTCGGGGAGACACGACCCTACCTGCAGGGCGCGCGACTGACGACCTGGGAGCTGGCCCAGGCCGGTGTCCCCCACACCCTCATCCCCGATGTCGCGGCCGGCCACCTGATGGCCAGCGGCGAGGTCGACGTGGTCCTCGTCGGTGCGGACCGGATCGCCGCCAACGGCGACACGGCCAACAAGGTGGGCAGCTACCCGCTGGCCGTGCTGGCTGCCCGCCATGGGATCCCGTTCTACGTCTGCGCACCTACCAGCTCGGTCGATCTCGACACACCGGACGGGTCCGGGATCGTGATCGAGGAACGAAAGCCCGAGGAGGTGCTGGAGTTCCGCGGTGTCCGCATCGCGCCGCAGGGGACCCAGGTCCGGAACCCGGCCTTCGACGTGACACCCGCGGAGCTGATCAGCGGCATCGTCACGGAGGAGGGGGTCGTCAGCGCCCCGTTCGAGACGAGTCTCCGCGCAGCCACGGAGCAGGCGAATGCGCGCTGGGCGGCGGCTGGCGCCTCCGCCGTCCTGGCCGGATCGCCGACCTGATGGGACCCCGCTGATGGCAACCGTCGCGCTCGGGCGTCGCGAAGGCCTCGTCGCGCGCGCGACCAGCGATCGGGCGCTGCTCCGCTCGTTCCTGGAGCATGACCGGCTCTATGCCGCCTACGCCATCTGTGACCTCGAGGAGCGCGAGTTCTCCAGGACGCGCTGGGGCATGGCCTGGGATGGGGACGACCCGATCGCCCTCGTGCTCGAGTACAACGGCCCGACCCCGCAGCCGCTCTTCGTGATGGGCCGCCAGGATGGGATCGAGGCGGTGCTGCGAGATCTGATCCGCCCGCGCCTGGCGTACGTGGCAGTCCCCGCGGCCATGCTCTCCGCGATCCAGACCGCCTACCGCGTGGACCCAGGGCCGACGATGGTCCGGATGTGGGTGGACAAGGCTCGCTTCCGGCCGTACCCGGCGACCGTCCAGCGGATCCTGCCGGTCGAGATCGGGGACCTCAACCGCCTGTACCAGCTGGGGTTCGCATCATGGCTGCCGCCGAGCACGGTGGCCGACGGCGTCTACTACGGGATGCGGGTCAACGGCCAGCTCGTGACCGCCGCCGGAACGCACGTGATCAGCCGCAGCGCCCGTCTCGCCGTGGTGGGGAACGTCCTGACCCACATCGACTTCCGCGGTCGGGGGTTCGCGACCGCCGTCACCGGGGCGGTGACCGCCGAGCTGCTGCGGACCTGCGACCAGGTCGTGTTGAACGTCCGCGCCGATAACCCCCCGGCCCTCAGTGCGTATCGTCGCCTGGGGTACGGCGAGCACCTTCGCTTCGAGGAACGGCTCGTCCACCGCCTGGGTTCTCCCTGGCCGACTCTCACCGCACCGCTCCGGCGCCTGTTCACACGCAAGGAGATCGATCGTCGATGACCACCACCATGAACCTGCCCAACGACGTCACGGACCTCGGCCTCGCGGCCGAAGGCGTCCGCCGGATCGAGTGGGCAGAGCGCGAGATGCCGGTGTTGCGGCTGATCCGCGAGCGCTTCGAACGCGATCGCCCACTCGCGGGGCTGCGGATCGGTGCGTGCCTCCACGTCACCACCGAAACCGCCAACCTGATGCGGACCCTCAAGGCCGGCGGCGCGGACGTGGTGCTCGCGGCCAGCAACCCGCTCTCGACCAAGGACGACGTCGCGGCGGCCCTCGTCGCGGAGTACGGCATCGCCGTGTTCGCGCGGCGCGGCGAGGATCGCGATACGTACTACGCCCACCTCAACGCCGTGGCGGATACCCGTCCGCAGCTGACGATGGACGACGGCTGCGACCTCGTCTCGCTCCTCCACAGCGATCGGCCGGACCAGGTCAAGGACGTCCTGGCGGGCACGGAGGAAACCACCACCGGGGTCATCCGGCTGCGCGCGATGGCCGCCGACGGCGCTCTCGGCTTCCCGGTCATCGCGGTCAACGAGGCACAGACGAAGCACCTCTTCGACAATCGCTATGGAACCGGTCAGAGCACGCTCGACGGGATCCTGCGGGCCACCAACATCCTGATCGCGGGGCGGAAGGTCGTCGTCGCGGGCTACGGTTGGGTGGGCAAGGGGATTGCCTCACGGATGGCCGGCCACGGCGCCCACGTCACGGTCGTCGAAGTCGACCCGGTCCGGGCGCTCGAGGCGTTGATGGACGGTTACCAGGTCAAGACCCACGCGGACGCGGCGGCCTGGGGCGAGCTGTTCATCACCGCGACCGGCAACATCAACGTCTTCCGGCGCGAGCACTTCGAGGCGATGCGCGACGGCGCGATCATGGCCAACTCCGGGCACTTCGACGCGGAGCTGGACCTCGCCGCGCTTCGCGCGCTGGCCGAGGGCCACGTCCGCGAAGCTCGCGAGAACGTGCAGGAGTTCGACATCGGCGGCAAGCGCCTCAACCTGATCGCTGAAGGGCGGCTGGTCAACCTCGGCGCCGCGGAGGGCCATCCGGCGGCGGTCATGGACATGAGCTTCGCCAACCAGGCCCTGTCCGCCGAGTACGTGGCCGGCCATCACGCCGAACTCGAGCCGCGGGTCTACGTCGTCCCCGAGGCGATCGACGCCGAGGTCGCCCGGCTCAAGCTCGCCGCCCTCGGGATCACCCTGGAGCCCATGACCCCCGAGCAGACCGCCTACGTCGCGTCGTGGCGACACGGGACGTGATCGAG
>JBBEBJ010000239.1:0-19741 GCA_040882425.1 Chloroflexota bacterium | reverse complement strand
TGACCCCCGAGCAGACCGCCTACGTCGCGTCGTGGCGACACGGGACGTGATCGAGCCACCCGAGGGCCCCGTTTTCGCGGAGCAGCCAGAGCGGCCGCGGCAAGCTGAGGCCCGCGACCCGACCGTTGCGCCGTTTGGCTCGTGGATCTCGCCGATCCGGATCGAGGACGTCGTCGGCGACGTCGTCGGACTCGGCGAGCCGTGGATCGATGGCGATGACACCTACTGGCTGGAGGCGCGTCCGTCCGAGGCGGGCCGGCGCGTGCTGGTTCGCTCGGCCGTGGACCGCACCATCGCCGATGTCGTGCCGCCGCCGTTCAACGTCCGGACCCGGGTCCATGAATACGGCGGCGGCTCGTACGTCGTGGCCGGCGGCGTCGTGGTGTTCTCGAACTTTGCCGACGGACGGCTCTACCGCGTCGATCCGGGCGCCGAGGCACCGGTGGCGATCACCCCGGAGGGTCCGTGGCGCTACGCCGATCTCCGACCCGACCCCGCTCGGCGGAGGTTCCTCGCGGTCCGCGAGGACCACAGTGGTGATGCGCAGCCGGTCGCGGCTATCGTGGCCGTGCCAATCGATGGCCTCGAACCACCGACCGTCCTCCTCACCGGGCCGGACTTCGTTGCCGCGCCACGGATGGCCCCGGGTGGCGGGCGCCTCGCCTGGCTCGAGTGGGACCACCCGGATATGCCATGGGATGCCAGCCGGCTGCGGATGGCCGCCTTCCGCCCGGACGGGACGCTGGGTGAGCCGGTGCTGGTCGCGGGCGGCCCCGACGAATCGATCGCCCAGCCGGAGTGGTCTCCCGACGGCATCATCCACTTCGTTTCGGACCGATCGGGCTGGTGGAACATCTACCGTCTGCTCGACGGCCCGACCCTGGACGCTCTCGCTCCGATGGCCGCCGAATTTGCCGACCCGGCCTGGATCTTCGGCCGGTCGTCGTACACGTTCACGCCGGACGGTTCGATCGTCGCGGTGGGGCGCCACGATGGCCGCGATCACCTCGTGCACGTCAGGCAGGACGACCTGGTGGGCGAGGTCGCGGCGACGTACACGGAGTTCGAGGGCCTTGTCGCTGGGCCGCCCGGAATCGTGACCATTGCCGGCTCGCCCGGCGAACCGACGGTCGTGGCCCGGCTGGATCCCGCCACGCTTGCCGTTGCCGGCGTCCTGCGCCGGGCCAGCGGCGTCGTCCTGGACCCCGACGTCGTGTCCATGCCCGAGACGATCCAGTTCCCGACGAGCGGTGGTCGCACGGCACACGCCTTGTACGACCCGCCACGCAACCCGCGGTTCGAAGGGCCGGCCGGCCAGCGTCCGCCACTGCTGGTGCTCGCGCACGGCGGCCCGACGTCCAACGCCTCGACGGCCCTGGACCTGGCCAAACAGCTGCTGACGAGTCGTGGCATCGCCGTGGTCGACGTCGACTACGGCGGGAGCGCCGGCTACGGGCGCGCCTACCGCCGCGAGCTCGACGGCATGTGGGGCGTGGTGGACGTCGACGATTGCATCGCGGCCGCGGCATTCCTCGCCGACCGCGGCGACGTGGACCCGGAGCGGATGGCGATCGCCGGCGCGAGCGCCGGAGGGTATACGACCCTGGCGGCACTGGCCTTCCGGGATGTGTTCGCGGCCGGGGTCAGCCTGTTCGGGGTGGGGGATCTCGAGACGATGACGCGCGACACGCACAAGTTCGAGTCGCGCTACCTCGATCGGCTGGTCGGTCCCTACCCGGAGGCCGCCCGGACCTACCACGAGCGATCGCCCATTCACTACCTCGATCGGATCTCGTGCCCGGTGCTGGTGATGCAGGGTCTCGACGACAAGGTCGTGCCGCCGTCGCAGGCGGAAGCCATCGTGGACGCCCTTGCCGCCAAGGGGATCCCGCACGCCTACCTCGCGTTCGAGGGCGAGGGCCACGGCTTCCGGGGCGCTGCCGCCATCCGCCGCTCCCTCGAGGCGGAGCTCTCGTTCCTGGCACAGGTCTTCGGCTTTGAGCTCGCCGATCAACTCGAGCCGATCGAGCTGATCGGCCTCGCGGACCGGCCCACGCGACAACCCGCGTCAGCGGCGGCGCCTGCCACGGGCGGGTGATCGAGCTCAGCCCGATCGAGCTGGTCCTCGGCCTGCTCGTCGTCGCCATCGCCCTCGCCTACGCGGCCCGACGGATCGGCGTCTCCTATGCCGTCGCGGCCACGTCCATCTTCCAGCGCCTGCACGTGCCGCGCCGGATCGTCACGATCCTCGAGGGGGAGAGCCTGATCAACGATGCGTCGGCGTTGATCGCCTACCGGTTCGCGGTGCTGGCGGCCCTCGGCAGCCTGTTCACGCCGCTCGACGCCGGGCTGGCGTTCGTCTTCGCGGCGGCAGGTGGCGTGGTCATCGGCCTGATCGTGGGGGCGGTCGTCACCGAATCATGACGCCGGACCTCGGATCCGACGCTCGAGATCATGGTCTCGCTCGTCGCGCCGCTCGCGGCCTACCTGGCCGCCGAGACGATCGGCGCCAGCGGCGTGCTGGCCACCGTCGTGGCCGGGTTGATCGCGGGACGGCGCGCCGCCCGTGTCTTCTCGCCGTCGGCACGCCTGATGGGCCGCGGCGTCTGGGACATCGTCATCTTCCTGATCAACGGCTTCGCGTTCATCCTGATCGGGCTCCAGCTGCCGGTGATCCTCGAGCACCTCGCGCCACGGTCCGCGGGCGAGCTGATCGGCCTGGGCGTGGCGATCAGCCTCACCGCGATCCTCGCCCGGATTGCGTGGGTCTTCCCGGCGACCTACCTGCCGCGGCGGCTCAGCGCGCGGATCCGGGCGCGCGACCCGTACCCGCCGACCAACGCGGTGTTCGTGGTGAGCTGGGCGGGCATGCGTGGCGCCGTGTCCCTTGCGGCGGCCCTCGCATTGCCGCGCGAGGTGCCCGAGCGCGAGCTGCTGATCTTCCTGACCTTCTGCGTGATCGTCGCCACGCTCGTCGGACAGGGGCTCAGCCTGCCGTGGCTCATCCGCCGTCTCGGTGTCGTCGCCGGCACCGGCGCCGAGACGGAGGAGGCGACCGCGCGACTCGCGGCCGTCGACGCGGCGATGGCCCGGCTCGATGGGCTGGCCGAGGAGTTCCCCGGTCATCTCGAGCTCGTCGACCAGCTCCGGGCGCGGTTCAGCCACGAGATCGGACACGTCCCGAGCGCCACGGAGGGCCCGCGCGACGAGAGCGAGGAAGAGCTGCTGGAACACCTCGAGATCCGCAACGCGGTCCTGGCGGCCGAGCGCGAGGCCGTCATCCAGCTGCGCGACAGCGGGGTCATCGGCGACGAGGTCCTCCGACGTATCGAGCGGGACCTCGACCTCGAGGCGCTTCGCTCCGGGGCCTGAGCAGCGGTCGTGGACCAGGACCTCCGTCCCATGCCGATGCGGGTGCCGGCCATGCTAGGCTTCGCCGCCATGAGCATCGTCGACGCCCCCCACTACCTGTTTACGTCGGAATCCGTCACCGAAGGGCACCCGGACAAACTGTGTGACCAGGTCTCCGACGCGATCCTTGACGCGATCATCCGCGAGGATCCCGACGCGCGCGTCGCGTGCGAAACGGCCACCACCACCGGCCTCGTGCTCGTCCTCGGCGAGATCTCGACCGACACCTACGTCGACTTCCAGGCGATCGTCCGCGACACGGTCCGGGACATCGGCTACACCCACGCCGACTACGGCTTCGACTACCTGACCTGTGGGACGCTGGTCTCGGTCAAGGAGCAGTCATCCGACATCGCCCAGGGCGTCGACGCCGCGCTCGAGGTGCGCGACGACGCGGCGCCGTCCTACGAGCTCGGAGCCGGTGACCAGGGCATGATGTTCGGGTTCGCCTGTCGCGAGACGCCCGAGCTGATGCCGCTGCCGATCGCCCTCGCCCACCGGATGGCGCGCCGACTGGCCGAGGTCCGAAAGTCGGGCCAGCTACCGTACCTGCGCCCGGATGGCAAGACCCAGGTGACGGTGGAGTACGAGCATGGCGTGCCGACGCGGGTCAGGACCGTGGTCCTGTCCGGGCAGCACGATCCGGACGTCCGGCCCGAGCGGCTCCGTTCGGACATCGTCGAGACGGTCATCCTGCCGACCATCCCGCACGAGCTGCGCGACATCGACCCGGTCATGCATGTCAACCCGACCGGGCGGTTCGTGACCGGCGGCCCGATGGGCGACGCCGGGCTGACCGGTCGCAAGATCATCGTCGACAGCTACGGCGGGATGGCCCGCCACGGTGGCGGCGCCTTTTCGGGCAAGGATCCGACCAAGGTCGATCGCTCCGGGGCCTACGCGGCGCGCTGGGTGGCCAAGAACGTCGTGGCGGCCGGTCTGGCCGACCGCTTCGAGGTCGAGGTCGCGTATGGGATCGGGATCGCCCACCCGATCAGCTTCTCGGTGGATTCGTTCGGCACAGGGCGCATCGACGACGCCGCCATCCAGGCGCTGATCGAACGCCACTTCGACCTCCGCCCGGCGTCCATCATCGCGGCCCTGGACCTGCGCCGGCCGATCTATCGACAGACCGCGGCGTATGGCCACTTCGGTCGGCCGGATCTCGACCTGCCGTGGGAGCGGACCGACAAGGCAGAGCTCCTCGCCGCCGAAGCCGGGTTGCCGGAGCCGGAGCCGGAGCCGAGCGCGGTCTGAACCCCGAGCCCCGGGGCCGGCACGTCCGCGTGACCCCCTGCCGGCGGGTCAGTTCTCCGCGACGATCCCGGCCATGCTGCCGCCGGCGCGCCCGGTTCGCCGGCTCTGCCAGGCCAACAGCAACTGGCCGATCAGGAGCGTCCCGATCGTGAACGCCAGGATCATGGCGGCCACCGCGTTGGTTTCGGGTGTGACCCCGCGCTTGACCTGGCCGAAGATGAAGAGTGGCAGTGTCGAGGAGCCCGGGCCGGACACGAAGGTCGTGATCACGTAGTCGTCGAAGCTGAACGTGAACGAGAGCAGGAAGCCGGCCACGATCGCGGGCAGGAGCATCGGGAACGTGATCTGGCGGAACGTTCGCCAGGGCGTGGCGAAGAGGTCGGAGCTGGCCTCGGCCAGCGTCCGGTCCATCCCGGAGAGTCGCGCCCTGACCAGCAGCAGCACCAGGCTCGTGTTGAAGAGCACATGGGCGGCGATGATCGTCGGGTGGCCGAAGTTGATCTTGACCCCGAACACGGACTCGATGGCATCGAAGCCCGTGGCGAACAGGACGAGGGTCGACAGGGCGATCACGATCTCCGGGACGATGATGCTCGTGTAGGTGAGCGCATCGAACCCGAGGCGAACCTTCTTGCCGACCCGTTGCAGACCCAGGGCGGCCATCGTCCCGAACAGCGTCGCCAGGACGGCGTTCGGGAGCGCCACCAGGAAGCTGTTCGTGAGCGCCCGCTGGACCACCGAATCCCCCAGCGCCACGCCGAACCACTTCGTGCTGAAGCCATCCCACGCGGTCACGCGTCGCTCCGTGTCATTGAACGCGAACAGGACGACGATGAAGATCGGGAGGTAGAGGAAGGCGTAGACGAGGACGGTGTGGCCCCGCAGCCAGCCCTCGACGAGACCGGCCCAGCGGTCGGCCGCGCGGCTTTCGCGTCGCCCGGGGAGTTGGACGGCCCGTTCCTTGCGGATCGCCCCCGCCGTCACAGGACGCTCACCTCGCGGGTCCTGCGTCCGCGGTTCACGAACCACAGGTAGAGCGAGATGGTCACGAACATGATCAGGATCAGACCCACCGCGCGGGCCGAGCCGGATGGCCAGTTACGCGCCTCCAGGAAGTCGGTCACCAGCGCGTTGCCCATGAGGTAGGTCCGGCCATAGCCGAGGATCTGTGGGATGACGTACTCGCCCATCATCGGGATGAAGACGAGGATCGAGCCGGTCACCAGGCCGGGCAGGGCGACGGGCAGCGTGATCTGACGGAACGTCGCCCAGCGGGCCGCGCCGAGATCCTTCGACGCTTCGATGAGGGTGCGATCCATTCGCTCGAGGGTCACGTACAGCGGGAAGACCATCAGCGGCAGATAGCCGTAGACGAGTCCGATAAGGACGGCGACGGGTGTCCCGAGAATACGGAACTGGTCGTCGCCGACGATGGCGCCGATGAACCCAGCCAGGCCGCTGTCGGGGCCCAGGATGATGAGCCAGGCATACGTCCGGATGAGGAAGCTCGTCCAGAAGGGCACGACCAACAGGAGGATCAACAGGCTCTTTCGTCGGCCGGCCCTCGTCGCCAGGAAATAGGCGAGCGGCAGCCCCACGAGCAGGCAGCCCAGGGCGCCAAAGCCGGCCATGACCAGGCTGGTGATGAACGGGTCGGAGCGCTCCAACGCCCGGATGTAATTGTCCGCGACGAAGGCTGGTTCGTAGCCACCGTTCCGTGCGCGGATGCCGAACGAGAAGATGACCACGATCGCCAGCGGCGCGATCAGCAGCACCGCGTACCAGATCGCGGCCGGTGCGACGAGCAGCGTCGTCAGGAGGCCGCCGCGGAGCCGGCTCGTCCGAGCCGGCTGCCGCGCGGAGGCTGGCGTGGAGGCGGCCACGCGCCCGGTCCGATCGGACGTCGTCAGCTGCCGATCCTGGACTTGAACTCCTCCCAGATGTCGATGCGCTGATTGTTGCCCGAGGTGTCCTGGGCGCCCTCGAGATTGGCGATGACGTCCTCCGGCGGGAAGATCGCCGGGTCGGCCAGGATGTCCGGATCCACGAACTCCCTGGCCGCATCGTTTGGCGTTGCGTACAGGTTGTAGTTGGTCTCCTCCGCCTGGATCTCCGGACGGTGGATGAAGTCCAGCCAGGCGTAGGCGGCATTCGGGTGCGGCGCTTCGGCCATCATGACCCAGGTATCCATCCAGAACAGCGTGCCCTCGGACGGGACGCTGTAACCGGCATCACCCTCGGCCACCAGGTCGGCCAGCTCCTGGCCGAGCGGCCCCGTCCAGCCGAGCGTCACCGAAGCCTCGCCCGATGCCATCTTGTCGCCATAGGTATCGGAATCGAGCGCGAGGATGTGCGGCGCGCAGTCGAGGAGGATCTGGCGCGCCTCCTCCAGCTCGCTCTGGACGTCGGAGTTGAGTGAGTAGCCCAGCATCTTGAGGGGGAAGACGAACACGTCGCCCATCGAGTCGACGAAGACGGTCTTGCCCGAGGCCTCGCCCTTGACCAGGTCGTAGAAGGCCTTCCAGCTCGTCGGGACCTCCGGCAAGAGGCTCTTGCGCCAGAGGATGCCGGTGGTGCCGTAGTCCTTGGGCACCTGGTACTCGTCGTCGGGGTCCCACCAGAGCCCCTTGAAGGTCGCGTTGATGAGCGACGCATTCGGGATCCGTGACATGTCGAGCTTCGTGAGGAAGCCCTCTTCGACCATGCCCGGGACGTACTCGGCGGTCGGGCAGGCGAGGTCGTACCCGGATGCGCCGCCCTGGAGCTTGGCGATGAGCTCCTCGTTGTTGGCGAAGATGTCGTAGACGAAGTTCTCGACCCCGAACTCTGCCTTGTAGGCTTCGATGTTCGCGGGCGAGATGTAATCGCTCCAGTTGTAGACGAATAGTTCCTTCTCGACGGCTGTGGCCGGGGGTGCCGCGCTCGCCGCCTCACTCGCGGCTGCGCTGGGAGCCGCACTTCGAGCCGCACTGCTCGTCGTCCCGCTGGTACAGGCGGCGAGCGCCGCGCTCCCGCCGATCAGGCCGCTGGCGGCCAGGAAGCTACGACGATTGACCCTGGTCCGGCCCATCCGAGCCAGGTAGTCGCTGAGGTCTCGTTCTACCACGGTCGCGCTCCTCCTCCGTCGCGCCGGTCTTCGGCGCGACCTGTGGCCTGCTCATCCCGCGAGGACGAGGTTGGCCTCCTCGTGCCACCGGACGATCACAGGATCACCCGGACCTGCCCCCAGGGCGCCACCGGCGCCCGTCGCGTTCTGATGGCGGACGATGATTTCGCCCGCCTGCTCGGTCTGGATCCGATACTCGGTCTGGTCGCCCAGGTAGGTTCCCTGGCGAACGCGACCCGCGACCTGCGTGGTCCCGGGGCGCCCTTCACCGGCAGTGTCCGCGGCGAACACCTCGAGGCGCTCCGGGCGGGTGGCCACCGTCACGCTGTCACCGGCGCTCAGGCTGGCCGTCTCGTCGGTCACGCGCCCCCGCAAGGTGATCCCTCGATCCGTCCGCACCATCGCCCATCCGGTGTCGGCCCCGGCCTGGACCACGGTGGCGGGGACGAAGTTCGAGGTCCCGATGAAGTCGGCGACAAAGCGGTTGACGGGTCGCTCGTACAGCTCGGCCGGGCTGCCCGACTGCTGGATCCGGCCGTCGCGCATCACCACGATGACGTCGCTCATGGTGAGCGCCTCTTCCTGGTCATGCGTCACGTAGACGAAGGTGATCCCCACCTCGCGCTGGAGGGCCTTGAGCTCGAGCTGCATCTCCTTGCGCAGCTTGAGATCGAGGGCGCCCAGTGGTTCATCGAGGAGCAGCACCGTCGGTCGGTTGACCAGCGCGCGGGCCAATGCCACGCGCTGCTGCTGACCGCCGGACATCTCCCAGGTGCGGCGCCGTTCATACCCAGCCAGGCGGACGAGGGCCATCGCCTCGCCCACGCGCCGTTGTTCCTCGGCCCGTCCAACCTTTCGCTGGCGCAGGCCATACCCCACGTTCTGGGCAACGTCCATGTGCGGGAAGAGCGCGTAGTGCTGGAAGACGGTGTTGACGTTTCGACGGTACGGCGGGACGCCGGCGATGGGTTGGCCGTCGAGGAAGATCTCGCCCTCGGTCGGCTGCTCGAAGCCGGCGATCATGCGCAGCGTCGTGGTCTTGCCGCAGCCGGACGGGCCGAGCAGGCTGTAGAACTCGCCGCGAGCGATGGAGAGTCGCATCCGGTCGACCGCGACCACGTCGCCAAACCGCTTCGTGACATCCACGATCTCGACATCTGGTGATGGCGCGGGGGCCACGCCCGAGGCGGCCCCGTGCGAACGGGCGCGCGCTGGCGCGGGCTCGATCCCGGGGTCTGGCGACAGGGAAGCGGTCAACGGCGGCCCTCGACGTGTGATCCGAGCGCTGATGACAGGCCTGTAGCCGAGCTACAGGATCGCTGCATGGTACGGGTGAGGGCGACGACCGTCAACGCAGCAATCGTGCGAATCTCGCACGCTGGCCCACCGAATCTGAACCTCCTCGCGACCCGGCTGTACCTATACTTCAGGTTCTTGAAGGCAGTCTGCGGAGGGGCGGTCGATGGCCATGGACCTTCAACTCGGTACGCGGATCCGCGCCCTGCGCCAGGCGCGGCGGCTGACCCTGCGCGATGTCTCCGAACGCGCCGGCGTGACCGAGAGCTTCCTGTCGCAGGTGGAGCGCGACGTGACCAGCCCGTCGATCGCGACGGTGCAGCGGATCGCCCATGCACTGGACCTGTCGATCGCGCAGCTGTTCGCCGAGGAGCCAGCAACTGGACGGGTCGTCCGTCGCGAGGCTCGCCGGCGGGTGGCCTATCCCGGGCTCAAGGCGGTTGACGAGTTCCTGACGGCGAACATGGCGGGCAAGCTGCAAGTGATCCTGTCGACCATCGAGCCAGGTGGCGGCACCGGGGCGGAGCCGTACACCCACGATTCGGACGAGGAGGTGGTCGTCGTGCTGGCCGGCGTGCTCGACCTGTGGGTCGGCGACGAGCACTACGTCCTGCGCGAGGGGGACGCGATCACCTTCCCCTCGCGGTTGCCGCACTGGAACATGAACCACGGCGATTCGCCCGCCTCGGTCCTCTTCTGCGTCACGCCGCCAAGCTTCTAGCGCGGGCCTCGCCACCCTAGAATGGACCCCGCATGTATGCCGTGATCATGGCCGGCGGGGGCGGAACGCGGCTGCACCCGTTGAGCCGGCCGGAACGACCGAAGCCGTTCCTGCCGCTCATCGATCGCGGCACGCTGCTCCAGGCCACGGTGGCGCGCCTCGACGGCGTGACCGACGACGTGACCGTTGTCACCGACCGCCGCTACGAGCGGCTCGTCCGATCGCAATTGCCCGGCGTCGCCGTGCTCACCGAGCCGCTTGGACGCAATACCGCGGCGGCCATCGCGCTCGCCGCCCTGGCGATCGATCGACCGCCGGACGAAGTGATGCTGGTCCTGCCGGCGGACCAGACCGTCGAACGCAACGACGTCTTTGGGGAGGTGCTGCGCGGCGCCGAGCACCTGGCAGCGGGCGTCTTCGACATCGACGATCCACTGGTGACCCTCGGCATTCAGGTTGACCGCCCGGCGACCGAGTACGGCTACCTGATCCCCGACGTCGCACGTGGGGAGGAGATCCACGGGCTTCATGCCTACCCGCTCGAGCGATTCGAGGAGAAGCCGAAGCCCGCCCGGGCCGAGGAGCTTGCGGAGCAGGCGGGGGTCGCCTGGAACGCCGGCATCTTCCTGTGGCGACGGCGCGCCATCACCGCGGCCATCGGCCGCTATACCGGCCTGCTGCAGTCGCTGGGGCCGATGGTCGCGTCGCCCCAGATGCTGGACCGCGCCTACGAGTCGATCCAGCGGGCCGTCTCGATCGATCACGCGGTCATGGAGAGCGCCGCTCGCAACGGGGCGGTCGTGATGGCCGCGATGGACGTCGGCTGGTCGGATATCGGCTCGTGGTCGGCGCTGCTCGAGGCGATCGGCGCGCGGGGCACCGGATCGGTGGTCCAGGCGGGTGAGGCGGTCGAAGTGGAAGCGGACGACCTGGTGATCCGCCGGGTCGATGGACGGCTGGGCGTCATCGCCCCGCCCGAGCGCGGTAGCATCACCGCGATGCACCCGATCGCCGTGCTACGCGGCACGGGGCCTGACCGCGATCGCATCGAGGCGCTCATCGAGCGCTGCTCCGAGCCGGAGGAACGAGCTTGACCCTGGCCAGCGACGCACCGGCGCCGGCGACGATCGTGTTCGGCACGGACGGCTGGCGCGCCCGGATCGCCGATGAGTTCACGTTCGAGAACGTGCGTCGGTGTGCCGACGGTGTCGCCCAGTACGTAGTCGATCGCGGCGAGCAGGCGAGGGGCGTCGTGATCGCCTATGACCGCCGGTTCGCCTCGGAGCACTTCGCCCAGGCCACCGCCGAGGTCATCCTGGCGCGCGACATCCCGGTCGCCTTGGCAACCCAGGCGATACCCACCCAGATGTGCTCGTTCGAGGTCGTCGAGCGTGGCGCGGCTGCCGGGATCGTCATCACCGCGAGCCACAATCCGTGGGTCGACAACGGGTTCAAGGTCAAGGCGCCCACCGGCGCCGCGGCGGGCGCCGACATCCTCGGCGTGATCGAGGCCCGGCTGGCTGTGAACGGAGGCCACGCCATTCCCCGTCGGCCGTTCGCGGACGCGGAGGCCGCGGGGCTGGTCGAGCGATTCGACCCGTTCGAGGGCTACCAGCGGTTCATCCGCGGAACGGTCGACATGGACGCCCTCAAGGCCGCCGACGTCCACGTCCTTGTCGATCCGATGTGGGGCTCGGGCAGTGGCTGGCTCTCCCGATTGCTCGCTGGCGGGCGAATTCGCGTGACCGAGATCCACCAGGAGCGCAACCCCTACTTCGGTGGCGTCAATCCCGAGCCCATCCGACCGAACATCGACGAAGCGCTCGGGATGCTGGCCGGCGGCGGGTTCGACCTGGGGCTGCTGCTCGATGGCGACGCCGATCGCGCCGGCGCTGTAGACGAGCGCGGCGCGTTCATCCACCAGCTCCAGGTGACCGGGCTCCTCATGTACTACCTGGCCGAACACCGTGGCTGGCGCGATCCCGTCGTGGTCAGCGTCAACAACACCTCGATGGCGGCACGGCTGGGTGAGCGCTACGGGATCGCCACGCACGAGACCCCGGTGGGCTTCAAGTTCATCGGTCCGCGGATGATCGAGACCGGCGCGATGATGGGTGCGGAGGAGTCGGGCGGGTTCGGCTTCGGGATGCATCTTCCCGAGCGTGACGGGGTCTATGCCGACCTGTTGCTGCTGGACCTGTTCCTGCGCGAGAAGGCGGCCGGTCGATGGCCGGTGTCGCGGGCGATCGCCCATTTCCACGAGATCGCCGGACCGTCCTTCTATCGGCGGGTCGATGTGCGCTTCGAGCGACCCGTCTACGCCGAGACGAAGCGGCGGCTCCTTGTCGACCTCCAGGGTCACGCGCCGGCGGAGCTGGCTGGCCAGCCGGTGACGCGGATCATGCCGCTCGACACCGGCGACGGCTTCAAGTTCTGGCTCGCCGACGGGTCGTGGTTGCTGGTTCGTGCGTCGGGCACGGAGCCACTGGTCCGGATCTACACGGAGGCGACCTCGGAGGCCGTCCGGGAGGGCTTGCTGGTTGCAGGTGAACAGGTGGTCCGCGGCACGTGACGGCAGGACAGTTCGACACCGGACGCAGGGTCGACAAGCCGTGGGGCCACGAGCTGATCTGGGCCCACACGGACCGGTACGTGGGCAAGATCCTCGTGATCGAAGCCGGTAAGCGGCTCAGCCTCCAGCGCCACCTGGTCAAGGACGAGTCGATCCTCGTGTCCTCCGGGCGGTTGCGTCTCCACCTCGAGGATGACGAAGGAACCGTGGTCGTCGAGGAGCTCGGACCCGGGGCGCACCGGCACGTGCCGACCGGCCGGATCCACCGGTACGAGGCGATCGATCGGTGCACCCTGATCGAGGTCTCGACCCCCGAGCTGGACGATGTCGTCAGGCTCGAGGACGACTTCGGTCGCGAGGGTACGAGCGCTCCGTAGGGCGGGCCAACGGCGGCCGGGTCACCCCGCCAACGGCTGCCGGGTCACCCCGCCAACGACGGCCGCGACGCCTCGCCGCTGGTCGCCCCGCCGACCCGCAACCACGACCCGACCGGGACTATTTCGGGGGTGACCCCGGATGGCCGACAGGTGTACGCTTCAGGCACGCGACCGCCATCACCGGTCGAGGTGCATGACCGGACGGCGGCCCCGCCAGCGCCCCGAGGGCGACGGAGGTAGCACCGCGATGCACAGTTCCCTGATCGGCAAGGTCGAAAAGGCAAACCGGTACGCTCGAGAGCTCGATCGAATCACCATCGACCGGCTCTCGCTCACGTTCCGTGGCGACAACGACACGCACCATGTCGACCTCGATGCCGGCCAGTGGCGATGCACCTGCCACTATTTCGACAGCTGGGGATCATGCGTCCACCTCCTGTCGCTCCAGAAGGTCCTCGGCGTGATGCTGCCCGAGGAGGCCCAGGTCTCCATCTTCGCGGCGGAGCCCGTCCCGACCGCCTGAGCCAACCGCCCGCCACGGGCGGCGAGCAACCGAACACGGCGCGGACGACGAAGTCGCCCGCGCCGATTTGCGTCAGTCGACCTCGATCAACCAGTAGTAGCTGGCCGACCCGAGGTTGTCGACGAACCATACGTTCACGTTGACCGACCAGGTGCCGGGCGGAGGTCCGGCAAAGGCCACAGGGTCCACGGTTCCCTCGCCGAGGCCGACCGCCATCGAGCCATCCAGCGTCGTTGCCTGGACCCGGCTGGCTGTCCAGGTCTCGATGGCTACAGCCTCGGCAAGCGTCACCGTAAGGGTCTCACCCGATCCGACATGGATCGGGTTGCCGTCGAGCCACGGACTGGCTGAGCCGTTGTTCTGCCACGTGAAGGATCCCAGCTCGCCGACGACAGGATCTCCGCCGTCGACGGCAATCGAGGCGGCCGGCGGCTCGGCCATCGGTGGTTCCGGGGTGGGTTGATCAACCGACTGACCCGGTGTCGGTATGACCGCGACCGAGGGCGGGGCGAAGGCGGTTGGTGCCCGCGCTACGGCCGATGGGCTCGTGGCGTTGCCGGTGGCGCTACAGGCCGCCAGGAGGAAGCCAACCGCCAGTGCTGCTGGTCGGGTGGCTCCCCGGTATCGATGATCGGTCACGGTGCCTCCTTCGGTCGGATCCTCGGTTCAGACTGCTAGGGGCCGATGGCCACGACCGCCGTCGGAGACGTCGCCGCCCGCAGACCCTCATCGGCGGGCTTCCTGAAGACGGCGCGGAACTCCGTCCTGGTGGTGAGTTGGACGGCCTTCGTGTACGTGCCGGACGTCGAGCCGTAGCTCATCGCCCCGACGCTCGTCCAGGCCGTCGTTCCTGCCGCACGCCTCTCGAGAGTTACGTATCGCAGGGCGACCGGGTTGGCCGCGAGTCGGCTATACGTCGAGTTGTTTGCGACCTTGAGCGTGGCCGTCAGGGTGACCGTGCCGCCGTAGCCGACATATCCGGCGTTGGCGCCGAGCGCCAGAGTAGTGACGAGATCGAGGCAGGTCGAGTACTTCGCGCCCCAGCCCTGCATGTCGTACTGCAGCTGCAGGCTCGCCACGTCACAACGCCCAAATGCATGTGCGCTCCAGCCCGTCTGGGGCTTGGGACGGGACGCGGTCTGAACGACGGCGTCCGTGTAATCCGAGAGGTTCGTGTAGTTGCTGTGGTGGTTGAGGATCTCAACGTGGCCGAACTCGTCGAGCATGATGTTCTCGACGTCGTAGCAGCCGTCCGGCCAGGTCGTATACGCCTGGCACCAGCGAAGCGAGCCCCAGTCGAATCGATGCCCCTGCTCGCGCATCCACATGGTGAAGCTCGTGGGCGCGTTTCGAGTGAAGCAGGCGATCCCGGCCGGGCTGCACGTCGCGCCGACGCCGTAGCCGATCAGGTTCGATGCGCCAGCCGCATACGAGAAGGTCGCGGCCTGCGAACCCCGAGTAGCCGAGGCGTCGGCGGCCGCTGCCTTGATCGCGGTCTGGTACCCGGTGGCGGGTACCGACCCCGACCGCCAGGCAAACTGGAGGGCCTGGTTCTGATTCCAGCGCCCGCTGAAGATCGGATCCGGCGCATGGGCGGTTACGCCTGCGGCGGCAACCAGCAGGGCGATGATCGCGGCGACCGCGCAGGCCACCAGCCGGAGCAAGCGAGGCTTCGTTCCATCCCACGTTCGCTGCGTGCCGTTCATCGCGAGACCTCATCGAGCTGGACGGTCGTCCCGTCAGTGACGTGGCGGAGCTGGGTCCGGGCATTCGGCCCGGTGTCGGGAAGGCGGCCATCTGGGCTCAGGAGCACCCAGCCGGACCCGACCCGTGTCGAGGTCCCGGCGATCTCGGGTGTCGCGTGCAGCCGCAGGCCCTCGGGGACGGGGCCGAGATCGCTGGCCGACGACCCGTCGAGCGTCACCGACGTGAGGACGATCCCGGCGCCCGCGAACGCCTCGTGGACGAGCCGCGGTCCGTCGGGCGTGGCGACAAGGACGGCGGTGGCCGCGGCATCCGCGAGGACGGACCGGGCGCCAGTCGACAGGTCGGTCGAGACGACCGGGCAGGGGAGGCCGGGGCAGGCCGCGTAGGTCACGAGACGTTCCCCGTCGAGCCCGACGAGCGACCCAAGATCCGGCTCGGCAAGGGCGCGCAGCGTTCCACTGTCAGGGTCGACCACGCGAGTCCGACAGGCAACCTCTCCACAGGATTGCACGGCGAGCGCCGCGCCCGAGCGTTCCCAGGCGAATTCGGTTGAGAACGTCGGCCCGAACCGCTCGTCGGCACCGATCGGCTCGAGGAACGGCTCGGCCGGACGAGTTCCGTCCAGGGGCCGTGACCAGATCCCGAGATCGGCGCGTGTCGCCCGGTCCACGCGCATCTCATAGACCATCCTCCCGCCCGGATCGATCGTGGCTCGTCGGATGACGGCGGTCTCCTCGCCCAGGTCCCACGAGCACTGCCCGGCGACATCGATCGCGCGCAGCCGCGAGGTCGCGCCGTCGTCGGTCCCGACCAGGACGATGCGTCCGAACGGCCCGGCGGCGAACGATTCCGGCGGCAGGTCCATGATCCGGCTCGAGCGTTCGCCGTCGAGACCGACGGCGAGCCGCTGGCCGTCCAGCGCCCCGACCCGATCGAGCCGCGGGTCCAGCCGGAACCAGGCCTCGCGGGCGAGATCGCCCAGGCTTGCCGGTTCGGCGCTGCGCGCCGCCGCGGCCCGGTCGCCCGCTTCGTCCACGCAGGCCTGCGGCGTCCAGTGCCGCGGTCCGGCGCCGATCGCCACCGACGCCACCGACGCGACCGCCACGACGGCGATCACCCCCGTTCCGATCCACCGTAACCATCGCGACTCCAACACGGTCGAACTCCTCCGGCGGGTCGGGCTGTGGCGGGAGGAGGGCGAGGTGGGGATGGTCGCAGGCGGGACTCACCGGCGACTTACCTGGGCAACCGTGCTGGTCGGCGGGGCCGGCCCGAGCGAGCGCCTGTGCTACGCTCCGAGGGACAAGTTGTGTCACGCCGCGTGGTCGCGAAGCCGGTGAGATTCCGGCACAGTCCCGCTACGGTGAACGCCCCGCAAGAGGCGCAAGTCCGGTCGCCGACCCCACGGTGCATGCTCGAACCTTCGAGAGAAAGGTAGGCAGGACCGTGCGATCCACCGGCTGAGACCCCTCGTTCGACCTGTTCGAATCCGAGGGGTTTGCGTTTCGTCGCGCCCCTCCGCCAACACGTCCTTGCGGAGGTTCTCGTGTTTCGCCGTCCACATGCCCTGACCGAATCCGGCCCGAATTCGCCGGGTCAACGGCTCGCCCTGTTCCTCGTCGCCGCCATCATGGTCGTGGCCGCGTGCGCCGGCGGTTCCGGCGCGTCGCCCAGCCCGTCGACCATCGCCAGCGTCGCTCCGGCCGCCTCCGTGGAAGCCACGCCGCTGCCGACGGCGGCGCCGAGCGCGGCGGCCTTCCCGGTCACCCTGACCGACGACGAAGGCACGACCGTCGAGATCGAGGCCGAGCCCGAGGTGATCGTCTCGCTCACGCCGGCGACGACCGAGACGCTGTTCGCGCTGGGTGTCGGCGACCGGGTCGTTGGCAAGGGCCAGGACTTCTTCCTTTATCCGCCCGAGGCGGTCGACATCCCGGACGTCGCGACCTTTGACGCGGTCGACATCGAGCAAGTCGTCTCGCTCGAGCCCGACCTCGTGTTCGCCGGCGGGAACTTCTTCACGCCGCCTGACGCCATCACACGCATGCGCGAGCTCGGCCTGCCCGTGGTCGTCCTCTACGCGGCATCCGTCGAGGCCGTGTTCGCGGACATCGAGCTGATCGGGCAGGCGTCGGGGCGGTCGGCCGAGGCGACCGCCATCGTCGAGCGGATGCGCACTGAATTCGATGCCGTCGAGGCAGCCGTGGCCGGTTTGGCGACGCCCCGCCTGTTCTACGAGCTCGACGCGACGGGTGCCATCTACGGACCGGCCGACGACTCGTTCCTGGCCGAGATGATCGAGCTCGCCGGCGGCGATCCCATCACGACCGGCTCGGCCGACAAGTTCGACATCTCCGTGGAGCGGCTGATCGAGGAGGACCCGGAGCTCATCCTGCTGGCCGATGCGCCGTTTGGCGTGACACCGGAACAGGTCGCCGCGCGGCCTGGATGGAACGTCATGACCGCGGTCCAGGAGGGCGAGATCCGCCCGATCGACGACCAGACCGTGACCCGCCCTGGACCACGGCTCTTCCTCGGCCTGCGGTTGCTCGCCGAAACCATCCACCCCGGCGTGGCGCTCCCCGCGGCCGCGCCAATCCCGCCAGTCCGATGAGCCGGGCCGAACAGTGACGTGACCAACCGAGCCGTGACGACCGAACACACCCTGGCACCGACCCGGCCATCCGTGGTCCGGGTCGGTCGCCCGCGCAGCCGGCCGGTCCTGCTCGGATGGGTGGGTGTCGTGGCGCTGGTCGTGCTGCTCAGCCTGGGGGTCGCGGTCGGCAGCGTCGCGATCGCGCCGCTCGACACGCTGGCGATCATTGTCGAACGCCTGTTGGGTGTGGACCTCGGCCTGGCCTGGTCGCCGGCCACGGAGACGATCGTCTGGGAGCTGCGGGTCCCTCGGGTGCTCACGTCGATGGTCGTCGGGACGGCGCTGGCCGTCGCGGGGGCGACGTTCCAGGGGCTCCTGCGCAACCCTCTTGCCGACCCATACGTCCTCGGAACCGCCTCGGGCGCGGCGCTCGGGGCTGCCATCGCGGTGCTGCTCCCGATCCGGTTCGTGGTCCTCGGGTTCAGCCTCCTCCATGCCCTCGCGTTCGTGGGCGCGCTTGCCTCCATCTATACCGTCTATCGGCTGTCGAGGATCGGCGGACTGGCGCCCCTGACGAGCCTGCTGCTCGTCGGGTACGCCGTCGGCTCGCTGCTTGCGGCCGGGCTCGCGATGGCGATGTACCTGTCTGGTGCGGCCCTCCGCCAGATCTTCTCGTACCTGCTCGGCGGGTTCGATACGGCGTCGTGGTCGCAGCTCGCAGGCACGTTCCCGCTGGTTGCGGTCGGGACCGGCCTCATCCTGCTCCGCGCCCGGTCGCTGAACGGGCTCCTGCTCGGCGAGGAGGCGGCCACCCATCTCGGTCTCGACGTTCGTCGGGAGCGCGCCATCCTGCTCGCACTCGCGTCCCTCGTGACGGCCGCCGCGGTCGCCGTCAGCGGGCTGATCGGGTTCGTCGGGCTCGTCGTCCCGCACGTCGTCCGTCTCGTGGTCGGCCCGAGCGCCAGGCTCGTGCTTCCGCTGTCCGCGCTGGCCGGCGCGGCGTTGCTCGCCTTTGCCGACATCGTGGCCCGAGCCGCCGGCGAGATCCCGGTCGGCATCGTCACGGCGCTGATCGGTGCGCCGTTCTTCATCGTGTTGCTCCGCCGTGCCCGGACGGGGTACGAGCTGTGATCGAGCTCGAGGACGTCGCCGTGACCTACCGCAGTCAGCGGGTCTTGTCCGGGATCGACCTGGCGATCGAGGCTGGGGAACGGGTGGCCTTGATCGGGCCCAACGGCGCCGGCAAGTCGACCCTGCTGCGGGCCGTGACCGGTCTCGTGGCTCCAAGCGAGGGGAGCGTCCGGATCGCCGGAGCGCCCTTGCGGACCATCGATCGTGCGAGTCTCGCCAGGCGGCTGGCGGTCGTTCCCCAACAGGTCGTCGTGCCGTTCTCCATCCGCGTCGAGGAGCTCGTCGGGCTCGGTCGGCTGCCGCACGAAGACCCGCTGCGCGGGGCGAGACCCGCCGACCGGGCGGCCGTCCACGATGCCATCGAGCGGGTGGGCATCGGTCACCTGCTCGGTCGCGACGTCCGCGAGCTGTCGCTCGGTGAACGCCAGCTGACCCTCGTCGCGCTCGCCGTGGCGCAGGCAGCGACCGTCCTGATCCTGGACGAGCCGACGGTCCACCTCGACCTGCGTCACCAGATCGCGACGATGGAATTGCTCGTCGATCTCAACGAGCGCGACGGGACCACGGTCGTCGCCGTGCTCCACGACCTCGGGCTGGCCGGGGCGTTCTTCCCGCGGCTCGTCCTGATGGACGCCGGCCGGATCGTGGCCGACGGCACGCCGGCCGAGGTGTTGACCGACAGCCGGATCCGCGCCGTCTTCGGCGTCGATCCCGCGATGGTCAGGCTCCCGGTGGCGACGGCGTGATCGAGCCAGCCCGCCGCGACGAGGACGCATCCCAGCCGACGACTGGCGATCCAACGGCGGCGGGGCAGGGCGTCGCAGGCCGGGCGGAGGCGGAGTTCCGAGCCGCGCTGACGATGCTCACCAGGCTCCCGGTGGCATCCGGTCCAGGGGGGCGGACCGGAGCTGCCGCATACGCGATCGTCGGTGCGCTGGTTGGGCTGGTCGGGCTCGTCCCGCTCATCGCGCTCGGTGCCGCGATCCCGCCAGTGGCGGCCATCCTCGCGATTGCCGGAATCGTCATGGTCTCGGGCGCGGTCCA
>JBBEBJ010000238.1:0-9759 GCA_040882425.1 Chloroflexota bacterium | reverse complement strand
ATGACCGACCCGACGCCGAGTCTTGCCACGCCGTATCGCACCCATACCTGCGGCCAGTTGCGGGCGGCCGACGCCGGTATCGACGCGCGGCTCTCCGGGTGGGTCCACCGCCGGCGCGACTACGGCGGGCTCATCTTCATCGACCTGCGCGATCGGCACGGGATCACCCAGGTCGTCATCGATGGCGAGGATGCGCCGGCGGAGGTGCTCAAGGCCGCCAGCCGCGTCCGCCCCGAGTTTGTCCTCGAAGTGCTCGGTGAGGTGGCCCCGCGTCTGGCAGGGACCGAGAACCCGAGGCTGCCGACGGGCGACATCGAACTGCGGGCGACCCAGCTGACGATTCTGTCCGAGGCGAAGACGCCGCCCTTCTACATCAACGAACCCGACGCCACGATCGACGAGAGCGTTCGGCTCAAGTACCGCTACCTGGATATTCGGCGCGAATCGATGCAGCGGAACCTGCTCCTGCGCAGCCGGATGGTCCAGGCGATCCGCGAGGTCCACCACGCCCACGGGTTCGTCGAGGTCGAGACGCCCACCCTGATCAAGAGCACGCCCGAGGGCGCCCGCGACTTCATCGTCCCCAGCCGCCTCCAGCCTGGCAGCGTCTATGCGCTGCCGCAGAGCCCGCAACAGCTCAAGCAGCTGTTGATGGTCGCCGGCATCGATCGGTACTTCCAGATCGCCCGCTGCTACCGGGACGAGGACCTCCGCGGTGATCGCCAGCCCGAGTTCACCCAGCTCGACCTGGAGATGAGCTTCGTCGACGAGGCGGCCGTCATGGGCTTTGTCGAGGGGATGGCGATCGAGGTCTCCCGGGCGACGGTCCCGGATCGGCCCGTCCAGGAAATTCCGTTCCCGATGATGACCTTCGAGGAGGCGCTCGAGCGCTTCGGCTCCGACAAGCCGGACCTGCGGTTCGGGATGGAACTCGTCGACCTCGGGCCGGCCCTCGTGGCGCCCGATGGCACACCGGCGTCGGGGTTCGGCGTGTTCGATTCGACGCTGGCGTCCGGTGGACGGGTCAAGGCGATCGTGGCCCCCGGCATGTCGGGCGTGACGAGGCGCGAGATCGACGAGTTGACGGACCGGGCGCGGCGTTCTGGCGCCAGGGGGCTGGCCTACCTGGCGCTCGATCCGGCGGGCGAGGTCAGGGGGCCGATCACCAAGTTCCTGTCCCAGGAAACGCAACGAGCGGTGATCGAGCGGGCCACCGCGACGGAG
The DNA here is from genome assembly GCA_040882425.1 of Chloroflexota bacterium. Lineage (GTDB taxonomy): Bacteria > Chloroflexota > Limnocylindria > Limnocylindrales > CSP1-4 > SPCO01. The sequence goes on along the minus strand of JBBEBJ010000238.1, from coordinate 8,535 downwards.
GGCGACCTGATCCTGATCGTGGCCGACCGCCACGACGTGACCGCGGATGTCCTCGGGCGGCTCCGCGTCGAGCTCGGCGCCCGCCTCCAGCTGGCGGACCCGAAGCTGCTGGCCTATGTCTGGGTCCACCGGTTCCCGATGTACCAGTGGGACACGGACAACAGCCGCTGGGACGCGACCCACAACCCGTTCAGCGGCGTGCTCCCGGAGGACGAGCCGCTGCTCGTGACGAGGAGCGGCGACCCCGCGCGGCCCTCGCCCGACGATCCGGCCGGCCGGGCGCGCGCCCTCCAGTACGACCTCGCGCTCAACGGCTGGGAGCTCGGCGGCGGCTCGATCCGGATCCATCGCCACGACCTGCTCGAGCGCTCGTTTCTCCTGCAGGGCCAGACCCTCGAGGGAATGCGCGAGAAGTTCGGCGCCGTCCTGGACGCCTTCGAGTACGGGGCGCCGCCGCACGGCGGCATCGCGCTCGGCATCGATCGCTGGGCGGCGCTGCTCGCGGAGCAGACGAACATCCGCGAGGTCATGGCCTTTCCCAAGACCCAGTCGGGCAGTGACCTGATGCTCGAGGCGCCGTCCGAGCCAGATCAGGGCCAGTGGGAGGAGCTCGGCCTGCGGTTCGTGGGCCCGCCCGAGAAGGGCACCTGAGCGAGTTGCCGGGCGCGCTCGACTGGTTCGCGCGCCGGCCCCGGCTCGCCGCCCTGTTCGGCGCGGCCTGCATCTCGTTCTCCGGCATCTTCTATCGCTTCGCCGAGGTGTCGCCGTCCACCGGGACGGTGTATCGAGCCCTGTTCGGTCTGCCCCTGTTGGCGCTGGTCGGGTACGCCGAGCACCGACGCTTCGGCGGGCTGCCGTCCGCGACGATCCGCCTCGCCGCCATCGCCGGACTCTTCTTCGCCGGCGACCTGCTCTTCTGGCACCACGCCATCGAAGCGGTGGGGGCGGGGCTGGCGACGGTGCTCGGGAACCTGCAGGTCATCGTCGTCGGGATCATCGCCTGGCTGCTGCTCGGGGAGCGGCCGTCGCGTTCGACCCTGCTCGCCCTGCCGGTAGTCCTGGCCGGGGTGGTCCTCATCTCCGGGGCCATCGGTGCCGATGCGTATGGTGCTGATCCGACGCTCGGCGTCGTCCTGGGGATCGCCACGGCGCTCTGTTACGCGGGGTACCTGCTGGTGATCCGGCGCGGTCTGCGCGATCCGCGGCGTCCGGCCGGACCGGTCGCCGTGGCCACCGTCTTCACCGCCATATCGGCATCGATGGTCGGCGTGGTCGGCGGCGACCTGGACCTCGCGCCGCCCCTGGCCAGCCTCGGCTGGCTGGCGGTGCTGGGCGTCTCCTCGCAGTCGGCGGGCTACCTGCTCATCTCGATCTCGTTGCCGCGCCTGCCGGCCGTCATCACCTCGATCATCCTGCTCGCGCAACCGGTCATGACGGTGATCCTCTCGGTGGTCCTGCTCGGCGAGGCTCCATCGGTGACCCAGCTGCTCGGCATCGTCCTCGTCATCGGCGGCATCGGCGCTGCGACCGTGCCGGTCGCCCGGATCCGCGACGGGCTTGCGATGGCCAGGATGGACCCTGCCGCCGACCCCGATCGAGGGGCCGAAAAGAGGCCAAACGGCCCGTAGGCCGCCAGCCGGTCGGAGGCCATCCTTCGGCCACGCCCAAAGCCCGTAGTTCCGGTTGGGCGCGTCCCTATGGGGAACCCTCGTGACGATGACCGAGCCCTGTGTTGCCGTTGCGACAGGCCCGCCGCAACGCCCCACGTTCAACGTCCTTCCGAGCGGGCTGCGAAGAGCGTGACCGACCAGCACGCGCGCGCGGCTCGGGATGCTCGGCAGCGCCGTGATCGCGCGACCCGGGCGCGGGAGCTTCGCCGGACCCTGTGGGTCGGTTCGCTCCTGGTCGGGCTCGTCCTCCTGGTGACCGGGTTCGTGCTCGCCGCTCGTTTTCCGGACCGGTCGTTCCCATTCCTGGTCATCTGGACCGCGGGCGCGGCGCTGAGCCTTGTCCTCTTCCTGGTTGCGCCTCGAGCGACGCAGCGGTCTGTCGTGCCGCTCACGGTCCTCCTGACGATCGGTCCGGCGGCCGGTCTGCTGGTCACGGCTACGGAGCCAGGCGCCCTGCTCGCGGTTTCCAGCGGCTTCACCATCCTGCCGGTCGCGGTGCCGCTGTTCCTTGCCTGGCCAACCGCACTGCGGACGGCGTGGCTCGTCGCGTACTCGTTGATCCTCGGCGGCATCACGCTCCTGACCGGTTTCGAGCACCTGGCTGCGATGCAACGCGCGGACCTGGCAACGAACGTGGTGATCGGTTCCGCGATCGGCTGGATCGGTGGCGAGTTGCTCGAACGGCTGCGCGCTCGATCGCTCGACCAGGAGATCGAGCTCCGTCGCCTGAACCACGAGCTCCGGGTCGGCGCCACCACCGATTCCCTGACCGGCCTGGCCAACCGGCGCCAGCTCGAGGCGGACCTCCTCTGGCTGAGCACCGCCCGGCCGGGTCCCATCGGGACCTGTGCCTTCCTGATGCTCGACCTCGACCGGTTCAAGCGGCTCAACGATGACCTGGGCCACGCCGACGGGGATGAGGCACTGCGCCTGGTGGCCGCCGAGCTTCGTCGGGTGGTCAGGGGCAGCGACACGATCTATCGGTATGGGGGCGAGGAGTTCCTCGTGATCATGCCCGAATCGTCGATGGACGCCGCCGCCGCGGCGGCCGAGCGCATCCGCGCCGCCATCGCCGAGCTGCGGATCCCGGCATCGACGGATCCGGAAGCCACCGTCCTGACGATCAGCTGCGGCGTCGCCCTCTCGCTGGTTGCCCGCGAGCACTGGGGAACCGTGATCGCGGCCGCCGACTCGGCGCTCTACCAGGCGAAGGCGTCCGGCCGGAACCGCACGTGTGTGGTCCCGGGACGCGTTGGCGACACGGCCGCGGTCATGCCGGGCGACCGACGCAAGTCCGGTGGCCTGCTCGTCGAGGTCGACGATGCCGGGGCGGCTGGAAACACGACCGACTGATCCCGGCGCGAACCCTGTTACGGCTCGGTGAGGCCGGCCTCGCTCGCGACGTCGGCGCCCCACTCGTGGGTGTGACCAGCGGGAGGATCGGGTGGTCCCTCGTAGGCCGGCAGGTCGGCAACCGACGTGTCCGCATCGTGGATCACGCCCGGATCGCCAACTTCGATCACGCGGGCCGGCACGGCATCCACCAGGTCGTGGACCACGTCCAGCGGCATCCGGTCGGGGGCGATGCCACGCAAGGCCTCCAGGTGATTGAGAGGCACCAGCACCGGCCAGCCGGGCTCACCCTGCCAGCCGGGGAGCAGGACGGTGCCGGGATCGGCTCCGTGGGCTTCGATCAGCGACGTGATCGTCTCGGGACCGACCCAGGTCATCCGCGCGGGCCAGAGCAGGACCGCGGTCGTGTCGCGAACCTCGACCATGGCGAGCTCGGCACCCCGGATCATCTGGCCGACGGGTCCGGCCTCCGCCGGGGCAGGGGAGCCGTAGACCGCCTCCGACCCGGCGAGCGATGCCGCGACTGCGCCGTCGGGATCGGGCGCCACGACCATGACCGGCAGGGCGCCGCCCGACCAGGCCAGGTCCACGAGCCGGCGGACACGCGGCTGGCCCAGGGTGTCGGTCAGCGCGCCCTCGGACGTGGCGGACAGGATCACGGCAGCGACGGTCATCGTGCGACGGATGCTAGCAGCGCGGAACGCAAGGGCGTCAGGTCCGGAGCACGACGGTTCCGGGGCCTTGTGCGACACTGCCCCTCCCCATGACCGAACCCAGCGTCGCCAGCCCAGCCATGCCAGCCGTTTCGACCGCCGCCCGTTCCGACCTGCGCAATGTCGCCATCGTCGCCCACGTCGACCACGGCAAGACCACGCTCGTCGACGCGATGCTCCGCCAGACCGGCGCCTTCCGGTCGAACCAGACCCTTGTCGATCGGGTGCTCGATTCGGGCGATCTCGAACGCGAGAAGGGGATCACGATCCTCGCCAAGCAGACCACCGTCGACTACGCCGGCGTCCGGCTCAACATCGTCGACACGCCGGGTCACGCCGACTTCGGCGGCGAGGTCGAGCGTTCATTGTTGATGGTGGATTCGGTCCTGCTGCTCGTGGATGCGGCCGAGGGCCCGCTGCCGCAGACGCGATACGTCCTGCAGAAGGCGATGGCCCGCCGGCTGCCGGTGGTGGTCGCGCTCAACAAGATCGATCGAGGCGACGCGCGACCGGCCGAGGTGCTCGACGAGGTCTACGAGCTGTTCATGGACCTCGGCGCCGACGCGCACCAGATCGAGTTTCCGATCGTCTACACCAACGCCAAGGCCGGCACGGCCACGCGCGACCTGGCCAGGCCTGGGACCGACCTGCGACCGCTGTTCGAGCTGCTCGTGGCGGTGACGCCGCCCGTCACGTACACGCCTGGGCACCCCCTCCAGCTCCTGGTCACCAACCTGTCGGCCAACGACTACGTCGGGCGGATGGCGGTCGGGCGGATCTGGAACGGCGAGATCCGGACCGGTCAGCGGATCGCCGTGGTGCGCGAGGAGCCCGCCGATACGGCAGGGGCGGTCGAGCCCGGCCGAACGGTCACGCTCACCGGCACGGTGACGAGCCTCCAGACCGCGCATGGCATCGAGCGCGTCGACATCGAGGGGGCGGGACCCGGTGACATCGTCAGCGTGGCCGGGCTGCCCGAAGTGACGATCGGCGACACGCTGACCGATCCAGCCGACCCGCGACCGCTGCCGCGGCTCGACGTGGACGCGCCGACGCTTCGGATGACCTTTGGGGTGAATACCTCGCCGCTCGCGGGCCGTGAGGGCAAGTTCGTCACGAGCCGCCAGATCAAGTCACGCCTCGAGAAGGAGGTCCTGGGCAACGTCTCGATCGAGGTCCGCCCGGCCGAATCGAGCGAGTCGTTCGAGGTCCGCGGCCGCGGCGAGCTCCAGCTCGCGGTCCTGATCGAACAGATGCGTCGTGAGGGGTTCGAGCTGACGGCGTCACGCCCGGAGGTCCTGCTTCGCCAGGTCGACGGCGAGACGCAGGAGCCTTACGAACGGATCACGATCGACATCCCGCCCGAATACATCGGGGAGGTCCAGTCGGCGCTGGCCGGCCGCAAGGGGCGCCTGGAGCAGATGTCGACCGACGCGGACGGCCGGGTGCGCCTGGAGTACGTGCTGCCCGTCCGCGGCCTGATCGGCTATCGCGGGCAGCTCCTGACGGACACCCATGGCACTGCGCTCTTGCACCAGATCGGCGAGGGGTATGGGCCGTGGGCGGGGGAGGTCACGCACCGGACCAATGGCGTGCTGGTGTCGGACCGGGCCGGAACCAGCAACGCGTATGGCCTGTTCAACCTCGAACAGCGTGCGGACCTGTTCATCGGCTCCGGGGTCGAGGTCTACGAAGGGATGATCGTCGGGGAGAACTCGCGCTCGGGGGACATGGACGTCAACCCGACCAAGGAGAAGAAGCTCACCAACATCCGAACCCACTCGCACGACGAGTCGTTGCGGCTCACGCCGCCGCGACCGATGACCCTCGAGACGGCCCTGGAATTCATCGCCGGCGACGAGCTGGTGGAAGTCACCCCCCAGTCGATCCGGTTGCGCAAGCGCGCCCTGTCACAGCACGATCGGCGCCGCGAGGCAGGCAAGGCCGCGGACGTGCGCCGAGCCGCGGAACGAGAGAGCGCCGCGACCAGCTAGCGGTCGCGGTGTTGGAACCGACGGTCAGGCGCCGTAGGAACGGTGGAGCAGGTCGACCGGCGGGTACGCACCCTCCGCGGCCGCGGTGCGGATGGTCGCGACGACCAGGGCGATGAACGCGGCAGCGGGGATCGCGGCGAGGACGAAAGCGATCAGTTCGGACATGCAAGTGCTCCTTCTCGTGATGGCCTCACGATGCACGAGTGGTCTCCCGGCACGGGATGGTCGGCTGTCGCGAACCGTCATGGACGGATGACGAGCGGGGTGGCGCGGGGGTCCCGGCGTACAATCGGGACCATGGCGATCTACCTCGACCATGCCGCGACGACCCCGCTTCGAAGCGAGGTCCTCGAAGCGATGCTCCCGTACCTGACCGAATCGTTCGGCAACGCAAGCTCGGCGCACAGCTTCGGGCGATCGGCCAGGGCGGCCCTCGACGACGCCCACGAACGGGTCGCCGGGCGGCTCAATGCAGAAGGCCGGGAGATCGTCTTCACCTCGGGCGGGACGGAGGCGAACAACCTCGCGCTCAAGGGCGCGGCGTGGGCGGGCAAGGCACGCGGCCACCGCATCGTCACCTCCGCGGTGGAGCACCACGCGGTGGGTCACACGCTCCGCTATCTCGAGAAGTTCGGCTTCGAGATCGTGGAGGTGCCGGTCGATCGCTACGGACGCGTCGATCCGGAGCAGGTCGATCGTGCGATCACGGATCGGACGATCCTGGTCTCGATCATGCTCGCCAACAACGAGGTCGGCACCATCCAGCCGATCTCGAAGATCGTGTCCGTGATTCGAGCGCACAAGGGCGTCCTGCTCCACGTCGACGCGGTCCAGGCGGCACCCTACGTCGACCTCGATGTCCAGGCGCTCGGCGCCGACATGGTTTCGCTGGGTGCGCACAAGTTCGAGGGCCCCAAGGGCGTCGGGGCGCTCTATGTCCGCCACGGCACCCACATCCTCGCCCAGCAGCAGGGCGGGACCCAGGAACGGCATCGGCGGGCGGGGACGGAGAACGTGGCTGGGGCGGTCGGGCTCGCCGCGGCGTACGACCTGGCCTGCGCGGAACGACCCGAGGTGGTCGCCCGCCTTCGCCGCCAACGGGATCGGCTGGTCAAGGCGATCCTCGCCACGCCGGGCACCGAGGTCACGGGTCATCCCAGGCAGCGCCTGCCCGGTCTTCTCTCGATCATCGCGCGCGATACCGACGGGACGGCCGTGGCGATGTCGCTCGATCTCGAGGGGATCGCCTGCTCGGTGGGGTCGGCCTGCACCACGGGCTCGACCGAAGTCAGCCACGTCCTGACCGCTATGGGGTATCCCGAGGAGGAGGCGCGTGGCGCCCTTCGTCTGTCGCTTGGTCGATCCACGACGGACGACGAGATCGCAACCGCCTGCGAGGTCGTTCCGCGTGTGCTGGCCTCGATGCGGCTTGGCGCATACGCCGTTGCGGCGGACCCGCTGGGGCAGAGCGTTCCGGTATGAGCCGCGTTCTCGTCGCGATGTCCGGCGGCGTCGATTCGTCGGTCGCCGCGGCACTGCTCCACGAGCAGGGTCATGAGGTCGTCGGGGTCTGGATGCGGCTGCACGACGTCGCCGACACGTACTCCGAGTTCAAGAAGAGCTGCTGTTCGCTCGATGCCGCCGACGACGCGCGGCGGGTCGCCGCGCAGCTCGACATTCCGTTCTACGTGATGAACCTGGAGCGCGAGTTCGACGCCGGCGTGCTCCAGCCGTTCCTCGACGCCTACCTCGACGGTCGGACGCCGTCGCCGTGCGTCGACTGCAACACGTACGTCAAGTTCGGGGCGCTGCTCGGGCGGGCGCGGCACCTCTACGACTGCGAGGCCGTCGCGACCGGGCACTACGCCCGCCGCGACGAGGGTCCTGACGGCAAGGCTCGGCTGCTGCGCGCCCGTGATCCCGACAAGGACCAGACCTACTTCCTGTATGGGCTGCGACAGGATCAACTGGCCCATGCGCGGTTCCCGCTTGGCGAGCTGACCAAGCCGGAGGTCCGCGACGTGGCCCGTTCGCTCGGCCTCGCCACGGCCGACAAGCCCGAGAGCCAGGAGATCTGCTTCGTGCCGGGCGGCGATTACCGTGACGCGCTCCGGGAACGGGCCGGCTGGTCGCCGTCGCCCGGGCCGCTCGTCGACGGTGATGGCGGCGAGCGGGTGGGGGAGCACGCAGGCGTAGCGGCCTACACCGTCGGGCAGCGCCAGGGGCTCGGGGTTGCCTTGGGCGCGCCACGGTATGTCAGCCGGATGGACCCGCTGACCAATACGATCACGCTGGGTCGACGCGAGGACCTGGAAACGACGACGATCGAGCTCGAACGAGCGTCCTTCGTGGCGGGGCACGCACCCGCCGACGAATTCAGGGCCGAGGTCCGGATCCGCCACCGCGCCCCGCCGATCCCGGCCACGGTTCGAGCCGCGGTTTCCGGCGCGAGCGCCGGCCGGTGGGTCGTGGAGGCCGATTCACCGGTCTGGGCCGCGGCGCCCGGGCAGGCCGCTGTGCTCTACGACGGCGACGTGGTGCTGGGTGGCGGTCGGATCGCGCGGTCGGCACGCGCGGCCGACGGTGTGACCGACCTTGACCCGGTCGGCGCAGCGAGGGGTCCGCTCGTCGGCTCGGGCGTGTGATCCTCGAACCCGCGCTGATCCTGGCAGTCCTCGTCGGCACGTTCCACGCTGCGCTCTACGTCCTGATCCGCGGCTCCGCGGGCGGTCGGCTGCCGATCATCGTCGTGGCGGCGATTCTCGGGGCGTGGGCGGGCGACGCGCTGGGCGACCGACTTGACGT
>JBBEBJ010000237.1:0-1618 GCA_040882425.1 Chloroflexota bacterium | reverse complement strand
TCGGCGTATGCGGCCGGGATCCTCGCGGCCGCGGACTGGCTGGCGCGCACGCCGCGCGAACCCGGGCTCCACGCCTTCGACCCGATCGTCGACGAGCTCGTTGCTCGCGATCCGGTCGCAGCCTGACTCGACCAACTCGACCAACTCGAAAGGAGCCCTCCCATGACCCGATCGACCACCCGAACCGCACCGAATCCGGCCACCCGCCCGCTGCTGCGCGGCGCGTTCACCGCTCTGGTCACCCCGTTCACCGCCGATGGCGAGCTCGACGAGCCCGCCTTCCGGCGGCTGGTCCGCTGGCAGATCCTCGCTGGCATCGACGGCCTGGTCCCGTGCGGGACGACCGGCGAAGCACCCACGCTCACGCCGGACGAGCGCGAGCGGTTGATCGCCGCGACCGTCGAGGTCGCCCGCGAACGCGCATCGCGTGACCGCGTGCTTGTCGTCGCCGGCACGGGCACCAACGACACGACCGCCACGATCCGGGCAACCCGCCGGGCGGCCGAGCTCGGTGCCGACGCGGCCCTCGTCGTGGCGCCGTACTACAACAGACCCGACAGCCGAATGCTGGAATCCCATTTTCGGGCGGTGGCCGACGAGGGCGACCTGCCGATCGTCGTCTATAACGTGCCCTCGCGGACGGGCGCCAATGTCGATGCGGGCACGTTCCTGCGCCTGGCCGAGCACCCGCGCGTGGTCGCCGTCAAGGAGGCAAGCGGCAGCCTCGACCAGATCGCCACGATCTGCCGTGACCGTCCGCGGGACGTCTCCGTCCTCGCCGGCGACGACGCGTGGACCCTGCCCATCCTGGCCATGGGTGGCGACGGCGTCGTGTCCGTGGCATCCAACGAGATCCCGGGCGAGCTGGTCGCCCTGTGCGCGGCCGCGCGGGCCGGCGACTGGGAGGGCGCCCGGCGGATCCACGAACGGTGGCTGCCGCTCTTCCAGGGCAACTTCCGGGGCGGCCCAAACCCGGTCCCGGCCAAGGCCGCCCTGCTCCTGATGGGCCTCCTGGGATCAGATGCCGTCCGCGGTCCGCTCCTGCCGCTCGACCCGGACGGGCGTGCCGCGATGGCGGCGACGTTGCGCGGCCTGGGCCTGCTGGAGACGGGCGGTGGCCGGATCGAGACGCGCGCCGCATCACGCGAGGCCGTGGCATGACAGCCCGGCTCGACATCGACGGGGCGGCGTCGCGACCGCACTCCTCCGCCCCGGCCGCCGTCTCGCTCACACGACCCGCCACCGTGCTCGACGACCTCGAGGCCGGCCGAATCCGCGCCGCTGAGCCGGATCCGGCCTGGCCCGACGGCTGGCGGGTCAATCCGGAGGTCAAGAGCGCGATCCTCGCCTGCTTCGCGGATCGCACCACGATCGACTGGGAGGTCGGGCCGCTCACCTTCCGTGACCGAGCCGCCGTCCCGCCGCGGCCGGACCTCGCCGGCGGACCGTGGCGGATCGTCCCGGGCGGCAGCGCCGTCCGGCGCGGCGCGCACCTTGGGGCCGGCGTCGTGGTGATGCCACCGTCGTACGTCAACATCGGGGCGTGGGTCGGCCCGGGGTCGATGGTCGATTCGCACGTGCTCGTCGGCTCGTGCGCGCAGATCGGCGCCGACGTCCA
>JBBEBJ010000236.1:0-1641 GCA_040882425.1 Chloroflexota bacterium | reverse complement strand
CCCTTGGCCAGGACCACCGCGGCATCGAGGCTGTCGGCCTTGATGATGCTGTAGCCGCTCGCCGGGTTGAGCGCGCCGTCGCTGACCGTGCCGTTGTTGCCGATCGTCCTGACCTGGGTGACCGGGTTCCCGCCGTCGACGAGCGCCTCGCCGAGGGTGCCGAACCAGTCGGTCCAGGCCTGCACGACCTTGGCGCCCTCCTCGGGCGATTCAGGCATATCGCCGCCGTGATAGACGAGCAGGTAGTTCGCCATGGGATCGCACCTCCGGGATTTGCTCCGCGACACCCGACGGTGCCGCGCGGCGGCTTCCTGCCGACCTACCCCAACGACGAACGGTCCTCGGCCGAATCGACAGCGGCGATGCTCCGCGTGATCCGATCGATCCCGTAGTCGAACGCTTCGTCGACGTTGCCGCCCAGGCGGAACGCGCCGGTCAGCTCCATGCCGACGAAGCCGTTCGCCCAGGCGACCACCGTGCGGGCCGCCTCGAGCGCGTGGTCGGGCCCGGCAAGCGCGGCGGCCGTGCGGAGGATGGGCTCGGCCGCATTCGCGTTCAGGGCCGAGTCAACGCGGGCAGGCTCCGGCAAGCGGGCGAAGAGCAGCGCGTGCGCCTCCGGGTGGGCCAGCGCGAAGTCACGGTAGGCCACGGCCAGCGCCCGGAGGTCGGTCCGTGGATCGCCGGTCGCGGCCGCGGCATCGAGGATGGTCGCAAGCTCCTCCGCAACGTCCGTGAGGATCAGTCGAACCAGCGCCCAACGGCCGCGAACGCGCTTGTAGAGCGACGGAGCGCGCACGCCGACCGCGGCGGCGACCCGCTGCATCGTGAGCCCGTCGAGACCCTCCGCCTCGAGGACCGACCGCCCGGCGGCAACGATGGCGTCGACTGAGGTTCGAGCCGGGGTCGGCAAGGGGCTCCTCCATAGCTATTGACAGTAGCGATGATAGCTACATAGAATAGCGATCACACGGATCGTACAACACATCGCACGGAAGGGCTACTGGAAACTCGAATGCGACTCGCACCCTCGCTCCACCGGCTTGGCTCGAGCCTCGTCAACAGCTACCTCGTCGAGGAGGCCGGCCTCGTCACGATCATTGATGCGGGACTGCCCGGTTACTGGTCCGACCTGCCCAAGGGGCTCGCGGCCATGGGCCGATCGCTCGACGACGTTCGGGCGGTCGTCCTGACCCACGGCGACATGGATCACATCGGGTTCGCCGAGCGCCTCCGCCGCGAGCGAGGCGTGCCGGTGTACGTCCACGAGCTCGACGCCGGCCGCGCCCGGGGCGAGGTGTCGAAGCCGATGTCCGGTTGGGGACCGGTCAGGATCGGCTCGCTCGCGGGGTTCCTGCTCTACACGGCCCGCAAGGGCGGTCTTCGGATCAAGCCGCTCACCGACGTCGTGACCTTTACCGAGGGCACCCTCGACGTCCCGGGCTCGCCCCGGGTCATTCACGTGCCGGGTCATACCCCGGGAAGCGTCGCGCTCCACGTTCCGGCGGTCGACGCGATCTTCATGGGCGACGCCTTCACCACCCGGAGCGTCCTCACCGGCGAGGAGGGACCGCAACCTGGCCCCTTCACGCTCGATCCGGAGCAGGCGAGGGAGTCCCTCGCGAAGCTCGACACGATCGAGGC
>JBBEBJ010000235.1:0-1680 GCA_040882425.1 Chloroflexota bacterium | reverse complement strand
GGGCGCCGAAGGCGGTTGCCTCCTGCGGAGCTAGACCAGCTGACGGCGGCGTCTCCGCCACTGCCCGCGGCTGGAGCCCCAGGTTCTGCTGATCCTCAACGGTGAGGAACCGCGATCCCAGCCAGCGGAAGATGTAGTCCACGAGCGACTTCGCGATCGGAATCTCCTGGTTCCCAGTAAACCCACTGGGCTCGAACCGCACATGCGCGAACTTGTTGACCAGGTCGCGCAGCGGCACACCGTACTGGAGCGCGACCGAAATGGTGGTGGCGAGCGTGTCCATCAGCCCGGAGACCGTGGAGCCCTCCTTGGCCATCTTGAGGAAGATCTCGCCCGGTTGGCCGTCCGGATAGAGGCCGACCGTGATGTAGCCCTCGTGGCCGGCGATGTCGAATTTGTGGGTCAGCGCGTTGCGCTCCGCCGGCAGGCGGCGTCGATGGGGGAGTCCGGCCTCCACCTGGGCTCGGGCCAGCTGCTTGCGCAGCTTCTCCAGCTCCTCCGTGTCGGCAGCTGAGATGACGGCGTCGCCGTCCTTCTTCTTGCCGGTCATCAGCGGCTGGCTGCGCTTCGAGTTGTCTCGATAGATCGCGATCGCCTTGAGGCCCAGCTTCCAGCCCTCGAGGTAGACGCGCTCGATCTCCTCGGCCGTGGCGGCCTCGGGCATATTCACGGTCTTGCTGATCGCGCCGGATAGGAACGGTTGGATCGCGCCCATCATCCGGACGTGGCCCATGTAGTGGATGGACCGCTCGCCGTTGGCCGGCTTGAACGCGCAGTCGAAGACCGGCAGGTGCTGTGGCTTGAGGTGCGGGGCGCCTTCGATCGTCTCGTGCTCGGTCAGGTACGCGAGGATCTCGTCGACTTCTTCCGCGCCGTAGCCGAGCTTGCGCAGGGCGGACGGGACGGTCTGGTTGACGATCTTGAGGAAGCCCTCGCCGACGAGCTTCTTGTACTTGATGAGGGCGATGTCCGGCTCAACGCCGGTCGTATCGCAATCCATCATGAAAGCTATGGTCCCAGTTGGGGCCAAAAGGCTGATCTGCGCGTTGCGATAGCCGTGCTCCCGGCCGAGCTCGAGCGCCTCGTCAAACAGACGGCGAGACGCCTCGAGCACGTCGGTCGGGACACCATCCTTCGGAATCTGATACGCGGCATCGCGATGCATTCCGATGACGCGCAGGAACGGTTCCTCGTTCTTGCGATATTCCACGAACGGTCCGCCATGGTCGCGAGCGATGACCGCGCTCTGGCGGTACGCCTCGGCCGTCATGATCGCCGTCAAGGCAGCGGCAAAGTTGCGTCCACGGTCGCCGTCGTAGGCGAGGCCGCGGCTCATGAGCAGAGCGCCCAGGTTCGCGTAGCCGAGCCCGAGCGGCCGGAACTTGTGGCTGTTCTCCTCGATCCTGGGTGTGGGGTAGCTTGCGTTGTCGACGAGGATCTCCTGGGCCGTGATCGTGACTCGGCAGGCGTACTTGTAGTCCTCGACGTTGAACTCGCCGTCTTGTCCCACGAATTTCATGAGGTTGACGCTGGCCAGGTTGCAGCTGGTGTCATTCAGGAACGAGAACTCGGAGCAGTTGTGAACGACGAGGCCGTTGGCGACGAAGTGGCTCGTGGCCTGCTCGGTCAGGTCGAAAACGCGCTCCTCGCCGAGCGGCGTGATCGAGCCAACGCCGTCGA
>JBBEBJ010000234.1:50566-54275 GCA_040882425.1 Chloroflexota bacterium | reverse complement strand
AGCCGGTCTTCCCCGGTCGGTTCGGTCACCGGGCGCCCGAACGAGCGGCCGAGCCACAGCCCCTAGCGCTTCTTCTTTCGATCAGGTAACCTATACAGGTTGTCGCGGTAAATCGTCCGCGGCCGGAATGCAAGCGCGACGCAACTCGGACTCCTCTCACGGCTGACGCGGGAACCCGACGAAGGGATCGCGTCGGCGATCAGAGGAGTTTTTCATGTACAACGACAAGAACCTCACCTGCGCGGACTGTGGACAGGAATTCGTGTTCACCGCGTCCGAGCAGGACTTCTACGCGCAGCGTGGCTTTACCGAGCCGCGCCGCTGCCCCTCCTGTCGCGCCAGCCGCAAGGCTGCCCGCAACGCCGAGGGTGGTGGCAGCTCCTACGGTTCCGGCGGCGGTTACAGCTCGAGCGGCGGCTACTCCAGTGGCGGCTACTCCAGTGGCGCCGGCAGCTACGGCGGCGGCGGTGGCGGCTACGGCGAGCGCGATCGTGGCCCACGCGAGATGTTCGCGGCCACTTGCTCGTCCTGCGGCAAGGAAGCCCAGGTCCCGTTCCGCCCGACCAGCGGCAAGCCCGTCTACTGCAGCGATTGCTTCCGCAGCCAGCGCGGCTAGCTGGGGCGCTCAGGCCGGTCGCAAGACCGGCCAACGAGCGACATCACATCGACCCGGGTCGTCAGTCGGCCCGGGTCGTTTGATTCTGCGATGCCGGGGGTTGAGGGTTGCCTGCGGGCACCACATTCCGGTCCCGAGACCGCATTTTCGTATGGGCCATCCGTACTGCTTCGGGGTACCGTTTCGTTTCCATCATCGGTGGCCGGGTATCCGGCCCTGGCAATCATCCTCGAGGATCGTTCATGTCCGCCGAAGACGAGCACCTCGCTCACCCGCGCCTCTATGGCGCGCCCGCGTACGCGCGTCCCCCGCTGAGCATCACCCCGACGGCTCTGCCGCTCGATCCCGACGACCTGCCGATCGCCGCCGAACAGACACCAGAGGAACGGGCCGTCGCGGAACGGCTGGTCGCCAGCCCGTATCGCGTCGCCGAGCGCCCCGCCTTGACCGAACCCGAACCGCAAACGCGGCCGCAGCCGCTCCTGCTGGGCTTCCTCGCCGATCGATTACTCCGCCGCGCCTCCTAGGCCCGTCCCCAAGCGGGCCTGGGTCAGGCCGGCTTCTTGGGCTTCTTCGGTTTTGGCGGCCGCTTCGGCGTCTTGTCACCCACTGGTCTGCCCTCCGTTGATGCATGCGCGTGCCCGCGGCGCGTGCCCGCGGCGCGTGCGCGCGGGGATCGACGAGCCCGGGCCCCGAAGGCCACGGACACCCCCAGCGTACTGCGATTCGGCTGACTGGAACGGCCCGATCTGATAGCGGCCCGCGCGTCGTATGGTCGAGTATCACGGTGCGAAGGAGGTTCCCATGTGCCTGACCTGTGGCTGCATGCAAGCCCACCTCGAGATGGGCGAGCACAACATCGTCTACGAGGACGTGCAGCGAGCCGCCGAGGAAAACGGTCGAACGGTCGACGAGACCCTCGACATCATCGCCAGGACCGCCGCGATCGATCGCGGCGATCATCCCGATGAATACGGGACTTCTGGAACTGGACCGGGCGCCTAGGTTCGGCTAGCGTCTGGGCGTGGTTGCGCGCCTTGAGCTGATCGTTGCCGACATCACCACCCTCGATGTCGATGCGATCGTGAATGCCGCCAACTCGTCGCTCGGCGGCGGTGGCGGCGTCGATGGCGCGATCCACCGTGCCGCGGGGCCCGAGCTCGCGGTCGCCGCCGTCAGGCTCGCGCCGTGCCGAACCGGCGATGCGGTCATGACCCCGGCGTTCCGTCTGCGGGCCCGCCACGTGATCCACACGGTGGGCCCGATCTGGTTCGGCGGCAATCAGGGCGAGCCGGATCTGCTCCGGAGCTGCTACGCGCGAAGCCTCGAGCTCGCCGGCCGCGCCGGGCTGGCATCGATCGCCTTTCCGGCCATCTCAACCGGCGTCTACGGGTACCCGCGAGATCGCGCCGCGCCGATCGCGGTTGGGACCGCACGCGACGAGGTGGGGTCGTGGCCCTCTATCCAGCGGGTGGTCTTCTGCTGTTTCAGCGAGGCCGACGCCGAGCTCTATCGAGCCGTCATGAATCGGTGAGGCGGTAGACGGTCCCGCCGGCGTCGGTCAGGTAGAGCTCGCCCGCCTGGTCCTCGCCGAACGAGGTGATGCGCGCGCCCGTGTCGCGGGCGCGGGTTGGGGCCACGCCGCGGGCCGCGCCGCGGTCCACGTACCAGATCTCACCCGTGCAATAGTCGCCAAAGAAGTAGGCGCCGACGAGGTCCGGGTAGGCATTGCCCCGGTAGACGTACCCACCGGTGATCGAGCAACGGCCGCCGCGATGCCCGTATTCGGTCAGCGGGAGGGTCCTGCCTGTCCGGACACAGCCACTCGACGGGCGGAAGCAGTGCGCCCCCTCCATCACCCGCCAGCCGAAGTTCAGACCGCGCCCCGCGTTCCTGCCTCGCGTGGCAAGGGCGCGGTCCACTTCCTCCCAGGAGCCCTGGCCGACGTCACCGATCCACAGGTCGCCGGTCACGCGGTCGAAGGAGAACCGCCACGGATTGCGCAGGCCGTAGGCCCAGATCTGGTCAAGTCCGCTGCGACCGACATACGGGTTGGTGGACGGAATCCCGTACGGGAGCGAACCCGTACGCCGATTCACGTCGATCCGCAGGAGCTTGCCCAGCAGCGTGCCCCGGCTCTGGGCGCGGTTGCCCGGGTCGCCGCCACTCCCACCGTCGCCGAGCCCGATGTACAGGAGGCCGTCCGGCCCGAAGGCGAGGTGCCCGCCGTTGTGGTTGGCGTACGGCTGCCTGACCCGGAGCAGCGTCCGGCCGCTGCTGCCGTTCACGCGGTCCGGATTGGTCGACACGCGGTACTCGCGGATCACGCTCGTCCCGTTGAGGTCCGTGTAGCTCAGGTAGAGCTTCCCGTTGGTCTCGTAGCTCGGGTGGAAGGCGAGACCCAGCAACCCCTGCTCTCCACCCTTCGAGACAGAACGCGATATGTCGATGAACGGCGCGGAAACGAGGCTTCCGTCCTTGATGATCCGGATCCTGCCCGTCTGCTCGACGACGAAGAGGCGACCCGAATCGTCGCCGGCGTGGGTGACCAGGAGGGGCGACGAGAGCCCGCTAGCGACCGGGTCGAGGCCGAGGTGGATCCGCGAGGGGACGACCGCAGCGGTCACGGCGGCCGGCGCGAGGAGCGCCCCGACGAGGATCGCGACGATGCCGAGTCGATGAGGCGCGGGTCGGGTAGTCATGGGACAAGGATCGGTTGTTCGGTCAACCCCTGCCCGCGGGTGCACCCCGCGCAGGAACGCCTCATCGACCCAGCGGCGGGCGATCGAAGGCGCGGACCGCGGCCATCGCCCCACCGCCAAGCGGTCCACCCGCATAGACTCGCGCAGGTAACGTCCACCATCGAGCTTTCCGAGTAGGAGTCGCCCCAGTGCCCCAGTTCGACCTGCCGCTCAGCGAGCTCAGATCGTATTCGCCGGTCCTCTCGGCCCCCGCTGACCTCGGGGGATTTTGGGGCGCCACACTGGCAGAAGCGCGGCGTCATCCGCTGACGGTGACCTGTACTCCCGTCGACAGCGGGCTGACCGTCGTCGACAGCTTCGACGTCTCGTTCGCCGGCTTCGGTGGGGCGAC
>JBBEBJ010000234.1:41700-50466 GCA_040882425.1 Chloroflexota bacterium | reverse complement strand
GGCTGACCGTCGTCGACAGCTTCGACGTCTCGTTCGCCGGCTTCGGTGGGGCGACGATCCGCGCCTGGCTCCACGTGCCGGCGGCTCGGCCGGGTCGCCTGCCCGCCGTGGTCGAGTACATCGGGTACGGGGGCGGTCGTGGCCTTCCCCATGAGCGTGTCCTGTATGCGGCGGCCGGCTACGCGCACTTGTTGATGGACACCCGCGGGCAGGGCTCATCCTGGCTGCCGGGCGATACGCCCGACCCTGGGACGACGGGCGCACCTGCCCACCCCGGGTTCATGACCCAGGGGATCCTCGATCCGGCGACGTACTACTACCGTCGCGTCTACACCGACGCCGTCCGAGCCGTTGAAGCAGTCCGCACGCTCGACTTCGTCGATGGCGACCGGGTCGCGGTGGCGGGTGGGAGCCAGGGTGGCGCCATCACGCTCGCGGCCGCTTCGCTCCTCCCGGATGTCGCCGGGGCGATGCCCGACGTCCCGTTTCTCAGTGACTTCCCACGGGCAATCACGCTCGTCGATAGCGACCCGTACGGCGAGATCGTCCGCTACCTGAAGATCCATCGCGACCACGTCGAGCGGGTCATGACAACGCTCTCGTACTTCGACGTCGCCGTCCTCGGCCGCCGCGCCCTGGCGCCGGCGCTGTTCTCCGTCGGGCTGATGGACTCGACCTGCCCACCCTCGACGGTCTTTGCCGCGTACAACGCCTACGGCGGGCCGAAGGAGATCCGCGAGTACCCGTTCAACGACCACGAGGGCGGCCAGGGGTTCCACGAGGTTGAGCAACTCCGCTGGCTCGCCGAGCTGTTTCGATCGTAGGCCACGGCGCGGTGCGGCCGCCCGGCCGGTGAGCAGCGCGTCAGACTATCCTCCGGTTGGGCGAACGCGGACGGCCAGGTTCCGGCCCTTTGTCGTGGTCTGGATCGGTGCCGGCACGCGCTCGGTCGCGCCGTCCCTGGGCCGCAGGAGCTGCCGGCGGCGAATCGCCGTTTCGACTTCGCGTTCTCGGTCTGCCTGAATGACTTCCATCAATCCCAACTGGAACATGGACGTTGCTCCTGAGCGACTACGGTCCCTTGATCGCCTGACCAACAGATCATCCCGCGCATACCTGTCAGTTTCTGTCATGAACCATCGGGAGGCGTCACCCTGAGCAACCTCGTCGACTTCGAATCGCTGCCGGTCATCGACGTCTGGGGCGCCGCCGTCCGTGCGCGGCGGGTGGAAGGCGAGCGGATCACGCTCGCCCTGGTCGAGCTGGCCCCAGATGCGGTCGTGCCCGGGCACCAACACGAGGCGGAGCAGTTGGGCCTCGTCGTCGAAGGGAGCGTGCAGTTCACCATTGGCGACGAGCGGCGCGAGATGGGGCCAGGGGGTACCTGGCGGATCCCCTCGAACGTGCCGCACCAGGTTACAGCCGGCCCCGCCGGGGCCACGGTGATCGATATCTTCACCCCGACGCGCTCGGACTGGGATGCGTTGCCGGTGAATCCAGCACAGCCGCTCATGGGCTGGCCGCGGCGTCGGTGACGCGCCAGGCGGTCCCCGCCCGACGATCAGTCGCGGTTGGATGACCGGCGCGGTCGCTCTTCCTTGGGCGGCCTTGGCTCGTGCCCCGGTCGCGGCGGTCGAGGCGCTGTCCCGGGCGCCATGTCGGGGCGCTTCTCCTGCGGCCCACGGGCACGCGCTGCAGCGACGGATTCGGCGAATGCCTTGGCGGTTGCCGACGGCAGGCTGCCGAGCCACGCGGCCTCGATCTGCTTGACGCGCTCGGTCTCCGCGGAGCGCCGCTCGCGCTCGTGCTTGGAATGCCTGGCCACGTTCCGTCCTTTCCGATGGGCGACGTTGAGGTGAGAGTGTAGCGGCCTCCGCCCGGATCGTCGCCTATCCTTCGATCGTGAGCCTGTATACCGTGACGGATCCGGGGGACCTGATCGCGCCGAGCCTGGTCGCGGCCTTCGACGGCTGGGTCGACGCCGGGGCGGCGGCGACGACGGCGCTGGAGCACCTGATCGATGACGCGCCGGTGGTGGCACGCTTCGACGCCGACGTGCTCTTCGACTACCGGGCGCGCCGGCCGCCCCTCGAGATCGTCGACGGCAAGCTGACGGAGCTCACCTGGCACGAGCTGGTGCTTCGACGCGTTCGCGTTGCCGACCGGGATCTCCTCGTCCTCGTCGGTGCCGAGCCCGACTACCGCTGGCGAGCGTTCACGGCGGGCGTCGTCGAGCTCGCCCGCATGCTCGAGGTGGCCGAGTGGATCAGCCTCGGGGCGATCCCGGCGGCCGTGCCACACACGCGGCCAGTGCCGATCATCGGGACAGAGGCCGCGCCGGGTCTGCTCCGCGGTGACGTCTCACCGGGACCGGCCGGCGTGCTGCGCGTCCCGTCCGCGCTCGTCTCGGCAATGGAGCTCGAGGTGTCGGCGGCGGGCATCCCCGCGCTCGGGTACTTCGCGCAGGTGCCGCATTACGTCTCGGGCCCCTATGCCACCGCATCGGTCGAGCTGCTGCGGGCGCTCGGCAATCACCTTGGCACGGACCTGCCCGCCGAATCGCTCGAGGCGGAGGCTCGCGAGCTCCGCGCTCGACTCGACACGGCGACCGGGCTGGACGAGACCACCCGCAGCTACGTGGAGCGCCTCGAGGCGATGTACGACGAGCAGCGGCTCCCGTCCGGGAGCGACCTGATCTCCGACATCGAGCGCTTCCTGCGCGACCAGGACAGCCAGGGACAGAGCCAGGGCCCGCGTCCCTGACGATCCGGGGTCCGTACGCCTACATCCCCACGCGCACCAATCGCACGATGGCCCGCAATCCCGGCCGCTGGCCGTAGAGCAGGACGCCGGCCGCGTAGATCCGTGCGGCGAGCCACAGGGCACCACCGATGAAGACCACCAGCAGCCCGACCGATACGACGATCTCCCAGGGAGCAGCCACACCGGTGGCGACGCGACCGAGCATCATGAACGGGCTCACGAACGGCACCTGTGAGAGGGCCACGATCCAGCCTGCCCGGATGTCGAGCAGCCCGGTCGCCGCATAGATGCCGATGAGGTAGCCGCCCGTCGACGCAAGCGTCATCGGCAGGACGACCGTGTTGACGTCTTCCTGGCGGCTGACCAGCGATCCGGCCGCGGCGTAGAGGGACGCGTACAACAGGAAACCCAGGATGCCGTAGACGCCGAAGAGCAGCAGCAGCTCGAGGGTGAGGCCCTCGGGCAGCGCCGTGGCGGTACCCGCCTCGCCGAGCACCGCCGAGGCGAGCGGTCCCTGGGCGAGGAGTGCCGCGCCCCCGACCAGGACGATGGCCGCGTATTGCGTGAGCGCGACCGCCCCCACCCCAAAGACCTTGCCGGCGAGCAACTGGAAGGGCGTCGCGGCGTTGAGGACGACTTCCATCACACGCGACGACTTCTCCTCGACCACGCTCATGGCGATCCACGTGCCGTACATGAGGATGATCATGAAGATGAGCACGGTCATGCCGAACGCAAGGATGTCGCGACCAACCATGGCAACGGTGTCCCGGATCGGGTCGGTCCTCGCCGGATCCGGCCACTGGACACCGAAGCTGGCCGGTCCGAACAGCGTCGCCTGATCGGACGGGGCGATGCCCAGCCGGTCCAGTCGATCGGCGAACGCGATGGTATTCGAGGCCTGCCGGACGAGGGCAGCGGTTCGGCCGGTGGCGTTGGCATCGGTGAAGAGCGTGAAGTCGAGCTCACCGCTGGCGAGGCGCTCAATGCCGAGCAGCGCCGCATAGTCCCCGTCGACGACGTCGCTGCGAGCGGCCGCGAGGTCGGCCACCTTGGTGACGGAGAAGTCCGGCCGATCGGGCGCGGTTGTCTGACCGGGGTCGGTCGTGGTGTTGAGGAGCGTCGTGAGCGTGGCGACCGGATCGGTCTTCAGGTCAGACGGTCCAACGTAAACCGCGATCTTCTCCGTGTCGCCTCGATCGACGTAGCGGATGATGACCGGCACGAACGCGATGACCGCTACGCCGATGATCAGGAGCAACGTGGCGAAGGTGAAGCTCCGGGTTCGCACCCGGACGCTGAACTCGCGGCGCGCGACTGCACCGATGTTGCCGATCGTGCTCATGATCGTGCCTCCGCGGCCGCCAGCGTGCGTTCTTCCACGTCGAGCTTGCCGACGCGTTCGACGAAGACCTCCTCGAGCGACGGGTCGGCAACCTCGAAGCGCAGGACGTCGCCACCCCGCGCGATCGCCGCCCGCAGGACCGTCTGCGGGTCGGTTCCGGTGTCGACGCGCAGCTCGGTGTAGTCGTTCCCCGGCCTGGTGACGGTGACGTTTGGGAGCGTGCGCAGCCAGGCGAGGTCGCCATCGCCCGCGGTGGCAAAGCGGACGACCTGGTGGCCAGTCGACCGCTTGACGTCGCGCGTCTGGCCAGCGGTGACGATCCGGCCGTGGTCGACGATCGCGACCGAGTCGCACAGCTCCTCAGCCTGGTCGAGCTGATGCGTGCTGAAGACGAGGGTCTTGCCGCGGTCGCGCATCTCGACGAAGGCCGACTTGAGCAGCGCCACGTTGACCGGGTCCAGCCCAGCGAACGGCTCGTCCATCAGGATCACGTCGGGGTCGTGGAGAATGGTCGCGATGTACTGGACCTTCTGCTGGTTGCCCTTGGAGAGGCTCTCCGCCTTGCGATTCGCGTACTCCGAGATCCGGAACCGCGCCAGCCAGTCGAGGGCCGCCTTGCGCGCCGTCCCCCGGGGCACGCCGTAGAGCGAGGCGTAGTAGACGAGCTGCTCGAGGACCGGCATGCGCAGGTACAGGCCGCGCTCCTCGGGCATGTAGCCCCAGGTCTTGCGTGGCCAGGAGCGCGCCGGCTCGCCCATCCAGGTGACCGTCCCGGCGTCCGGCTTGAGGAAGCCGAGCACGATCCGCATCGTCGTCGTCTTGCCGGCGCCGTTTGCGCCGAGGAAGCCGTAGACCTCGCCCGGACGGATAGCGAAGGTGACCCCGTCGAGCGCCTGGACGTCACCGAAGCGCTTGCGGAGTCCATCGATCACGAGCGACATGGCGGATACCCTCTCCGGCCTGGCCACAGCGGGCCGCAGCGTAAGGACGCAACGGCACTATCTGGCGCCGTCGGCCCTTGGGGATACTGCCATGCAGGCCAATTCGGCGGGCCACGTGGCGGGGGCGCGCGAGGGAGGGTGCCGGAGTCGGCCGGGAATCGAGCGAGCCCGAATCGTGCGCGGCACGGATCGGGCTCGAGTCTTCGACGAAGGACCACCGTGTTGGCAGTGCTGCCGGCTCCGCCGCCGCCCGGCATCCCGCCGGAGGGTCGACGCGCCGCCGGACGATGGTGTCTCTGTCCGGCGGTCCGTTCGCGATGACCAGACGGTAGGTCTGGGCGCGACGAGGCCGCACCTGCCATTGGTCACGAGGTTGGCATGGACGAACGTCGACCCTGGGGCGTCAATCGCAATGGGGCTGCCACGGTCGGCGCGCTGACCCGCAGCATTTCGTGCACGCCGTGCGCCGTACGATGCCCCGACTCGCGCACGAGGGCTTCCCATGTCCTTCAATCCGAATGTCCGGCTCGATCCGGGCCAGATCTCCGACCGGCGTGGTCTCGGAGGCCGTGGCGGTCTCGCCGTCGGTGGCGGTGGGCTCGGCATCGCACTGCTGCTGATCTACACGCTGCTCGGCGGGAACCCGGGCGACCTTGAGGGCGTGCTGGAGCCGGGTGCGGTCGTTGGGCCCGAAAGCAGCGCCCTCGCCACGGACTGCCAGACCGGCCAGGACGCCAACGAGCGCGACGATTGCCGGATCCTTGGTTACGTCAACAGCATCCAGGCGTACTGGACCGACGCGTTCGCGGCCTCGGGCGAGACATACCAGCCCTCCGACACCGTGCTCTTCTCGGGTGTCACGTCCAGCGGATGCGGCACCGCCAGCGCCGCAACCGGCCCGTTCTACTGCCCGCCCGACGCCCTGATCTACATCGACCTCGACTTCTTCGCGGAGCTGCGCTCGCGGTTCGGGGCGCAGGGCGGCTCGCTCGCCCAGGGCTACGTCGTGGCCCACGAATACGGCCACCACGTGCAGGACCTCCTTGGCGTGCTGCAGGGCGGTGGCGGCGGCAGCGGAGCTGAGAGCCAGGCCGTCCGGATCGAGCTGCAGGCCGATTGCTTCGCCGGCGTATGGGCCAACCACGCGGCCGCAACGGGGTTCCTCGAGCCGCTGACCGAGGCGCAGATCGCCGACGCCCTCGACGCGGCGGCGGCGGTGGGCGACGACCGGATCCAGGAGGCGACCCAGGGCCAGGTCAACCCCGACTCGTGGACGCACGGGTCGTCCGCGCAGCGACAGGCGTGGTTCCGCACGGGGTACGAGACCGGTGATCCGGCGGCCTGCGACACATTCAACGGCGACGTCTGACGCGCCCCAACCGCGGTCGGTCGGGCGCGGCGGCCGATCGCGGACGGGCGAATGGCTCGGCTATCGTTTGGGTGATGCCGATGCCCGAAGCAATCTCGCGCCGCACCCTCCTGCGTGGGTTGGCGGCTGGTTCGGTGGCAACGGGGCTCGCCGCGTGTGGCGTCGGCCCAACGCCTTCGCCGTCGTCGACGCCAGGCCTCCCGGTCGTGAGCCCGACGCCGACGAACCGACCGTCCGAGCCGCCGCCCCAAACGCCGGAGCCGTCGGAACCGGCGCCGACCCGCGATCCTGAGGCCCTGCGCCGCAAGATCGCCCGGCTGCTGATGGTCGGGTTTCGAGGGTTCACGATCGGTCCCGATGACCCGATCACGCGGGCGCTCAATGCCGGGCTCGGTGGCGTCATCCTCTTTGATCAGGATCGGATCACCCGTGCCCGCAACATCGAGTCCCCGGCCCAGCTGGCCGCGCTGACCGCCTCGCTGCGGTCGGCGGCGCCTGGGAACCTGCTGATCGCGATCGACCAGGAGGGTGGTCGAATCTCGCGGCTGAAGCCCGCGCGGGGTTTCCCGGCAACTCGGTCCCAGGCGGAGATCGGGGCCACGGACGACCCCGATGAGGCGTTCCGGGCGGGTCGAGACATGGCCGAGACGATGGCCGCGGCCGGCATCGACCTGGACCTCGCGCCGGTCGTCGACGTCAACGTGAACCCGGCCAATCCCGCGATCGGTGCGCTCGACCGGAGCTTTTCGGACGATCCTGCCGTCGTCGCCGCCATGGCCGAGGCGGAGATCCACGGGCTCCACGAGTACGGCGTCCGGGCCACGATCAAGCACTTTCCAGGCCTGGGAAGCGCCAGCGCCAACAGCGACATCGCGCACGTGGATGTCACCGCAACCTGGACGGAGGAGGAGCTCGTGCCGTACGAGTTCCTGATCGCGGCGGGCCTGCCGGACGCGGTCATGTCCGGGCACATCGTCAACGACGCGCTCGACCCCGGCGTCCCGGCCTCGCTATCGGCGGAGACCATCGATGGGCTCCTGCGGGGAACGCTCGGCTGGACGGGCGCGGTGATCACGGACGACCTCGGCGCCGAGGCCATCGCGTCCCGCTACACGCGCGCCGAGTCGGTCGCCCTCGCCCTCGAGGCGGGCAACGACCTGCTGCTCTTCGCCAACCAGGCGATCTATGTCCCGGATCTCGCCGAGGAGCTTGTGGAGACGATCATGGCGCTGCTCGCTTCGGGGCGGATCACGGAGGGACGCATCGACGAGTCGATCGAGCGCCTCGACGTCCTGGCGTTTGGCGCGGCGATCGAATGAACATGACAACTCTTGGCAGGAATTGGCGTATCGTTGGTCGGTGCGCGCCTCGCGTCTCGTCACGCTCCTGCTGCTGCTGCAGACGCGCGGGCAACTGACCGCGGCGGAGCTTGCCACGGAGCTCGAGGTTTCCGAGCGCACGATCCACCGCGATGTCGATGCCCTGAGCGCCTCCGGCGTGCCTATCTACGCGGAGCGCGGGCCATACGGCGGCATCCGCCTGGTGGATGGCTACCGAACGCGATTGACCGGCATGACCCCGGAGGAGGCGGAGGCACTCTTCCTCTCCGGTCTGCCGGGGCCCGCCGTCGAGCTCGGCCTCGGAACCGTCGTCGCGGCCGCCCAGCTCAAGGTCCTGGCATCGCTGCCACCCGAGCTTCGGACCCGTGCCTCGCGTCTCGTCGAGCGCTTCCACCTCGACGCCGGCGACTGGTTCAAGACCAGTCACCCGGTGCCGCACCTGAGCACCCTGTCGGACGCGGTCTGGAGCTCAACCCGGATCGAGATCGAGTACGAGCGTGGCGATGGTCCCGTCCGTCGTCTCCTCGAACCGCTGGGCGTTGTGCTCAAGGCCGGCATCTGGTACGTGGTGGCCCGCGCCGGCGAGCAGATCAGGACCTATCGGGTGTCGCGGGTGGTGGCCGCCGAGCCGACGAACGAGCGCTTTGAGCGCCCCGATGGGTTCGACCTGAAGGCGTACTGGGCCGAGTCGGCTGCGGCCTTCGAACGCGACGTCCCGCGGATCGAGGTCGTCATCCGCGTTCACCCCGACGGGCTGGACCGACTGCGGACCGCGGTCGGCGGAAGCGTCGTGCGGGCCGCCGAGACGTTGCCGGACGAGGATCCGGACGGCTGGACTCGACTTCGGATCCGGCTCGACTACCCCGAGGAGGCCGCCGGCGTGCTACTGGGCGCCGGGCCGCTCGTGGACGTCCTGTCGCCACCGGACGTCCGGGCGGAGGTCGCCGCGACGGCACGGGCGGTGGCGGCGCGATACGAGAACGCGTGAGGCGTGCTCAGGCGGGGCGG
>JBBEBJ010000234.1:13758-41600 GCA_040882425.1 Chloroflexota bacterium | reverse complement strand
CACGGGCGGTGGCGGCGCGATACGAGAACGCGTGAGGCGTGCTCAGGCGGGGCGGTTCGGAGCCCTGGGTGCGCGCGGCCGCGCCGAGGTGCACACCGGCTGTGCGAGGACCAGGCCGCTGAGCTCGACCGCCTCGTCGCGACCCTCGTCGGCCAGGGCCGTGTCAGCGCGCGACTCGTCGCTCGGCGTCGGCGAGGGCGTCCACGAGGGTCCCGTCGCGTTTCGGGGCCGCCACGTCAAAGCGGAGGCCGGGCCGGTGATTCGAGGGTCCGTCGGCCGTGCGAAAGGCGGCCTCCAGCCGCGCCCCGACCTGACGCGCGCCGCGGATGCCCGTCTCCGGCATGAGCAGGCGAAAGCTCGAGGGCCCGGTCCGCACGGCGCGATCCGAGGCCCGGGCGTCGGCGCGGATCAGGTCCGCGAGCTCGTGTGCAACGGCGTCCGCAGACCGCGTGTCGGGGGTACGCCCGATCTCGAGCAACAGCACCGACGCCGGGCGACCGTATCGAGCGTGGCGGGACGCCTCGTGCCGGAACGCGGCGGTCCAGTCCGCCCGCGTATCGAGCTCCCTTGGCGCCTTCGCATTGTCTGGCCGGGCGGGCAAGGCGCCGTTCGGGGCGGCCGAGCGGCTGGTCCCGTGCAGGAACGCTTCGATCCTGGCGTCCGTCCGCTCATCGTGCTGGTTGTCGGGGAGGACAAACCGACGCGATCGACGTGGTCTTCGTGCGGTTGTGGAGGGAAGGTCGTCAGTGGAATCGGTCACGCCGAACAAGTCTAGCCGGCACGCGGCGCCTGGGTTGCATCTCCGTGCCGTGGGTCAGCGGCTGGCTGGCCCGGTGTCAGCGGCCGGCCGCCTCGCGTAGTGCGGCCTTCTTCGCGCGTTTGCCCGCCTGGTAGCTCGCGAGTGCATCGGGCGAGTCGACATCGCCAAGGGTCGGCCAGGTTGGCGCCACCGACTCGTAGCCCGGCGGACGGACGTCGAGGCGCTTGCCGAGCACCGCGATCAGGGACTTGGCCTTCATGTCGCCGATCCCAGGGAGACTCAGCAGGCGCGCCTCCAGGCTACGTCCGTCGGGAGCGTCGGACCAGACGGTTCGGGCGTCATTGCCGAAGTCGCGTGCGACCGCTGAGCAGAGCGCCTGGACCTTTCCCGCCATCGCACCGGGGAACCGGTGCAGGGCGGGCCGTTCACGGAATACCGCGTCGAGCTCCGCCGGGTCCATCCCGGCGATCCGCGCCGCATCGAGACGGCCGAGCCGGCGCTTGAGCTCCAGGGGACCGCTGAACGCCTTCTGCACGGTGACCTGCTGATCGAGCGCGAAGCCGATCAGCAACGCGAGCGGTTCGTCGACCAGGAGGCGATCGGCCTCGGGATCGCCGGTGAACGGCAGAGAGGAGGTACCCATGCGGGCATGGTAGCGAACAGCCGTTACGCGCGACTAAACCATCCGGCGTGGCAGGCTGGTCGCGAGACCGCGGCGGCAGTCGCGATGATGAGGCCCCGTGTCCGAAACCGTCCCCCGACGCCGACTTCCGTATCTGCCGGCCCGGTCACTCGATCGAGATCCGCACCCCGTCGCCGTTGTCCTCGACTTCGACGACCGGTCCCTTGATTCCCGCGGCGATGGCCTCACGGATCCGCTCGGATGTGATGTCCGAGATGCCCGGCACGCGGCCGATCGCGGCCCGACCGAGCGCCAGGGGCACGCGCAGGTTCACGACCGTCCGGCCCGCTTCGTACACCTGGATGCGGAGCGCCTGGGCGGGGCTGTTGTCGGACGGCCGAACGTCCGCGGCAGATGGTGCCGGCGGTCGCGGCGGTCGATCGGCCAGGGCGTCGAGGATCGGCCCGGCCTCCTCCGCCGTCAGGTGCCCGTCGCCGACGAGCCGCAGGACCCGTTCGATGGCGTCGTCAGCCATTCGCGCGGCGCTCCTCACTGGCGGCGACGGCTCCCGACTGGTCCTCGGTCGCCGCTGGCACCGGGACGTCGCCGGCATCGAGCGTCTCGAGTCGTCGACCGGCCTCGGCCACGTCGATCTCGCCGCGCTCGAGCGACCGGAGAATGCGCAGTCGAGCGTCGTCGTAGGCGGCGGCAATCGCGCCGTTCGCCGGGGCTCGCTCGACCGGCCGAGGTGCGGCAGCCTCGACCGGGTTGGTCTCCGGGTGACCGACCAGCGACGGGCGTGCGACGTGGAGGTCGCCCGACATCGACCGGAACGTGACGACCGGCCCGTCCGAGCCGATCGTGAAGGCTCGCCGCCCGCGTTCGGTCAGGTGCTTGCCATCCAGGTCGGAGGTGAGGTCGCCCGTCACGCTGGTCATCTCGATGCGAACATCACCGGCGGGCGCGAGCAGCCCGTCGCCGCTCACCGTCTCGATGGCGAACGGTCCGGGCCCGGCCAGCCTGCCCGCGACCTTCAGGTCGCCGCTCGTCGACGTGAGTTGGAGGGCCGACAGCCGCGCAGCGCGCAGCTCGATGTCCCCGGACACGGATCGCGCCGTGACATCGGCATCGCCTGTGGCCGTCATGTCGATGTCACCCGAGACCGCTTCGATCGAGACCTTCCCGCTCACGTCGCGCAGGACGACGTCACCCGAGGCGGTCCGGTATCGCTGATCGCCGAGCAGCCCATTCGCCTCGACGTCCCCGCTGGCCGCCTCCAGGACGAGCGTGGCACGCCGCGGGACCGCGATCTCGAGCTCCGGCGTTCGTCGACCGTGGCCCCGGCGCATGCTTCGTGG
The DNA here is from genome assembly GCA_040882425.1 of Chloroflexota bacterium. GTDB lineage: Bacteria > Chloroflexota > Limnocylindria > Limnocylindrales > CSP1-4 > SPCO01. The sequence goes on along the minus strand of JBBEBJ010000234.1, from coordinate 38,860 downwards.
ACCGACCACGATCTCCAGCCCGCGACCCGCCTTGAGCGAGAGACTACCCGTGGCCGGTTCGATGGCGAACATGTCACCGAGGTCATGGCCGTTCACGTCGCGAACGCGGACGACCTCGCCATCGACCCCGCGGAGCCGCACCTCGCCGTCGCGGAGGCGGACGGCCAGCAGGCCCTCGAGGCCGATCTGGTGCTCCAGGCTGGAGCCGGTCATGGTGTTCATCGAGCGGACCTCCCGAGAGCGCGAATCGCGGTGGCGGCATCCTCAGCGCTCAGTTCATGGCGTGCCAGGGCTTCGAGGATCTCGGCCCGGGTCCGTGGTGGGGTTGCCGGATCGGGCGCGGGCTCCTCGACATCCTCGGCGTCGGCGCGCGGACCGAAGCCGAGGGCGCGGACCAGCGCCTCGACCCGGGAGCGAACCGTCGGATAGCTGATCCCCAGCTCGCGCTCCATCTCGCGGAGGTTGCCGCGGGATCGGAGGAAGCTCTCGAGAAGCGCCAACTGGTCGCGGTTGAGGCGGCCAAACCGGCCCACGCTGAAATCACCCTCGAGGCTCGTGCCGCAACTACGGCAATGGAGCCGGGTGACCGCGAGCTCGCTCGCGCAGACGGGACAGGTGGAAATGACGTCGTGCGGCATCGGGTCGTTGCCTCAGCGGCCGACGGCGCGGGCACGGACCGGCGTGCGCCGGAGTGCCCGGGTGGAGGACACATGCGGCTCGACTGGGCCCATGGTCCCCGTTGTCGACCGGAGCATCTGCTGGTTCTGGAGCTCGGTCGCGACCTCGCGCTCGCGGTCGGCCTGCTGGATGTATGCCAGTGTCAGTTGAAGCATGACTCGGTCCTCTGTGGAGCTGTTATGGTGTTACACATCATCTTATAGCAGGTGGACCTTCTATATGTCAATATCTGAGTTCACTTTGCGCGTTGTGAATCCGTCGGTCCGGGCTCGCCAGCAGGCAGGTGGACCAGCAGGGCAGCCAGCGCCCACCCGCCGGCACCTTTCGTGCCAAAGGATCACCACGTGCTCCTTGGGCAGCCATCGTCGAGGGTCATCCACGGCTGGGATGCATGGCCATCCAGCGATACAAGGTGGTCGCTCGGTCGATCCACGTCGGATGCATGACGATGCAGGCAGACCGATCCGGTCGTGCGACGCGCTCTGCCCAAGCGCCATCTCGTGGGCCTTTGGCAGGGAACACGGCGGGCCGGCCAGCGCGGCCCGCCCGAGCGGCGCGAGTCAGCGCGGCCCGCCCTAGCGGCGCCGGCCAGCCGGCGCCGGTCAGCCGGTGCGAGACGGCTCAGGCGGACGGCGCGGGCTCATGCGATGGCGTGGGCGCCGCGGGCATCGGCGAGGGCCATTCAGCCTCCGCGGACGGACGCCGCCGAGAGGGTCAGCTTGCCGACCACCGAGCGGTAGTAGCGGCTCGGGGCATACGGGTCGAGCCAGGCCGAGTATCCGGGAGTCCGGACCGACTTGAACTTGAAGTCGTAGCTGCCGCTGTAGCTCGGGGCGCTCTCGAAGATCTCGGCCATGGTGCGGTCGGACTTGAAGATACCCTGGAGCACGTACGAGGCGCTATTGATCCCCTCGGCGAAGACGGCCCGCGCGTTCGCGCGCAGGAAGCCCGCCGCGAAATTGTCGGCCCGCTTGATCGCCACGGCCTTGGTCGGGTTCCTGGCGCCCCACTCGGAGTTGCCAGACGCATAGCACAGCCGATTGAGGATGACGACCGCGTTGGGCGCGAGGTTGATATACGTCTTGACGTAGTACTCGCCAAAGTACTTGACGTTGTTGTGACCGCGACCGGCCGAGGCATTGAGCCCGAGCCCGTCCTTGGTCAGCGCCGAGAACGGTCCGTACGGGCTGGGATAACCATTGCCGTGTCCCAGGTAGATCAGGACGTTGGCGCCCTGGGCCGCCGTCTTCACCTTCGACCAGGTGGCGTTGGGGCTGTAGATCTCAACCACCTTGGCCCCATATTCGCGAGCCTGTGCCGCGTAGCGCTTGGCGCTGGTGATGTACTTGCTGGTGCTCGAGCCGGCTGGCCCGACGACCACCACGACCTTCATGCCCGCCGCCGCCGCCGCCGCCGCGGGAGTCGGGTTGGCCGCCATGCCGCCAAGTGCCACGAGTGCGAGGGCGAGACCGAGGACGGTCAGGCGCATCGGCCTGGAAGACGCCCGCTGGGCGCCGTGCTGGGGTAACGGCAATTCTCTTGCCTCCTTTTCGCCGGAACATCGCGCTGGGGCGCGGTGACGGTGGGGGTGGCCGCCGGCGGCAGGGGCATTCGGATCGGGGGCGCGCGCGTCAGGGTCGCGGCGCCTGGGGACGCTCGACCTGACGGTGGACCAGGGTGAGCCGATCCGTGTCCGCCGAACGAGGCTCGACGAGTTGACAGGAATCTGCCGGGGGGCGGCGTCTTCGGATTGGGCCTGTCTATTGGGCGGCGGTTGCTGGGGCCAACCGAGTATGGCAGCCGGACGCGGGCCGTGTCGACCCTGTCAAAGGTCCCGTTCGATGTGGGCCAGGGTGGCCCCTGCCAGGCGCGCCAGATCGGCCGGCGCCAGCTCGAGCTGCAGGCCGCGCCGGCCGGCAGAGACGGCTCCATGGCGCTCGGCCGGCCGATACGCGTGGACGCGATGCTCGATCCCCGCCCGCCGGACGAGTTCGATCGCACGGGTATCGGCAGTGGTCACGCTTCGATCGTAGCCATATCGGCTATGCTCCGGGCGGCCCGCTACCGGGCCACCGTCGCTCCGGCCTGTGCCCGCGGCGGGACAAGCAGGAGTCGTGTTGTCATTTGAATCGCTCGGCCTGTCGGCCGATCTCCTTCAGACCGTCGCCGAGGAGGGCTATCACACTCCGACTCCGGTCCAGGCGGATGCCATCCCGCTGGTCCTGCAGGGTCGCGATCTCCTCGCCGCTGCCCAGACGGGTACCGGCAAGACGGCCGCCTTCGTGCTCCCGATCCTCGACCGGATGCGCCAGCATGCGAACACGAGCTTCTCGCCGGCGCGACACCCGGTCCGCGTCCTGATCCTGGTGCCCACCCGCGAGCTCGCCATGCAGGTCGACGCGAGCGTGACGACCTACGGGCGAACGGTTCCCCTCCGCTCCACGGTGGTCTACGGCGGCATCCCGATCGAACCGCAGATCAAGGCCCTGCGAGCGGGCGTCGAGATCCTCGTCGCGACACCGGGCCGGTTGCTCGACCACGTCGGCCAGCGAACCGTCAACCTCGGACAGGTCGAGATCCTCGTCCTCGACGAAGCGGACCGGATGCTCGACATGGGGTTCCTGCCGGACATCCGCCGGATCATCGAGCTGCTCCCGCCACGTCGCCAGAACCTGCTCTTCTCGGCCACGTTCTCCGACGACATCCGGAACCTGTCGGGGTCGATCCTGACCAACCCTGCTCGCGTGGAGGTCAGCGCCCGGAACACGGCGCCCGAGGCCCTTCGGCAGCTGGTGTATCCGGTCGATCGGGATCGCAAGGAAGCCCTGTTGGCGCATCTGGTCCGCAAGGAGGACCTGCGCCAGGTGCTCGTGTTCACCCGGACCAAGCTGGCGGCCAGCCGCCTGGCCAGCCGCCTCGATCGCGAAGGGGTCAACGCCGTGGCGATCCACTCGGATCGGTCGCAGCCGGAGCGGACACGCGCGCTCGCGGAGTTCAAGTCGGGTGAGATCAGGGTCCTCGTGGCCACCGACGTCGCCGCGCGGGGGCTCGATATCGAGGACCTCCCCGTGGTCGTGAACTTCGAGCTGCCGTGGAACCCGCAGGACTACATCCACAGGATCGGGCGGACCGGGCGGGCGGGTGCCACCGGGCTGGCCATCTCGCTCGTCTGCATCGACGAGACCGATCTCCTCCGGGGCATCCAGCGCATGCTGCGAACGGCGATCCCGTGGACCGTGGAGGAGGGCTTCATCCCCGATCGCAACGCCGAGCCGCGGCCGCTCGGAGCTCGATCCGGACACGCTCGAACGAGCGCCGAGCACCACGCCCAGCGCAAGCCGGTTCGACGACGGGTCGGCAGCGCCAGCTAGCTGCGCGGTCGGCTGACCGCGCTCGGACTCGCGAGGCGATCAGGCAACGCCACCGACTGCCTGAGCCGATCGCAGACCCGCACCCGGGTTCGATGCGGGAGAGATCGCCGCGCCGGGGAAGAAGAAGCCCAGCATCAGATCGGCCTGGATCCGTTCGACGGCGTAGCGGTTGACCAGGGCGTGATCGCCGACCGACACACCGGCCTCGGGCCGGTCGCGGAGCGACAGCCTGACATCGCGCAACAGGACGAACTCACCGGAGGGTCGGGCGAGCGAGCGCCCGGGATCGAATCCGGGCAACGTGGCCAGGTCTCCCTCGACGACGTACGGCCCCGAATCGAGCACGACATGGTGCCAGGCGGCGTGGACCGGTCCGTCCGGCGCGTCGTCGGCCACGGCAAAGAGGATTTCGTCGACGTTGACGTCGACCGTGCCGGCCGGGCGAGGTGCCGGATCGTCCAGGCCCATCCACACGGCGTCCTCGAGTTGGAGCCGTTCCCCGGAGGACAACGCCTCTCGCAGGGGGCCGGATCGTCCCAGGATGCCGCCGGCCATCCCCCCGCTGGTGTAGACCTCGACTCGGATTGCCATCCGCTGACCCTCTGCGGGCGAGTCTGCAGTGTGGCCGAGGTGACCGGGCACCGGTAGACCCGACAAGTACCGGCTCGATCAGGCACTCGTACCGAGCGAGCGTGTTTCGGTTCCCGGAAGCACCGCTTTCTAGCGTACGGTCGGGCAGCCCGTGCACTCGATGGGCGTGCCGAGCACCACGCGAAGTAGCGCACGGGCCACGAGATTGGGATCGTTGCGGCTCTGGTTGGTCAACACCGCGATCGCCATTCCCTGGTCGGGCAGCCAGCGGACCACCGTCCTCGACCCCAGGAGCCGGCCCGAGTGGCCAAGGGTCGGCCGCCCGTCGACGGTTGCGGCCTGGACGCCGAGACCGTACGGAATGGACGGCTTGAACGGCGCGGTCACGGCGACATCCGCGACCATCGCGGTCAGGGAGGCAGGAGACAGGACCCGCCCGCCATAGAGGGCCCGCGCCCAGATGACGAGGTCATCCGCGGTCGAGGCGATCGACCCGGCGCTGCCGGCCGCGGTCACGACCGACGTGAACGGGACGATATTGGACCTGTCCGACAACGGGATCGGGCGCAGGCGCAGGCCGGGCCCGCTGAACCGGTAGGCGCGAGCCACCGGCCCGAGCGGCTTCTCCACCCCCTGGTAGTGCGTGTGGTCTAGCCCGAGGGGCGCCAGGAACCGCGTCCGCAGCTGCTCGGCCAGCGGCGCCCCACCGACCGCCTCGGCGACCTGGCCCAGGACCACGTAGTTCGTGTTCGAGTAGTGCCAGCCCGCGCCCGGCTCGAAGTACGGCATCCCGACATGCGACAGCGCCTCTTCGGCCGTCCACACGCGCGTCCGGTCGGCGAGCAACGCTCGATCGATGTCTGGATCGTAGAAGTAGTCATGCAGGCCGCTCGTGTGGTCGAGCAGCTGGCGGATCGTGATCGTGGGATCGATGGCGAGATCGGGCAGGTAGGTCGTGGCCGGCGTCTCGACATCCAGGCCTCCCTCATCGTCGAGAACGAGGATCAGGGCGGCAAGGAAGGTCTTTGAGATGCTCGCGACCGCGAACTCGGTGTCCGCGGTCAGGCGTCGCTTCGTCGCCACGTCGGCAAAGCCGCTCGTCGCCCGCCACATGGTGCCGTCGGGGAACAGGATGGCTGCCGAGACCCCCGGCATGCCGTAGGTCGCGCGAAGGGTCCCCAGCCGCTGCGTGAGCGCCCTTCGGGTCGCGTCGGTGGCGCTGTTGGCAAGGGCCGCGACGGGGATCTCGGCGGATGAACCCGTCGGGACGAGGCCGGGTGACGTCGGAGCCGTCGGCGGCAGAGTACCCGCGGAGCCGATCGCGACGGGAGCCTGGCCAGCACCGGCAACGGGCCGAACGGTGGACGATGACCGAGGCGAGGGGGAGGCGGCCGACGGTTGCGTCGATTCGGACGTCCAGCTCGGGGACGCGGCGATGGAGGGTTCACCGCGCGCGCTGGCGTCGGGCGCCGCGATTGCCACCTGTCCGCTGGGCTCGGGCAGCGGGTACAGGCCAAACCAGACCGACGCAGTCACCGCGACCAGCGCGAGCGCGATGAACGCCCGCAGGGCAGGCCGGTGGATCGGCAGATGGGTCGAGCTCACGGTGGTCCGCACCATACTGCGCGGCAGACGCAGGTACCATCCCTCAATGAGTCCCGGTCCAGCGACCCTCGGCGCCGCCCAGCTGCTCCGGTCGGTCGGACTCCTTGCCGATGGCCCGGGCATGTGGGGACGACCGGTCTCGGCCTCGGGCCCGGGCGTCTTCGTTGTCGAATTGAGCTCTCCGCTGGTGACCCCTCCGATCGAGGTGACCAGGGTCGGCAAGTGGATCGAGCGCGTCGAGACGCTCCGACTCGATGGCGGCCGCCCAACGTCAAAGTCCCTCGTCGCGCGGCTCACCTCCTTCTGGCTGCCCTCCCAGACCGTGCTCTACATCGGCAGCTCGGAGGTGTCGGTAGCCCGGCGGACGACCGCGATGGCCCGAACCGAGCTGGGCGATCGGCGCCCGTATGCCGGGGGTCACTGGCTCAAGACGCTGCGGGGCCTGGACGGCGTCCGGATCTGGTGGTCGGCAACGACCGCGACCGAGGAATACGAGGACGCGCTGTTCGATGCCTTCGCCGCGGGTATCCCGGAGGCCGATCTGGCAGGCCTGCCAGATCGCGACGTGGTCCTCCCGTTCGCCAACCTGCGCCGCGGTGGCGGCCTGCGCAAGGCCACCGGACTGACCGGGCCGCTGCTCGCCGAGCCCTTGGTGGCGCCGCCGCCGCCAATGCGGGTCATCGAGGTCCCCGACGGCGATGCCGAGGGAGCGCGTGGTGAATCGCCCCAACCGCGGCGAGGCCAGCGGCCGGCGGCGACGCGAGTCCCGGCCGGGGAGCGGGCGACGGCCAGCGGCACGTCCCGGGGGAGCGGGCCGGCCGGGCCGGCCGGCAGAAGCAGCGCGGCGGCCGGCATGGAGGGGCTGACCGCCGAGGGGTCCGCAAGGCTCCGCGCCGAGCTCGATCACCTCCGCTCGGTCAAGCGACCCGACGTCATTGCCCGGATCCGGACGGCCAAGGAGCACGGCGACCTCAAGGAGAATGCCGAGTACCACGCCGCCCGCGAGGAGCAATCATTCCTCGAAGGGCGGGTCCAGGCGCTGGAGGCCCGGCTGCGGACCGCGGTCATCGTCGGCGCGCCGATCGAGGGTGCCCGGGTGGGGCTCGGGTCGCGCGTCACGGTCGAAGTCGAAGGCGAGACGCTCAGTTACACGATCGTGGGCGCCTCCGAATCGGACCCGAGTGCGGGCCGGATCTCGTCCTCATCACCGGTCGGGCGGGCACTCGTGGGACGCGATGTCGGCGACGAGATCATCATCCGGACGCCCGCCGGCGAGCGCCACTACCGGATCGTCAAGCTCGCGTAGCACCGGCCCGTTACCCCGGGGACCGTCCTACGCCTTGGGCGGCTCGACCAGCTTGTGCTCCACCGCGTAGAGCGCAGCCTGGGTGCGCGAGGCGAGCCCGAGCTTGCCGAGGATGTTCGAGACATAGGTTCGCGCCGTGCGCTCCGTGATGAACAGTGCGGTGCCGATCTCCTTGTTGCTCATGCCCTGGCCAAGCAGGTTGAGCACGTCCTTCTCGCGATCCGTCAGCGGCTCCGCGAGCGACTCCTCGGGTGACTTGCGCTGGCGCATGCGCTGGGCCAGGAGCCGGGCGACGGCCGGATCGAGGTGAACCTCGCCGGCATAGGCGGCGCGCACCGCGGCCGCGACTTCCTCGGCCTCGGCGTCCTTGAGCACGTAGCCCGAAGCGCCGGCCTCGAGCGCCGCCGTGACCTTGTCTTCCTCGATGAACGAGGTCATGGTCACGATCTCGGTCTCCGGACGCTCGGTCTTGATCCGCCCGATCGCGGTGATGCCGTCCATGTTGGGCATCAGCAGGTCCATCAGGACGACGTCCGGCTCCAGGCGGCGGGCCATGGCCACACCCTCCGAGCCGTCCGCCGCCTCGCCGACAACCTCGATGTCCGGCTGGAGGTCGAAGAAGACGCGCAGACCCATCCGGACGACGGCATGGTCGTCCACGATGAGAACGCGAATGGGGGTCGGGTCAGTCACATCGGCTCCCGGCGGCATGGCGCCATGGTCGGATCGTGCAAGCTGGGAACGCGTCGTCGAGTCTAGCAAAGCCGTGGCCCTCGTCCCGAACGCTCAGGCGGAGATCGACCGGCTGGCGGCCACGATGGCCGCTGTCAGGTCGTCCGGTCGGTAGGTCTTGCGCATCGCGCGGTCGACCCCCTCGGCACCCGCGGCCTGCTCGAGGAACTCGGGCGAGCAGATGACCAGGACCCGGGCGGCCGGCGCGACGGCGTGCAGCCGCCGGATGAAGGCGAGACCGCCGAGGAGGTCGGGCAGGCGCGGATCGACGAGCACCACGTCGGGTTGCCTCGAGAGGACGAGCTCGATCCCCGGTCCGGGCGCGCCCGCGATCCCGACCACCTCGATCCGGCCACCGATGCCGACGAGCGCCGCCACGGTCTGGCTGACAAGGTCGTCCGCATCGACGATGACGATCCGAATGTGGTCGGGTGGCTCGGATGGCGTCGCGTGCATGGCCCCATCGTCGGGGGCGGAGCGCCCATCCGACACGGACCCCCGACCTGGCTCGTGGCGGCCGTTTGTCGCTGGCCGACTACGTCATTCGTCGCGTATCGCGCTCGAGTCGGCAGGGTCGCTGGCAACGCCGGCCCTGTCCAGGGCGGCCTCGGGGACGACAACTTCGATTGTCGTCCCCTTCCCAGGCTCGCTGCGGCAGCCGAACAGGGCACCGATCTTGTCAGCTCGCACCCGCATGCCGGCCAGGCCAAGGTGGCCATCGGGGACGGTCGCCGGATCGAAGCCCTTGCCGTCATCCTCGATCCGCAGGCGGACGCCCTGGCCTGTACGGCCGATGTCGACCCGGACCTGTCGGGCGCCGGCATGCTTGACGATGTTGTGCAGTGCCTCCTGCGCGATGCGGTAGAGCACCTCTTCGATGGCCAGCGGCAGACGCTCGCCGAGCGTGCTCTCCACCACGACCGGCAACCCGATCCGGCCCTGGAGTGCCGCGGTGTGCGTGCGGAGGGCCCGTGTCAGGCCGTCCTGCTCGAGATTGCCCGGCCGCAGCTCGAAGATGAGCGCGCGCATCTCGGCCAGCGCCTCGCGCTGGAGATCGCGCAGCCCGGTGAGCTGGGCCCGTGCCGCTGCCACGTCCCGGTCGAGGAGCATCTCGACCGACCGCGACACGAGGGTCATCGAGAAGAGCGCCTGGGTGACCGAATCGTGCAGCTCCCGGGCGAGGTGGGCGCGCTCCTCGCCGGCCGCCAGCTCGCCGGCCTGCCGGCGCAGCTCGCGCTCGAGTCGCGCGCGTTCGCTGATGTCGCGGGTCGACCCGTGGATCCCGGCGAAGGCGCCGTCCCCGTCGACGATGCCGATGGCGCTGATCTCGACGGGTACCCGGCTGCCGTCAGGCTGCTTGAGGTTCTGGATGGCGATCTGCTCGACCGATGGCTCACGGACGAGCGCCATCCAGCGCGACGTGGAATCGTCCCGGCTGCTGCTATCCACGATCATCGAGTAGTGCTCGCCGACGACCTCGTCGGGTCGCCAGCCCGCCATCCGCTCGATCGCGTCGGACATGAACGTGAAGCGACCTTCCGCGTCGGTGGCAAAGACCACGTCAGGCGAGTTCTCGACGAGGAAGCGATACCGGCCCTCCGACTCGCGTAGCTCGCGCTCCAGGCGTTCCCGGTCGCTGATATCGCGCGCGACGCCGTGGATCGCGGTCAGGTGGCCGTCGGACATGCTCCCGACGACGTTGATCTCGAGCGGCACGGGCTCGCCCGCGCCGTTGACGAAGTCGATCCGCGAGGAATGGACCCGTTCCGGGCGGTCGACGAGGGCCTGGTAGCTCGCCGCGGCGGCCGCCTCCCAGCCGGGCGCAACATACTCCATGAAGTGCCGGCCGATGGCCGTCTCCTTGTCCCAGCCGAGCATCCGGTCGGCCTGGTCGCTGACGAAGGTGTAGCGGCCGTCGGCGTCCGTGGCGAAGACGAGATCGGGTGACGACGAGGCGAGGGTTCGGTAGCGGATCTCCGATTCGCGCAGCTCGACCTCGAGACGCTCCTGCTCGCGCATGTCGCGCACCGATCCGTTGGCCCCCAGGAACCGACCGTTCTCGTCAAGGCGGGCGGTGGCGATGAACTCGGCGGGCACCGGCTGGCCATCGGCTCCGGCCAGGTTGACCCGACCGCGGACCTCCTGCGAGCCGTGCTCCATCCCGGTCGTCCAGTCGAACTCCGCGACGTCGTGCGACGATTCGTGGACGAGCGCCCCGAAGTGCTGGCCGATCAGTTCGTCCGGCTGGCGCCCGGTCAGGCGAACCACGGCGTCCGACAGGAAGGTCAGGCGGGCGTCGGCCCCGATCGACCAGACGAGGTCGGGGGCTCGCTCCACAAGGTAGCGGTAGCGCGTCTCGGATTCGGTCAGGCGGCCGAGCAGGGTCGAGTTCGTGATGGCGATGGCCGCCTGGTCGGCGAGGCCCTGGAGCAGGTCCAGCTCCTCATCGGCGAACTCGCGTGGTTGCGCCGCCGAGACGGCGAGCGTGCCGATCACCTCGCCGCCGGGGGCCCGCAGGGGAGCCGCGGCCATGCCGCGCAGGCCAAGCCGTTCCGCCACGGTCACGTCGTCGAGCTCATGCGGGATCCGTGGATCGACAAGGTAGTCGCTGGTCCAGACCGGCGCGCCCGCCTCGGCAGCCAACCCGTTGATCCCACCACCCAGCGGGAATTCCATGCTCAACAGCCAGCTCTGGTCGACCCCCTCCTCGGCGCCGGCAACCTCGACCGGGACCAGGAAGGTCCCGGTCTCGCTCATCCGGGTAAGGTGCGCCCCGTCAGTGCCGAGCAGGCGCTTGGCCTCCTCGACGACGCGCCGCAGGATGACGTCCGGTTCGCGCAGGGCGGCGATCCGGGCGGTGATGTCGCGGAGCGCACGCTCCGTGTCGGCGCGTCGCGCGACGGCCGCCTGCGATCGCTCCAGCTCGGCGATCAGACGCGCGTTGCGGATGGCGATGGAGGCCTGGGTGGCCAGTGCGGCGAGGACGTCGGCATCGGCGTCGTCATACGCCGCGGCACGTCGCGAGACCACGGAGAGCGTCCCGAGCGGCAGGCCGTCGCCCGCGAGCGGGACGGCGACCACGGACCGGATCCCGGTCGATCGAACGAACGCGAGCACCGCGTCGTCGTGCCGAAAACGGTCATCCTCCAGGAAGTCGTCCGTGCGCACTGGGCGCTGTGCGGCGAACGCGGTGCCCGCGACCGCCTGGCCAGGCCTGAGACCGCCGCTCGCGGCCCAGTCCGGGGCGACCTTCATCGCGTCGCCGGCCGCGTAGGCCCAGCGCAGCGCATCGATCGACGGGTCATACAGGTCGATCCGCGCCCCGTCGGACTCGAGCAGGCGGGTCGTTTCGTCGACGATCCGCTGGAGGACCTCGGCGGGATCGAGGATGGCGCTCACGCGGGCCGCGATCTCGCGCAGCGTCCGTTCGGAATCGGCGGTCCGGGCGAGCTCCGCTCTCGACCGGTCGAGCTCCTCGATCAAGCGCGCGTTCGTGATCGCGATCGCGGCCTGGCTGGCGAGCGCACCGACCAGGCCGCCGTCGCTCTCCGAGAAGGCGGCTGGTCGCTTCGAGTAGACCTCGATCACGCCGAGCGGGCCCGATTCGCCGGTGATCGGCGCGGCGATCATCGATCGGAAGCCGGTCCGATCGTAGAACGCCGTCGATTCGGGCGATGGCGGGAATTGGGCCACGAGGTCGTCGTCCGCGACGACGACCCGGTCTTCGGCCACGGCGATGCCGGTCGCCCCTTCCCCGACCGAGATCCACAGCTGCGCCCGCTCCTCGGGCGTGAACTGCTGGCCCAGGACCCCGTCATCGAGCGCCCAGTGGAGATTCCCCGTCGCCAGATCGAGCAGGTCGAGGATGACGCCATCGGCCCTGACCAGCCGGCCGGCCTGCTCGACGACGTCCTGGAGGATCTCGGCCGGTTCGCGCAGGATCGTGATCCGGGCCGCGATCTCGCGGAGGGCCTGCTCCGCATCCGCGCGCCTGGCGAGCGCCTCGCGTGACGCATCCAGCTGCTCAATCAGCCGGGTCGTCCGGATCATGATCGCGGCCTGGTCGGCGATCGCCTCGAGCAGGGCGGCATCGGCGTCGTGCCAGGCGTCGGGTCGTGCCGTGAATACGGTCAGGGCCCCGAACGGTCCGGCCTCGCCGGTGAGGGGCGCGGCAAGGGCGGACCGGACCTGCGTGGCCTCGATGTAGGTGTCCGCCCCCTGACCGTGCGGAAACCGCCGGTCGTTCGGGTAATCGCCCGTCCAGAACGGTTTGCCACGGGTGACCGCCTGACCGGAGACACCCTGGTCGAGGGTCTCGTCCGGGTCGTCGGGCCAGATCGAATCGTCCGGGCGGACCGCGCCGGACGCGTACGCCCAGCGCAGGAGCCCCGATTTCGGGTCGATCAGGTCGATCCTGGCGCCGTCGGCGTGGAGCAGGCGTGCCGCCTCGTCGACACCGAGCTGGAGCACGGCGGCGAGATCGGTGGCCGCGCTGATCCGGGCGGCGATCTCGCGCAACGATCGTTCGACGTCGGCGCGATCTGCGAGCTGCCGACGGGAATTGTCGAGTGCCTCGATCAGGCGGACATTGCGCATGGCCGCGCCGGCGTGGTCGGCGAGGGCCCGGACGAGGGCGATCTGCGCCGGCGTGAACGCGTCCCTGCGAGCGGAGAACGTCCCGAGCGCCCCGAATACGTCGTCTCCGGCGCTCAGCGGGGCGACCACCATCGAGTGGATCCCGAGGTCTCGTACGACGCGGTCGGGCTCCTCGGCATGATCGAAGGAGGCATCGTCGAGGTAGTGGCCCGTGACCACGACGGCGCGCTCGGCAACGGCGCGGCCAAACATGCCCATCCCAACGGGCAGGTCGATGGAACGGACCCACTCCCGGCTCCGCGGACTCCGGATCCCGGCGTCGTGGGCGAAGCGCAGGTGGTTGGTCGCCGGGTCCAGGAGGTAGACCATCGCCCCGTCCGCGTCCAGCAGTCGGGCGGCCTCATCGACGGCGGCCTTCAGCAGGTCGTGGACGTCACCACGACCGCCATCGGGATCCTGACCGGGAACGAAACGTTCGGCGGGGGCCTCGCTGGCCGGTGGCTCGGACGGGGTCGCGCGGCCGGCGCGCTGGGTCTTGATGGGGGTCGCCACCGCAGGAGGATACGACGACGGTGCGCTCGACGGCATCGACGTTTGTCGGTGGTGGCTACGTCATCTGGCCGAGCGGCGCCTCGCCATCCGCTGGTCGGGTGCGCCGGCCTCTGACGGCTGACGATCCTGGGTCTTCGCCCACGTCGGCCGTGCCGGCCGCCGACCGACGATGCGGTCCGACGCCGGCACCCGCCCCGGCACCAACGAACCATCACCATCAAAGGGGTCGTCCAGATGTTTGCTTCTCGCGTCTCGCTCGGAACCTCCGACGTGCTGATCCGGACCGCCATCGTCGCGCTGACCGTGGCGACCGGGTACATCCACCTGACGCTCGGTGGCCTGCTGTTCACGCTCAACGCGCTTGGCTACTTCGTCGCCGCGCTGGCCATGATCATTCCGCTGGCCATCGCTGTCCGGTTCCGCTGGATCGTTCGCGTCGGACTGATCGGATACGCCGCCACCGCCATCGTGGCGTGGGCCGTCATGGGCCCGTACTTCACGACGGCGTATGTCGCCAAGGCCATCGAGGTCGTGTTGATCGTCCTGTTGGCCATCGATTTCGCCCGGCATGACGGCAACCCCGTCGCGGTCGTCCGCAGCGAGCTGGGCGCCTTCGTCGCCCTGATCACCCGCCGCAGCGGCACGGCCGGCGCCGGCGCCTGACCTCGACACCAACAAAGGAGTTTGTTGCCATGAAGCGCCTCACCCTCACCCTCGGCCTGCTCAGCCTGGCCGCCGTCCTGGCCGCCTGTTCGGGTGCCTCGGCCAACCCGGGAACGGCCAGCCCCATGCCATCGACCGCCCCGAGCGGCGATACCGTCACGGTCACCGCGAGGGACATGAAGTTCACCGCCGCGGAGATCACGGTTCCCGCGGCCAAGGCGTTCGACCTGGTCTTCGACAACCAGGAAGGCGCACCGCACAACGTCGCGATCTACACGGACTCGAGCGCGTCGACCAAGGTCTCCGTCGGCGAGATCTTCAGCGGCCCGGCCCAGAAGACCCAGTCGGTCCCGGCGCTCGCGGCGGGCACCTACTTCTTCCGCTGCGACGTGCATCCGGACATGAAGGGCACCATCGTCGCCGAATAGTCCCTCGGAGCGTCCCAGCGACGCGTGGCGCTCGGCGGACAAGTCGCCGGCCGCGCGTTCAGCCTGTCGAGCGCCCTGGCCACGTCGGGAACCGCCGTCAACTCGGGGCGGCGAGGTCGCGGCGCGGGAAGATCGTCAGGGCCGCGACCGCCGCCGCGGTCGTCACCGCGGCCAGCAGCAGGAAGTCGCCGCGATCCGGGAACCCCGTCAGGACCGACTTCGGGTCGACGTAGTGGAACAGCGAGAACGGCTGCAGGCCCTTCGCATCCGGCCACAGCGATCCGAGGACCTCGAGGAAGTACGAGATGAGGACGACCGCCAGGGTCAGGCTCACCGCCGGGCTGAGGCGGTCGAACGAGACCGAGGCGAGCAACCCGATCGCCCCGAGCGCCCAGTAGAGCAGCGCTCCGTTGAGCCACAGGAGCGGCAGGTTGCCGGTGCCGAGCTCGGCGGTCCGTCCGGTGATCGCCGCACCGAGCCACGCGCCGAACGTCAGGCCGGCGATCGAGATCCCGATGAAGGCGGCACCGGCGAGCCCGAGCGTTGCGTAGACCACGCGGCGCGAAAGCGGGCGGGACAACAACACCTCCAGGGTGCCGCGCTGCCGCTCCCCGGCAATCGCGGTGGTCGCAAACCCCGTTGCGAAGACGAGATTGAGACCGACCGCGATCGGGTGCACGAAGCCGAGCGCCACAGAACCGGTCAGGCTGAAGATGTCGCCACCGCCGAACTGGGCGAACTGTGTGGGGAAGACGCCGCTGTCGAGGATGTCCCGGAACTGCTCGCCGAAGGCGTCGAAGATGATCGGCATCAACATGCCCCAGAACGTCAGGGCCACCGTGATCACCCCGAGCCGCAGCCGGTTCGCCCGCCAGGTGTGGGCCAGGAGCGCGAGGTTCATCGCGGCACGCCCACCGGAGACCCCATGTCCGCCTCACCAACGAGATCCGATTCGTAGAACTCGAGGAAGGCCTCCTCGAGGCGGGCCGGTTCGATCGTCATGTCGTGGATGGCGCTGCCTGCGATGGCCGCCAGGAAGGGGCCCACGTCGCCATCGAGACGGCAGGTCAGCAAGCCGTCGCCGACCTCGACATCGGAGACGCCGCGGATGCCCGCGAGCTCGGGTGGAGGGCCGCTGAGGCGGATCTCGACGTTGCGCTTGCGCCGGGCCAGGAGCGCCGGGACGTCCTCCAGCGCCACGAGGCGACCCAGGCGGATGATCGCGACCCGATCGCAGACCCGCTCGACCTCCGAGAGCACGTGCGATGAGAAGAAGATCGTGCGGCCGTCGTCGCGGAGGTCGTCGAGGATGCCGTAGAACGCTCGCTGCATCAGCGGATCGAGGCCTTCCGACGGTTCATCGAGGATCGCCAGCTCGGGATCGTGCTGAAGCGCCTGGATGATCCCCAGCTTCTGGCGCATCCCGCGCGAGTAGTCGCGGACGGGACGCTTCAGCGTGGCCGCGCTCAACTCGAGGCGGTCCAGCAGCACGCCGCGCCGCACCGGGGCACGGCCGGACAGGGCCGCGAGCTCGTCGAGCAACCGCTCGCCGGTGAGGTTGTCCCAGAAGGCAATACCGCCGGGCAGATAGCCGACACGCCGCCGGATCTCGACCGATTCCCGCACGCTGTCGAAGCCGAGCACCGTGGCTCGCCCGGCGGTCGGGTGCAGGAATCCGAGCAGCAGCCGGATCGCGGTGCTCTTCCCGGCGCCGTTTGGTCCGAGAAAGCCAAAGATCTCGCCCTGGCGGATGTCGATCGTGACGTCCTCGAGCGCGCGGATCCCGGCAAGACGCGAACGACGGTTGAGGAGCGAGAAGGCCGGGCCGCCGTAGACCTTGGTCAACGCGGTGGTCTCGATGGCGGGCGCGCTCATCCGATTACTCTAGGGGTCCAGCTATTTCGAGGGAGGCAACACCGTGCCGAAACACGTCCCGGCCCTGCCGGGAAGCGGGGCGAGCAGCCTGCCATTCAGCCAGGTCGTGGAAGCCAACGGCTTCGTCTTCCTCGCCGGCCAGGTCGGGAACCGGCCCGGCGAGGGCAACGCGGTCACGGGTGGGATCGACGTCGAGACCCGGCAGGTGCTCGACAACGTCGGCCGGCTGCTCGAGGCCGTGGGTCTCTCCTACCGCGATGTCGTCAAGACCACGGTCTACCTGCGCGACTTCAACGACTTCGAGGCGATGAACGCCGTCTACCGCGAGTACTTCCCGAGCGACCCGCCGACCAGGGCGACGGTCGGCGTGACCGCGCTGGCCCGCGACTTCCGGGTCGAGATCGAGGTGACAGCGGCCCGCTGATCCCATGGCTGGGGAACCTACTCCGTAACCACGAGCTCATCGATGGCCACAGGCC
Organism: Chloroflexota bacterium; assembly: GCA_040882425.1. Lineage (GTDB taxonomy): Bacteria > Chloroflexota > Limnocylindria > Limnocylindrales > CSP1-4 > SPCO01. The sequence continues at coordinate 21,984 of JBBEBJ010000234.1, read as the reverse complement.
CGTGGCCGGGCGTTGCGAGGACCTCGATCGTGAGGGTGTGCCGGCCGGCGGTCTTCCACGAGATGCTGTAGATCGTCGTGCTCGCGTCGAATCTCGATCGCTTCAGGTTGACGGTCTTGACGACCCTGCCATCAATGCTGACTCGGGCCTTGCCCCGGGTCGGCCCGACGGGACCCTTCCACGCGATCCGGCTGCCGGTGAAGGTGATGCTGGCCGTCGCTTCGGATCCCGTGGCATAGATGACCGCCTTGCCCGCGTAGCCGCTGTGCCTGGCTGATCGCCAGGACCCCGCGTAGTCGATGGTGGAGCTGCGCTCCGAATACCGGTGGACCGGCGTCCTGGCCTCCACGCCGGCGTCCGGGCCGCCGAAGTAGGCCATCACCCGGGTCACGTAGTTTGTGGCCGCTCGCGACCATGCCGTGGTCTGCGACGAGCCGGTAAGCCACCAGTAGGAGACGCGTCGCCAGCTGCCGAGCCAGTGGTAGAGCGAACGCATCTTGGCCCGCGCGACCCTCTCCTGGTTGGCCGCGGTCGGCCTGGCGTTGGCGTCGCCGAGATACCGCCGCGCCCACGCCCGCCAGTTCTCGGGAAGGATCTGGTAGCGACCGTACGCCCCCGAGACCTCGTTGACGGCCCGGTGATTGCCCCCCGACTCGACCCGCGCGACGGCGATCATGAAGCGGTCGAGACCGGGCGGATCGGCGGCGACGGTCGGGGCGGCGCCGATGCCACCGAAGAGGAGGGCCGTCGCGATGGCCGCGACGACGACCGCCGGACGGCGGCCTGACTGAACTCGCAATGCGGAGCTCCTTCCTGCCGCAACCGCCGTGGTGAGCACGCCGGGCAACGGCTCGTCGGGCCGGAAGGGCAGGCGCGACGGCGACCCCGAGGGCCGCGGCCTGGGCACTCCGGCGGCGACAGGGAACGGATGAATGGGCAGCCGAGCCGCCCAGCGTCTGGGGTCGGTCAGGATACGACGCTCGATCGGCGATCGACAAGGGGGACCTTCGGGTCCCTTGGGACGATCGGGCCATTTGGACGATCGGGCCACGGGCGGCCCGCCGAGCTGTCCGATGATCAGTCGATCGCGAGGCTCGACAGGAACGCGGCAGCGCGGTCGAGCGCGTCGTCGAGCACCGGTTTGAGCGTGTGGCCGAGCCTCGGATAGGTGACGAGCTCGGCCCTGGGCAGGAGGCCGACGGCCGTCCGCAGCAGCTCGATCCGGGCGAACGGATCCGATTCGCCCGACAGGAGCAGGACCGGACACCGAATGTCGGTCCAGTGCGCGATGCGTGCATCCATTCGTTCCGGGGAACCGGGCGGGTGCAGCGGGTAGCTGAACAGGACGAGACCGGCATAGGGGGCATCGGGCTCGGCCGCCGCGAGGCTGGCGACGCGGCCACCGTACGAATGTCCGCCGACGGCGACGTCCGCGGCCGACGGCACGATCTCGTGAAAGGCCGGGACGGCATCCTCCGCCTTCCGACGCGGGAGATCGATGGCGACCGTCTCGATGCCTCGAGCCCCGAGACCCACGACGAACGGCGCCATGCTGGCGGCCGTACCGCTGGCCCCATGCCCCAGGAAGCAGCGCACCCTCACCCGGCAAGCGTACCGCTTGCGATGGGCCCTTTGGCCATGCCACCGTGACCCAGACGGGTCATGGCCGTCGACCGGATGCACCGGCCATCCTCGCCCGACAACCACCGCGAGAGGCCATGCCAGCACACCACCGACGCCGCTTCGGATCCGGGGGGACGCCCGCCAGGCGCCAGTCGGCATTCGGCGTGGCCCTGCTCCTGGCGGCCTTCGTGGGCACCGGCGTCGCACCGCTCGCGGCCCTCGCGGAAACGCCCGGCTCGGGCTCGACCCTTGAGCCCGGGACGGCGCCGGCGACAGGCCCGACCATCCTTGGCGAAACAGTCACGTTCCACGGCCGCGGCTACGGTCACGGCGTCGGGATGTCGCAGTACGGCGCCCGTGGCCGGGCGCAGGCGGGCGAGGATTCGGCGACGATCCTCGGCCACTACTATCAGGGCGCCACGCTTGCCGCCCTCGATCCGACGACCAGGATCCGCGTCCTCGTCCTGTCGACATGGATCGCCAGGGCCGATCGACCGCTGGTCGTCTACGGACGGCTCGGGTCATGGTCGATCGACGGCGTCGGCGGCGAATTCGCGCCCGACGCCCGGCTTCGCCTGCTCCCGCCGGAAGCGGCCGCGCCCGGCGTGGCGGTCGCGACGGACACGCCGTGGCGGCTCCTTGTCCAGGGCGCCGACGGCGCGATCCTCTTCGACGGGCTCGCACCGTCGGACTTCACGATCCGCGGGACGACGGCAGACGGCCGGCTCCAGCTCTGGTCAAAGCCGACCCGCTACGACCAGTACCGCGGCGTCCTCCGCGTCATCGTGCACTCCGCCACCCGTGTCTCGGTCGTCAACGACGTGGCGCTCGAGGAGTACCTGGCCGGTGTGGTGCCGGTCGAGATGCCGGCGACGTGGCCGGCGGCGGCCCTCCAGGCACAGTCCATCGCGGCTCGCTCGTACGCCGCTCGCCGCCTGCGACCGGGTGTCTCCTACTTCGACGTCCCGGACAACTCCTCCTCGCAGATCTATCGCGGGATCCTGGCCGAGAAGCCGACGACCACGGCCGCGATCCAGGCGACCGCCAGCACGGTGCTCATGAGCGGCCCGACGATCGTCAACGCGCTCTTCCACTCGACGGGCGGCGGTGCGACCGAATCGAACGAGAACGTCTACACCTCCGCCACCGGCAGGCGGACGGGGAAGCCGGTCAGCTATCTCCGCGGCTCCCTCGATCGCCGGCCGGACGGCAGCCCGTACGATTCGAGTGCGCCATTTGTGACGTGGACGACTCGGACCTACAGCCGCGCCCAGATCTCGGCATGGTTCGCGGCGGATCGTCGAACGAACGTCGGCGACCTGCTGGCGATCGACCTTCGCGACCGCGGGATCTCCGGGCGGCTCGTGAGCGTGACGCTCGTCGGCACCGCGGGCAGCCGAACCGTCTCCGGCGAGGTGTTCCGGGGCGTCTTCAACGCCCGCCGCCCGGCCACGGACCCGATCCTGCGGAGCACGCTGCTGGACACCGCCCCCATCTCCTGAGGCCGGGTATCGTTCGCGGGTGATCGAACCGCGCGGGCGTTGTGCCTGGGCCGGCGCCGACCGGCCGCTTCCCGACCGCCTGATGGTCGCCTACCACGACGACGAGTGGGGCGTGCCGGTTCACGACGACACGGCGCTGTTCGAGCGGCTCGCGCTCGAGTCCTTCCAGGCCGGGCTGTCGTGGTCGACGATCTTGCGCAAGCGCGACGGGTTCCGCGCCGCCTTCCGCGGGTTTGATCCCGTGGTCGTCGCGGCGTTCGACGACGATGACCGGGGGCGCCTCATGGCCGACGCCGGGATCGTGCGCAACGGCGCCAAGATCGATGCCACGATCGGCAACGCCACGGCCCTCATCGCCACGGCGGCCGAGCACGGATCGTTCGACCGGTACCTCGCGACGATCGTCCCGCCGCCTCCGGTCCGCCTCCCCGCGGGCGCGCGGGCCGGCGAGATCCCGGGCAGCACGCTGGCCTCGGACAGGTTGTCGGCGGATCTCAAGCGCCGAGGCTTCCGCTTCGTCGGGTCCACCATCGCATATGCGTTCATGCAGAGCGTCGGGCTGGTCGACGACCACGTGCCGGGCTGTTTCCGGTATGTCGGCACGCGAGGCGCCTAGAGATCGCGACGCTCGAACCACCAGGACGCCAGGCCCAGGACGAGACCGATCCAGACGACGGTCCAGATCACGAACGGCAACGGCGGTGGTGCGGCCGCGTAGAACGGGTTTGCGTTGGCAAGCTCCGGCGCTTCGCCGGCGGTGATGAGCAGGACGAGCGGCGGTTCGAGACCGTAGATCACGCCGCGCCACAGGCCGTCGCTCGGCAGGAGCCAACGACTCACCTCGGCGACCCGGCCGAGCAGCTCGATCCCGATAGCCGTCGCGATGCCAGCCATCACGCCTGCCATCCAGCCGAGGCCGAACCCGACCACGGCGATCGCTCCGGCCGCGATCGAGGGCAACACGGACCCGAGCGCGAGCGTCAGGCTGAGCAGGACCAGTGCCTGGCCGGACAGGAAGGCCACGGCGAGCAGCGGTTCGGGCGGCCCGTATCCAGAGACCAGGACGGCGGCCGCGATCGCCAGCAGCCCCGACAGCACGGTGTACGCCACCACGACGCACGCGCAGCCGAGCCATCGACCCAGCAGCACCTCCGAACGGCGTATCGGACGCGCGAGCATGGCCAGCGCGACGCCCGATTCGAGGTCGCCGCCGACGGCCGGTGCGCCGACAAAGGCGGCGGTCATCGCCAGGACGAAGCTGAACATGAACGCGACGAGGATCAACACCTGCGAGACGCCGATCCGGATCTGGAGCTCCTCGACGCCGTCCTCGCGGGCGATGGTGACGAGCCGCTCGAGACCCCAGCCGACGAGGACCACCGAGGCGATCGAGAGCGCGGCCAGCACCCAGACGACGCGGCGTCGTACGAGCTCGCGGACGGTCAGGCGGGCGATGACGATCATGGTTCGTCGGCCGCGCGCACCGGATCCGGCACGACGGTCGTCGTCGCGGTCGGCACGCCGGCCACGAACTCAAGAAACCGAGCCTCGAGCGATCCGCGACCTGGCTCGACGGCATGGACCCGCCCACCAGCGGCGACGACTGCCGCCACCACGTCAGGGATGCGTGCCCTTTCGAGCGGTCGAATGGTCAGCCACTCCCCGTCCGCGACGACCGGCCCAAACCCAGCCAGCCGGCGGGCGGGTTCACGGAGATCGGTGACCCGGAGCCGCACCCCACCGACGGCCACCATGTCCTCCATCGACCCGGACGCGACCATCCGACCCTGGTGGAGGATCACTACCCGATCGCAGACCTGCTCGACCTCGGTCAACAGGTGCGAGTTCAGGATCACGGTGGCGCCGCGATCGCGCGCCGCACGGACGATGGCCCGCACGTCCGTCCGACCGATCGGATCCAGTGCCGACGTTGGTTCGTCGAGGAGGATCAGCTCGGGGTCGCCGAGCAGCGCCACACCGAGCCCAAGACGCTGCGCCATCCCCTTCGAGAAACCGCTGACCGCGTCGTCCGCCCGATCGGAGAGACCGACACGGGCCAGCGCCGCGTCGATCGCGGCACCGCGTCGGGCGGGCGGAAGGCGCGCAAGCTCCGTGTGGAGTCCCAGGACCTCCCGGGCTCGAAGCCATGGCTGGTATCGAAAGAGCTCCGGGAGATAGCCGACCCGGGCTCGCGTGGCGCGATCACCGAGCGGTGCTCCGAGTACCGACCCGTGACCGCTGGTGGGACGCGCCAGGCCGAGCAGCAGCTTGATCGTGGTCGTCTTGCCGGCGCCGTTGGGTCCAAGGAGCCCGACGAGCTCACCACGTCCCACGACGAGGCTGAGCCCGTCGAGCGCCGTCGTGCGGCCGTAGGTCTTGACCACGCCGTCGAGCTCGATCGCGGGGTTTGCCACGCTAGCTGTCACAGGCAGGTGCCACCGTTGGCCCATCGAACAGCCATGTCGCAGCGGAGGTTCATCGAGTGGTCACCGTCGAATGCCCATGGTGCGCCGAACCGGCGCGGGTGGAGGGGCCTGCTCAAGCCGACGTGGCATGCACCGCTTGCAGGATCGAGGTCGAGATCGCGCCGGATCCCGTCCGCAAGCCGCTGGACCGTGCCGCCTGAAGGACGCCGTCAGCGTACCGCGCGTGACGCGGCGGGCATCGTCCGATGACTGAGGCAGCGGCCGGGTGGACGGACGTACGATTGCCGGCATGGACCGGTCGCGCCTGGAAGCCGCCAGCGAGACGTTGCTCGACGCGGGGCGACGGCTCGGAGCTCGCGGGCTGATCGCGGCGGGTGAGGGCAATCTGTCGGTCCGCCTCGACGCGGATCGGGTGCTCGTCACCCCGACCGGCGGGCGCAAGGACGAGCTCGTGGCGGACGACCTGGTCGTCGTCTGGCTCGGCCATCCCGAGCGCGACGATCGCTCGCCGAGCGGTCGGGCACCAACGTCGGACCTTGCGCTCCACCTGGCCGCGTACGACGCCCGCCCGGACATCGGCGCGTTCGCCCACGCGCACCTGCCGGCCTCGATGGCGCTGACGCTCGCAGGAGAGATGCCGGACCCGTCCGCCCTCCCCGAGACGGCGATCCTGTTGCCGCGCCTGCCGTTCGTGGCGTTCGGGGTCCCCGGCAGCACCGAGCTGGCCGATCGCGTGGCAGCCGCACTGACCGAGGGACCCGAACCACTCGCCACGGCCGCCATCCTCGAGCGCCATGGGGCGATCGCCATCGGCGAGACACCGGCGCAGGCCGTCGACCGCCTCGAACTCGTCGAGGTCCTCTGCCGTACGTGGCGAGACGCGTTGTTGATTCGCGCGGCGCGTGCCGCAGTCGGTATCGTGTCGCTGCCCAGCCACGGATCACAGTCGGAGGGAGCATGAACACGCGCGCATATCTCGCCGAACTGCTCGGCACGTTCCTGTTCTTCGCGATCGGTCTCGCGAGCGTCCAGGCGGTCGGAGCGCTGGGCGAAGCCGCCCCGCTCCTGGTCGTCGTGCCGTTTGCCTTTGGGCTCGGATTGCTCGCCGCCATCTTCGCGTTCGGCCACCTGTCAGGTGGTCACTTCAACCCGGCCGTCACGGTTGCCATGGTCATCGACGGCCGCACCACGCCCACCGACGCGGTCGGCTACATCGTCGCCCAGGTCGTCGGCGCCATCGCGGCCGCGGGCCTCGTGCTCGTCCTGTGGAGCCAGGAGGCCGTCGCGGGCACGATCACGGCGCCTGGCTCTGGCTTCGACGACATGCAGGCGCTCGTCCTGGAGGCGGTGCTGACCGGGATCTTCCTGCTCGTCATCCTGGCTTCGACGAAGCACGCATCGTCGCTTGCCGCACTCGCGATCCCGTTGACGCTCGTTGCGATCCACCTGGTCGCGGTCCCGTTCACGGGTTCCTCGGTCAACCCGGCCCGGAGCATCGGCCCTGCGCTAGTCGGCGGCGACCTCTCGAAGCTGTGGATCTATCTCGTCGCGCCGATCGTCGGGGCGGTCGTGGCCGCGCTCGTCTATCGCGCCCTCAACACGGAACCGGAGACGCAGCCGGCGACGTGACCCGGGCGAGCGCGCGACGCGACTGGACCGTGCACGCGACGCAACGCCTGACGTTCCGCCTGCATTGGCACCGTCTACGGGTGACATGACGCCCGGACGCTGAGCCGGTCGATCAGGACGACCCGCCGGGTCGGAGCGACTCGACCGGCTCAGGAGTCTCGACATGCACGTCTCATCGGCCCGGCGGCTGCGGGCCAGCCTGGTACCCGCGTTCCTGATCGCGGGCCTGTTCGGCGCGTCGACCGTGTCGGCGGCCGAGGCGACCTGATCGCCGGCCGCTCGCTGGCCACCACCATCGAGAGCGATGCCATGCGCTTCCGCGCCGCCGGCCGCGGCCGGGCCACGCTGCGCGGCGAAGGCAGCTACTGGTTCAACGGCCGTGGTCCGCTCCCCTGGTCGGATCCGGCGGTCGAAACGGCCTTCCAGCCGTGATTCTCGCGCACGGTGTTGACGCGCGACGGTAGGCATGATCACCGGGCCGTCCCGGCGTCTCGCCGGGCTTCGCCGGCCGACCCAGGGTCCGCCGATATCGCCGATAGCGATTGTATCCCGGGTAGCCGCCGCATAGCAGATCATTTGGCGTCGGCGGCATCCGGCGCCACGGCCGTGACACGCTCAGCCGAGCGTGAACGGCCCAACCGAACGCCCGGATCGGACTCGCTCGCGGTCCCGGCCGCGGGGCAGGCCGAAGCTTATCGCTATCGGCGATCCGCGACCCGGCAACGACACGACGACGCCGCGGAATTCCCATTGGCGACACGGTTAGCGGCAGAGCGTCGGAAACGTCTTCATGAACCACACGTGGGCCTTGATGACGAAGGCCCGCCTACAGGTCCTCGAGGCTGAACCGGCGGGCGTTCCCCATCTGGCCCCAGACCCGGAGCTGGGTCACCTCAAGGAGCTGGCGGATGTGGTTCCGGTCGTGATGAACCCACTCGCCGAGCAGCTCGTGCACGTGCAGCGGACCCACGTGGGGATGGATCCCGTAGCGCTCGACGACGATCGTTGCCGAGGCTTCGAGCAGGTCGGCGATCTGTCCCGTGGAC
>JBBEBJ010000234.1:0-13658 GCA_040882425.1 Chloroflexota bacterium | reverse complement strand
CTCGACGACGATCGTTGCCGAGGCTTCGAGCAGGTCGGCGATCTGTCCCGTGGACAGCGCCGCGGGGTCGTTCACGCCGCACCCTCCGCATGGCTCGGTGCGGTTGTGGCAGCGGCCGCCGATTCGACCATGGGAAGCGACCGCCCCGGCTCGGCCAGCCAGCATGCCGCGGCCTGTTCCTCGCCGACGTCGAAGAGTGGCGGCTCCTCGATCGCACAGCGATCGAACGCCTTGGGGCACCGCGGTCGGAAGCGGCAGCCGGTCGGGATATGCGCGGCATCGGGCGTCTCGCCCTCCAGGATGGTGCGGCGCGCACGCTGCCCGGGGGTCGGCGGATCGGGTGACGGCGACACCGATACGAGCGCCTGGGTGTACGGGTTGCGCGGCGAGCGGATCACCCGCTCGGCCGGCCCGATCTCCATGATCTTGCCGAGGTACATCACGGCGATCCGGTCGGCGATCACCCAGGCAAGCGACAGGTCGTGGGTGATGAAGAGGTAGGTCAACCCGCGCTCCTTGCGCAGGTCCAGCATCAACCGCAGGAGCTCCGTCCGGATCGACACGTCGAGCATGGACACCGGCTCGTCGGCGACGATCACGTCGGGATCCATGACGAGCGCCCCCGCGATGACGACCCGCTGGCGCTGGCCACCGGACAGCTCGTGCGGGAAGCGGAACGCGAATTCGCTCGCCGGCCGGAGGCCGGCCGCCTCGAGCGCCGCGAGGACCTTGGCCTCTCGCTCCTGGGCCACGCCGATCCGGTTGACCTCGAGCGGCTCGGCCACGAAATCGAAGACGGTCTGCTTGGGGTTGAGCGTCTCGTACGGGTCCTGGAAGATCATCTGGACGCGACGGCGATAGCTGCGCAGCGCGCCGACCGACCACAGGTCGCTCACGTCGCGATCCTCGAAGTGGACCGTTCCGCCGGTCTGCCGGGTCAGCTTGACGATGACCCGCCCGGTCGTGGTCTTGCCACTCCCCGACTCCCCGACCAGGGCGAGCACCTCGCCGCGGCGCATCGAGAGATCGATGCCGTCGACCGCGCGAACGTACCCGCGCGTCCGGCGCAGGACCGTATCGATGAACCCGACGCGGATCGGAAAGTGGACCTTGAGCCCGGTCAACCGGACGAGCTCGTCGCTCATCGGCCCGATCCCGCGGCGGCCGCCGCGCGCTTCGGCACGGTCACCGGGACGCCGTCGTTGCCCTCGGGGTAGAGGTGGCAGGCGACGCGTACGCCGCCGGCGAACGTCTCGGGCGGCACCACTTCGGTGCAGATGCTCATCGCGAACGCGCATCGTGGGGCAAACCGGCAGCCGGGCGGCGGGTTCCGCAGGTCCGGTGGCGAGCCCGGGATCACATCGAGCGTCCGCCGGTCGGCGTGGATGTTCGGGAACGCGGCCAGGAGCTTCTGGGTGTACGGATGCCGGGGCCGGCGGAAGACCTCCTGGACGGATCCCTCCTCGGCGACGCGGCCGGCGTACATGATCATCACCCGGTCGCACGTCTCGGCGATGACCGAAAGGTCATGGGTGATCAGGATCAACGACAGGCCCAGCTTCTGGCGCAGCGACTCGAGGAGCTCCAGGATCTGGGCCTGGACCATCACGTCGAGCGCGGTCGTCGGCTCGTCGCCGATGATGATGGCCGGATCGCAGGCCAGGGCCATGGCGATCATCGCCCGCTGGCGCATCCCGCCGGACAGTTCGTGCGGGTACGCACGACCGCGCCTGCGAGGGATCCCGACGAGCTCGAGGAGGTCGCCGGCCCGCTTCCGGGCCGCGCCGGAAGCCTCGCCCAGGCGGTCCTCGATCGGCTCGGCGATCTGGTCGCGGACGCGGCGAACCGGGTTGAGCGCGTTCATCGCACCCTGGAACACCATGCTGATCTCGCGCCACCGGTATCGTCTGAGCGCCTTGTCACTCTTGGGGACGAGGTCGATCCCCATCAGGCGGATGCTCCCCTCCACGATCCGCGCGTTCGACGGCAGGATCCGCAGGAGGGAGAGCGCGGTCGTGGTCTTGCCGCAACCCGATTCGCCGGCGATCCCCAGCGCCTCCCCGTGGTCGAGCCGGAACGACACGCCGTCGACCGCCCTGACCGTTCCCGATTCGAGCGTGAAATGGGTTCGAAGGTTGTCGACGACGAGGAGCGGCGCGTCCGGGTCGGCATCCTTCGGCAACGGCCACTGGCGCCGGCCAAGCGGCCGGTCCGGCAGCGCCTCGATGGCCGCGGCCGCGACCGCTTCTGCGTCGGGTTCGGCAACGACCCCGGCCTCGGTCGCGAGCTCGTCGGGCGTAACGTCGGGTGGTGTGACCCCGGGGCGCTGGGATGGCGGGATCGGGACGCTCATCGGCGAGCCCGCAGCCGTGGGTTGAGCACGTCGTCCAGCGCACCGCCGACCAGCGTGAAGGCGAGGACCACCAGCACGATGCAGATGCCCGGTGGCAGGAAATACCACCATGCCCCGAGGCCCGGAGCGCCGGCCGACCGCGCCGCATCCAGCAGCTGCCCCCATGACGGCTGGAACGGATCGCCGAGACCGATGAACGACAGGCTGGTCTCGGTCAGGATCGCGCCGGCAAAGATGAGCACGGTGTTGGCCACGATCAGGCCCAGGGTGTTGGGCAGGATGTGGTGCCGCATGATGTGCCACGATCCCGCACCAATGACGCGAGCCCGGTCGACGAACGCCCGCTCCTTGATCGAGAGCGTCTGGGCGCGAACGATCCGCGCGGTCGACGCCCAGCTGGTCAGTCCGATCACGACGACGATGACGTAGAGCGTGACCCGGATTCCGAAGATCGCGGACTGGGTCCCGATGATCTCGCGCAGGATCGGGGCGAGGATGAGCGCGAGCACGAACGTCGGCAACACGAGGAAGAAGTCGGTGAAGCGCATCAGGATGGAGTCGACGATGCCGCCGGTGAAGCCCGACACGATCCCGATCAGGACCCCGATGAACAGGGTCACCACCGTCGCCAGCGCACCGATGATCATCGACACGCGCGTCCCGTGGACGGTCAGGTTGAGCACGTCCCGTCCGAGCTCGTCGGTGCCGAGGACGTGGACGCCCGTCGGCGCCCGGAGGCGGTCGCCCGTCGCTGTCGTGGCGGTCTCGAGCGGGCCCACGATGAGCTGCGGCGCGATCGCGAGCACGACGAAGAAGGTGATGATGAGCGCCCCCACGAGCCCCTCGCGGCGCTTGGCGAAGCGACCTGCGAACTCGCGCCAGCTGCGGATTCGCAGGCGGAGACGCTGCCCGCGCAGCTGACCGGCGGACAGGGTCGGGGCGGTCATCCCTTCACCCGGGGGTCGAGCACGCCGTAGACGGCATCGGCCGCGAGGTTCGCCAGGACGACGGAGATGCTCAGGAACAGGAAGACGCCCTGGAGGACCGGGTAGTCGCGCGACGTCAGGGCGTCCACGGTCAGCGTGCCCAGACCCGGCCAGTTGAATACCACCTCGGCGGTGATCGCGCCGGCGATCAGGTACCCGAGGTTGATCGCGATGAGCGACACGGTCGGGAGCATGGCGTTGGGGACGGCGTGGCGGGTCATCACCCGCGTCTCGCTGATCCCCTTGGCACGCGCGGTCGTCACGTAGTCCTCGCCGAGCGTCTCGATGACCGAGGAGCGCATGAGGATCGAGTACTGGCCGATCAGCCCGAGGCTGACCGTCGCGAGGGGCAGGGCGAGGTGGGTCCCGAAGTCGAAGAGCTGGTCTGCGAAGGAGGGGTAGCTCTGGCCGAGCGTGAACATCCCGGAGACCGGGAACCAGCCCAGACCCACCGCGAAGATGACCAGCAGGATCATGCCGAGCAGGAAGTACGGCATCGAATACAGGATCAGCGACAGCCCATTGCCGACGTAGTCGATCGCGCCGCCGCGTCTCCACCCCGAATATGCCCCCAGGGTCAGGCCGACCACGATCGCCACGATCTCGCCAAGGCCGAACAGGATCAGCGTGGGCCAGACTCGTTGCCCGATCACCTCCGCGACCGGCTGGCCCCGGTACTTGTACGAGTAGCCCAGGTCACCCTGGGCGGTCGAGGTGATGTACGCGACGAGCTGGTCGGGGAAGACCGGCTTGTCCAGCCCGAGCCGGGCGCGGGTGTTTTCGAAGACCTCCTGGCTCACTCCCGGGATGCGCAGGGCCGCCCGTTCCGGTGAGCCCGGCATCATCCGGAACAGGATGAAGTTGAGCAGGACGATCATCACGATCGTCAGGAGCGCCTGGAAGAGGCGCCGCCCGAGGTAGCCGGAACCCATGGCTCAGGGCCTCAACGGCCGACGCGGACCGTGACGGTGCCAACCCCCGCCACCGATGTCACCGCGGCAGCCGCATTGCGGCGCTGTTCGCCCTACTCCTCCTCACCGACCGGGGTGCGGCGCCGCCTGACAAGCAGGACGGCGACAACGGCGATGACCGCCAGGACGATCCCGGCGAGGAGCGCTGGACTGATCCCCGACGTCGTGCCGGCATCCGCGGACGGCTCGGGCGCCGCCGTCGCGGGAGCGCCGCTTGGGGCCGCCGTCTCACTGGCGTCAGGACTGGGCTCCGCGCCGACGGTGGTCAGAAGCGTGTACCCGGTGGACCCGTAGCCGAAGAGCGGCGCGCCGTCCTCGGTCGGCTGGTTGGTCCAGCCCTCGAACCGGTCGGTTCGATACGCCGCCAGGGTCGAATCGTAGAAGAGGACGTGGTACGGAGCATCGTCGTAGAAGATGTTCTGCATCTCCGCGATGATCGCCCTGCGCTCCTCGGTGCTCGTGGCGACGTTCTGCTCCTCGAACAGGGTGTCGTAGGCCGGGTTGCAGTACTGGGAGTCGCTCGTGCTGCCGATCTGCTCGCAGCCGAAGATACTGAGCAGGGAGTTCGGGTCGACGTCCCCGCCCCAACCCCAGATGAACAGGTCGTAGTCCGCCGTGTAGTCGCCGGCTTCGGGCGGCAGCATGATGTCGGTCAGGGTCTGGCTGTCGAAGACCTCGGTCGAGACGCCGATCCCGAGCTCGCCGAGCCAGTCCTGGATGAACTGCGCGGCGGCTGGGTACGTCGATTCCGAATCCGGCATGAACAGCCGGAGGTTGAGCGGGTTGCCCTCCTTGTCCAGGCGGGTGCCATTCGAGTCGAGGGCATAGCCCGCCGCGTCGAGCTTGCTCCTGGCCAGCTCGAGATCGAACGTTCGCGGGGTCGTCGGCTCGACGTGGTACTGGGTCTGGAATGGCGGGACCTGGGTCGATCCGACTGTGCCGTACCCGCCGAGGACGCGATCGACCAGCAGTTCCTTGTCGATGGCGTAGCCGACGGCGTCACGGAAGGCCGCGTCCAGCAGCGCCGGCGTCGACGGACCGCCGTCGGGGATCGTGTTCCCGGTCCCGGTGCCGTACGTGTTGAACCCGAACTCGGTGAATCCGTTCGCGCTGCCCTCGACGGTGACGATGCCCGCTTCGGTGGCCAGGGCATCGAACTGGTCGGCGTTGACCCCGTGCGCGTAGTCGAGCTGGCCGGTCCGGAGGGCCTGGACCATCGTGTCCGCGCTCGAGAAGATCTGGATGATCACTTCCTCGGCGCCGCCCGCATCCTTCCAGTAGTTGGGGTTCTTCGCGAAGCGAATGAACTGGCCGGTCTGCCACTCGACCGCCTGGTACGGCCCGGACCCCACGACCGTCGGCGTGTTCTGGAAATCGGCCACGGCCGCCAGCGTGACATCCTCCCAGACGTGCTTGGGCAGGATCGGCACGTAAGTGCGGAGGATCTGGTCGTTCGGACGATCGGTGGTCACGACGAGCGTGGTCGCATCGGGCGCCTCGACGGCCGTGACACCGGCATCCCCGACGTAGTAGTCGAGATAGCCCAGGCCGATGAATCCGTCTTCGCTGTTGATTCCGTCGAGAACGAACTGGAACGTCCAGCGGGCATCTTCCGCGGTGGCCGGCTCGCCATCGGACCAGAGCATGCCCTCGCGCATCTTGAAGGTCCAGGTCAGGCCATCCTCGGACTGGCTCCACGATTCCGCGAAGCCCGGGACCGGCTCCAGGTTCGAGCCGAAGTTGACCAGCAGGTCGTAGTTGAGCGTGAACACCTCGAACCCGACGACCAGGGCCGTCTGCCACGGGTTCATGGAATCGAGGTCCTGGGTCGTGCCGACGCGAAGGATGTGCTCATCCTGCGCAGCGACCGGGGCGGCGGCAGGCAGGAGCAGCGCGGCGACGAGTGCACCGGCGCCAAGGACTCGGGCAACTCGAACGCGCATGGTCGATCGCATCGAATCCTCCTCTGGCGGGGCTCCAACCTCCGGAACCCCAGCCTCGATCCCCCGTTTGGCAGGCGGTACGTTGGCACACACGATCGCGTCGTGCAAGGCGAGGCGCGCAGGATGCGCCGAGTTGGTCACTGGGTCTCGAAGTCGCGGGTCTCCTCGAGGCGGCACCGGCCACCGACATCGACCGTCCCTGCGACAGGATTCGGCCGGACAACCAGCTCTGACCCGACCCCCTGCCGGATGGTCAGGGGCCGACCGAGTCGATCGCCCATGACCACGGCCACGGCGCCGGTCGCCTCGTCCTCGACGATCCCGAGGTCCGTCGGGAAGTAGCGACTGCGGAGCCGTCCGACGGCTTCGTCCTCCCACGCCCAGGCATACAGCCCGGGATCGCCCAGCGTGCCGGGGCGGAGCGCGTCCACCTCGGCAGGCGTCGCGAACTGCCGGATCTCGAGACGGTGGACCCAGCCGGCCCGCGCCCGGATCCAGCTCCGGTCGCCGTCCTGCCACGTGACGACGTCCCCGGCGCGTACGTGGAGGGTGGCGACCGGCCTTCCGACCTGCGTGAGCAGCCAGGCCGTCCCAACCGTGGGATGACCGGCGAAGGGG
Source organism: Chloroflexota bacterium (assembly GCA_040882425.1). GTDB lineage: Bacteria > Chloroflexota > Limnocylindria > Limnocylindrales > CSP1-4 > SPCO01. The sequence continues at coordinate 6,787 of JBBEBJ010000234.1, read as the reverse complement.
AGCTCGGTGCCGGGTGTGAAGATCGCGATCCGGGCGGACGCGTCATCGACATCGTCGACGTAGACGGTCTCGCTGAACCCGAGCTCGTGAGCGACCTGCAGTCGACGCTCCGGCGCGATCGCCCGACCGTCGAGGAAGACACCGAGCGGATTGCCACCGGCGCCATCGGGCCCGAGGAACACGCGCAGGACGTGGAGCCGGGTCATGGGCGGCCCCGTCGCGCGACGCGGTCCAGCGCGACCCGCTGGATCGCCAGCACCGTCAGCGCGTCCGTGATCCGGCCGTCGAGGGTCATCGTCAGGACCTCGTCGAAGGGGACCCACCGCACGTCGAGCGCCTCCGTGCCGTCCGGCGTCGCGACACCCGTGGTCAGGCCCGTCGCGAGGTACAGGATCGCGAGCTCGTCCGAGACCGAGTTCGAGAGGTGGCTCCGGCCGAGCTCGACCCACTCGGATGCGTCCACGCCGGTCTCCTCGCGGAGCTCGCGCCGCGCCCCTTCGAGGGCGTTCTCCCCGTCCGGAACGCCGCCCTCGGGGATCTCCCACGAGTATTCGTCGAGCGCGTAGCGGTGTTGCCCCACGAGGAGGACGCGGTCGTCGGCGTCGATGGCCAGGACGCCGACCGCGAGGTTCGCAAAATGGACGATCCCGTAGACGCCTGGGGTGCCGTCCGGTCGGGTCACCTCGTCGTGCCAGATCGTGATCCAGGCGTTCTCGTAGGCGACACGACGGCTGTGCCGCAGCCACGGACCCGCAGCGACCGGGCGTTCGTCCATGACCGCATCGTCGCACGGCGCAGGCACCGACGTCGGCGGGCAGCGGCCAGCCCGTACACTCGGTGGCGCATGACGAGAGCGCCGGAGACGCCCGAACCCGAACACGGCGACCTGCGTCCGGCGGCTGATCCGCGTCCTGCCAGCGAGCCGCGTCACGCGGTCGAGACGCGGTGGGGAGTCGTCATCCCGGCTCGAGACGGCGTGGAGCTGTCGGCCAACCTGTGGCTGCCGGTCACGCCGGCTGACGAGCCCGAGACACGGTTCCCCGCGATCCTCGAGATGATCCCGTACGGCAAGGACAGCTGGCGGCGCAACGCGGACGTCGCTCGGGGGACCTACCTCGCCCGGCGCGGGTATGCGCTCTGCCGGGTCGACGTTCGCGGGACCGGCTCGTCCCGCGGCGTGGCACTCGACGAGTACACCGAGGCGGAGACCCGCGACGGGTACGACGCGGTGGAATGGCTCGCCGCCCAGCCATGGTGCTCGGGCGCGGTCGGCATGTGGGGGATCAGCTACGGCGGCTTCACGTCCATCCAGGTCGCCAGGCTTCGGCCGCCGCACCTGCGGGCGATCGTCCCGATCCAGGCGACCGACGACCGCTACCTGACCGACGTCCATTACCTCGGCGGCTGTGTCACGGCCAGTGAGCTGAGCCAGTACGCGGTCAGCCAGGTCGCGATGAACGCCATGCCGCCGGACCCGGCCTACTGCGCGGACACTTGGCGTGAAGACTGGCTGGCGCGACTGGAGGCCACGCCTCCGTGGCTGTTCGAGTGGCTCCGCCAGCAGCACGACGGGCCCTACTGGCGCCCTGGCTCACTCGCTCCGGACTACGACACGATCGACGCGGCCATCCTCAACATCGGCGGCTGGATGGACTCGTACGTCGACGCGGCGATGCGCATGCAGGCCCGGTGTTCGGCCCCGACCCGGACGATCGTCGGCAACTGGGTCCACGGCCTGCCCGCTTCGGCGACACCGGGTCCAAACGTCGACGAGCTCCACGAGCTCGTCCGCTTCTTCGATCGGTGGCTGAAGGGGATCCCGAACAGCGCGGACGAGGAACCGCCGATCACCTGGTTCGAGCGCGAGTACGCGGAACCGGAACCCTTCCCGGCAAGCCTGCCGGGTCGCTGGCGAGGGGCCGGCGGTTATCCGCATCCGGCAGCGGAGGCGCGGACCTGGGTGTTTGATGGCGGGTCGGTGCCGCTCGTTGGGCGACTGCTCGCGGCGACGGACGGTGGGGACACCGACGGGGCGGGCGCGGACCCCGGGCCCGGCACGGACGTCTACCGGCACCGCGCGACGGTCGGCACCCGCGCGTCGCTGTCATGGGGCGCCGGCAGCCCACCGAACGGGCTCGCGCGCGACCTCCGCCCCGACGAGAGCCTTGGGCCGACGTACACCGGCGACCCGCTGCCGGCGTCGCTCTCGATCCTCGGCGTGCCGGTCGTCGTGCTGCACCTCGCCGTCTCGGCCCCGGTCGCCACGGCCGTCGTCCGCCTGACGGACGTCGGCCCTGATGGGACCTCGGCGCAGGTATCCGCCGGGATCCTCAACCTGACCCATCGACGCTCGCACGAACAACCCGAGCCGCTCGAACCCGGCTCGGTCGAGGAGGTCCGGATCGAGCTCCGCCCGGCCGGGTATCGATTCCTGGCGGGGCATCGGATCCGGGTCTCGGTGGCGTCGTCGGCCTGGCCCGTGATCTGGCCGTCGCCGATGCCGGCGACCTTCCAGCTGCACCGTGGATCAGCCACGCCGTCGCGACTGATCCTGCCCGTCGTTCCGTCGGCGGACGGACCGGGCGACGTGGCGGTCCCGGCGTTCAGGACAGGTTCGCCCGACGAACCCGAGGTGGGCGGTGAAGGCGGTAGCGACCCGCCTGTCTGGCAGATCACGTCGGACGTCATCAACGACACGGTCACGGTCACCATCCACGACGGCGGCGAGGACATCCTCGACGATGGCCGTCGCCTCTACGCCGCCGAGACGCTCGAGCTCACCGCGAGCGACGTCGACCCCGCTCGCGCGTCGATGAAGGCCGACGTCGTCTACCGCTGGCACGAGCACACGTTCGACACGGAGATCCGCGCCCGCTCGATCCAGACCAGCGATGCCGCGGCGTTCGACCTGGCGGTCGAGCTCGAGGTCGACGTCGACGGCGAGTCGTTCTTCCGGCGCGAGTGGCGCGAATCGATCGCGCGACGCCTCGTCTGAGATCGCCTGCCGTTCCCGGCCCATCGTTCTTCTCGTGGCCCGAGTCGGCGTCCGGGCTCTGACCCGGGGCGCTGCACGCGCCAGCTTCCGCGCCGAGAATGACCCTTCCTCGGTGATGCAGCTCGGCTGCATCATCCCCGGTGACTTGACGCCATCGCCGACCGATCGGGTGATGCATTCGACTTGCATCGAGCAGGAGGGTGTCTTCGGCCCGGACCATCCGGCGGTCGCGTCTACCCGGTCGCGATCCGGCTCGCGAGGTCGGCGATCGCCAGGCGCGTGTCGTTCGTGTCGTAGCGGAGCAGCGGATCGGGGTCGATGGCCCGCTCCACGACACGCCCACCGACACGGCTGTAGATGACCGGGAAGATCGCACCGGTACCATCGGCCTCCAGGCTGGCGATGAGGGAATCGGGCCCGTCCGAATCGAGGACGTGCGCCAGCGGCTGGACCCCGTCGTCACGGAGTCCGCCGGATCCGTCGGCGGTCAGCACCCGCGCGAGGTAGCCGCGCTGGTGGAACAGCTCGGGCGACTCGGCGAGCTCAGCGGCCAGGAAGGTCGCGACGGCATCGGGCGCGATCAGCGGTCGTTCGGGCTCGATCCCGAACCGCGTCCTGGCGAGATACGTCGCCAGCACCCGGGCGTTGTAGCGGGCCCCATGAACAGCGCCCGAATTGGACGGGATGCCATGCTTGCGCAGCCCTCTGGCGCCCTGCCCGATCGTGCCCCCGAAGAAGACGCCCGGCACGCTGACGCTCTCCCACCACGGTGTCTGCGCCGGCAGCAGGCTCGCCCCGAACGTCGTCACGCCCAGGGCCGGCAGGTCCAAGAGCGGGGTCACGAATCCGGTAGCCGCGATCACATCGTCAACCTCGAGGACGAGGTCGGAGCCGCCGTCGGTCCGGCGCAGGTGGACGACGTACGTCTCGCCCGCTCCCCGCTCGATCCGGTCGATCGCCGCATCCAGGACGCTGACCCCGCCACCGAGCACGTGGTCCTCGTAGGGCTGGACGTACCGGGCGCGGACGCCGACGAGCGACCGGGTGTCGACCGACAGGCGCGTCTGCGACGGCGAGGCCAGCACGATCTGGCGCGCCCAGGGCAGGAGGCCCGTTGCCAGCTCGAAGCCCGAGTTCTGCTTGCCAAGGATGAACACGCGTCGACCGGCGTACGTCTCGACCGGACGGCAATTGGCGTAATGGTGGGTCAGCTCCATGCCGGGACCCGGCGGCGTATGCGGCTCGGCCACGCCGACCGCCACGATCATGGTTCGACCGCGGTATTCGCCGTCCGTCGTCTCGACGACGAACTCGTCGCCGTCCGCTCCGCTCTCGCGGCGCGTCGCCGTCCAGCGGCACCCGTAGCGGATGTCCACGCCCGCCCGGGCAACGAAGGCAACCAGATTGGCTTCCATCTCGGCGCGCGCCGGGAAGTACGAGGATCCGTCCATCAGCCCTGGCTGGAGCGCCCTCGTCGCCGGATCGTCGCCGAGCAGGCTGTTCCAGTCGTAGCGTTCGTAGGCTCGGGTCCCTCGCTCCACCGGCGCGTGCGGCTTGGTCCACGAGAGGAGCCGCTGGAGGAATGGCCAGCGGCGGAACATCCCGCCCGGTGATGGATCGGCGGAGATCACCGCGTGGTCAACGCCCAGCCGGCGCAACGAGTACGAGACCTGGATCGCGCCCGGGCCGCTGCCGATGACGACGACCGGGTAGGTCCCCGGCGGGAAGGGCGCGCTCAGCTCCGCCATCGGTTCGCCGCCCGCAACCGGCGAGCCTGGACCTGGAGCATGCGGTACATCACGCGCGGGTGCTCGACCAGGAAGCTTTCCACGCGCGGGCCGGCCAGGACCAGGCAGCGAAGCGGCCGGAGCGCGACCACGTCGGCGATCGGTGATTCGCCGAGGATGATCGAGACCTCCCCGAAGAAATCGCCCCGGGCCAGGCGGGCCCGCTCGGTTCCGTCGATGACGACCGCGGCCTCGCCGTCGAGGATCACGTAGAAACCCGATCCGGTGAGACCCTGGCGCAGCACGCGCTCGCCCTCGGAGAACATCGTCTCCTCGAAGGTGTGGACGATCCCGGTGAGCTGCGGATCGGTCAGGTCGGCGAACAGGGTGAAGCCGGCAATCGCGTCCACCAGCTCTTCTCGACCGACCATCCACGCATGGTGCCAGACGCGGCGACGCGGTGGAAGGCGCTCGTGTTGACGGCCGCAGGTCGCGCAGCGCAGCATGGCCCCTTCGAGCACGACGGAGGTACCTGTGGCCCTCAGCCGCGAGCGCATCACTCAGCTTCTCGGTGAGACCAGGCTGTTCGCCGGCGTCGATGCCGAGGGCCTTGCGCGGATCGCCGCACGGATCACGGAGGTCGACGTGCCGGCCGATCGCGTGATCGCCCGCCAGGGCGAGATCGGCACCGGCTTCTTCATCATCGCTTCGGGCATGGTCCGCGTGGTTCGCGACGGCAAGACGCTCGTGGAGCTCGGCCCGGGCGACTTCTTCGGGGAGCTGTCGGTCCTCGATGGCAAGCCTCGCAATGCCCAGGTCATCAGCACCGAGCCGACCACCTGTCTCGCCCTCGCGACATGGGAGTTCGAGGCCGTCGTGGGTGAGCAGCCAAGCGTCGCCCTTGCCATCCTTCGCGAGCTGGCCGGTCGGCTGCGCGAATTGACCGAAGCGCACCGTCACTGAACTCGGGGCGTCCCAAGGATGACCGACACAACGTCGACGAGCGGCACCGTCACCTTCCTGTTCACGGACATCGAGGGCTCGACGCGTCTCGAGCAGCAGATCGGGACGGCGCGGTATGCCGCGCTCCGTGAGCGACACCGGGAGATCCTGCGGGCGACGTTCCTGGTGCACGGTGGCGCGGAGCAGAGCACGGAGGGCGATTCGTTCTTCGTGGTCTTTGGCAGCGCCCGCGAGGCCGTGGCCGCCGCGATCGAGGCGCAACGTGCCCTTGCCGCCGAACCCTGGCCGGAGGACGCCCCGATCCGGGTGCGGATGGGCCTGCACACGGGCGAAGCCGGCGTGGCTGGCGGCAGCCTCGTCGGGCTCGACATCAACCGGGCCGCCCGTATCGCCGCGGTGGCCCACGGCGGCCAGATCATCGTCTCGGACGCGACACGGGCGCTGGTTGCGGCCCACCTTGCGCCGGATACCCGATTGCGGGATCTCGGTAACTTCACGCTGAAGGACCTCCCTGCGCCGGAGATGCTGGCGCAGGTCTCCGCCGACGGCCTGCGCCACGAGTTCCCGCCGCAGCGCACGTCCGAGACCTATCCGACCAACCTGCCCACCCAGCTCACGACGTTCATCGGTCGCGACGCGGAACTCGAGGAAGCTCGCGGCCTCCTCGAGAACACGCGACTGCTGACCCTCACGGGCCCGGGTGGGACCGGCAAGACCCGGCTGTCGCTCGAGCTCGCCAGCCGGGTCGCGAGCAGTTTTGCCGACGGAACGTTCTTCGTCCCGCTCGAGCCCATCCGCGACCCGATGCTGGTTCCGCCACGGATTGCCGCGACGCTCGGCATCGCGGATTCTGGCGCCCGACCAGTGACGGAGCTGATGGTCGATTGGCTGCGCGACCGGCGCGTCCTCCTCGTCCTCGACAACTTCGAGCAGGTCGCCGATGCCGGGCCGATCGTGGCGGAGCTCCTGCGCGCGTCGGACGGCCTCAAGGTGATCGTCACCAGTCGCGCGGCATTGCGCCTCTCCGGTGAGCAGGAGCTACCCGTTCCCGGGTTGCCAACGCCGCCGGACCCGAGCCACCTGTCAAGCACAGACCGGTTGC
>JBBEBJ010000233.1:0-1702 GCA_040882425.1 Chloroflexota bacterium | reverse complement strand
CACGTTGGCCCACGTTCCGCGATGAGCCCACCCATGTCCAATCACGCGACCGAACACGAGGACTTGGCCTGGTACGTGGCGTGAGAAACGTAGGGCGACGCGCCCAGAGAAGGGCCCCGGGATCGCGCCCGGGGCATGAGCGTGTGGATCCGCCCAGCTACGCGATGCTGGTCTCCGTGGTCGCCCCACCCGGCTCGGGGACATTGCCCTTCGCCCGCCGCGACTTCGTCTGGACCGGCTCGGGCGTCGTCTCGGCTGGCTCGGTCGTGCCGTCTGCGGTCTTGCGGGCCTTCGCGTCGCGGGCCAGGCCCGCGGTGTACTGGTTCCAGTGGACCTTGCACATCCGTCCAAGGCCATCCTTCTGGCTGGGCTGGGCCGGGAAGTCCTCGATCGGTGCCTCGTGGGCCTCGATCCCAAAGCGGGTCGAGCCGATGCACTTTCGCGTGTCTGCCATGTCGGATGTCCTCTCGCTCGTGGTCGCCCATCTGGCGACCGGCGCGACATCCATCACTCGGCTCGCGCCGCAATGCAAGGCCGGGGCATGAGATGACGACCGAGTCTTATTCCGTTACCGCCACGGCCTGGCGCAACCGGATCGTCGGCCACGCGGATGTCGCGCCGGCCGAGCTCGTGCCCAACCCGCGCAACTGGCGGAGCCATCCGCAGGAGCAGCAGCGCGCGCTGGCGGGAGCCCTCGGCGAGGTCGGCTGGGTCGCCGAGGTGCTGGTCAACCGGACGACGGGGCACGTCATCGACGGTCATCTGCGGATCGAGCTCGCCCTCGCCCGCCACGAGCCGACCGTCCCCGTCACCTACGTCGAGCTGTCGGAGGACGAGGAGCGGCTGGTCCTCGCCTCGCTCGATCCCCTCGCCGCCATGGCGACCGCCGAGCAGGAGCAGCTCGCGGCGCTGCTGGCCGGTCTCGACCCGACCGATGAAGGGCTCCGGGCGCTATTGGATGATCTCGCGCGCGAGTACCGACTCGATGACCTGCGCAGGGGGCTGGTCGACCCCGACGAGGTGCCGCCGGTCCCGGACGCGCCGTACGGCCGATCGGGGGACCTGTACGTCCTCGGAGAGCACCGCCTGTTGTGCGGCGACGCGACCAACCCCGAGGATGTCTCCCGCCTCCTCGACGGCGCCGAGCCGACCCTCCTGGCGACCGACCCACCGTACGGCGTATCGCTCGATCCGACCTGGCGCGACGGCGTGTACAACGCCCTGGGCCCCGCCGAACCCGGCTACCTGCAGACGGATCCCGCCCTGGCTGCCGACGGCGCCACACGAGCGCCCGGGCGCGCCCACGCGCGGACCCGGGGCCATCGCAACACGACGGTCTCGGGCGACACCCGGGTCGACTGGTCGGACGCCTTCGCCCTGGTCCCGAGCCTGACCGTCGGCTATGTCTGGCACGCCGGGGTCCATGCCGCGCAGGTGGCCGCTGGCCTCCAGCGGATCGGCTTCGAGATCGTCAGCCAGGTGATCTGGGACAAGGGCCTGTTCGCGATCGGACGCTCCTGGTACCACTGGGGACACGAGCCGTGCTGGGTCGTCCGTCGGACGGGATCCAAGGCCCGCTTTCTGGGCGAGCGGAACCAGTCGACGATCTGGCGGGCGCCCAGCCCCAAGATGATCATGGGCGGGTCGGACGAGCCAAAGGTCGACCACCCGACCCAGAAGCCGGTGGCCCTGTACGAGGCGC
>JBBEBJ010000232.1:0-10547 GCA_040882425.1 Chloroflexota bacterium | reverse complement strand
ACGGCCGGACGGTGCAAGAGAAGCTCATCGAGGAACGCCTCTACAACGATTAGGCGAAGGACGGCGGCCCGGCTCAGCCACGCAGGGCAGGCTCCGCCCTCGATCGTCTGGCGGCACGGCTCGGCGTAGGGTCCGCTTGCTGGGGGAGCAACAAAGAGAGCATCGGGGCCTGGTCGGAACACCGATGACCTGGATTCCTTGCCGCTCCGGCAAGGAGGCCGCTTGGCGTGATGTCCTGGCCCGCCAGACTTGCCAGCGCGGCAATGTCACGGCGACGATGCCTCGCCGGATGCGCGGGAACACGTTTGTTTGCCCGGTCAGCAAGGCCCAAGACATATCTTGCCGTCGCCGCAAGAATGCGCTCGGCCTGAGGATGAGCGCGCGGCCTGAGGATGAGCGCGCGGCCTGAGGATGAGCGCGCGGCGCGTGGCCTGAGGATCAGCGCGCGGCCCGCGGAAGAGCGCGCGGCCCGCGGATGAGCGCGCGGCGTGAGCATGATGGGCCGGGCCGAGCCTCATTGTCCGGGCGGGGCGCCTGCGGTCCCGCCGCCGCGCAACGACGGCCCCCTCGTGCGGGGTCCGCGCCTAGACTGTTGTCGTGCGTACGCCCGGGCAGTTCCCCGATGTCGTCGAGATCGTTGTCGAGATCCCGCGCGGGTCGCGCAACAAGTACGAGTTCGACGAAGAGGTCGGCGTCTACCGGCTCGATCGCGTGCTGTCGTCGGCGGTCTTCTACAACTTCGACTACGGGTTCATCGAGGGCACGCGTGCCGGTGACGGCGATCACACCGATGCCCTCCTGATCATCGACGAGCCGACCTTCACCGGTTGCCACGTCTGGGCGCGCCCGGTCGGCGGACTCGAGATGCGCGACGAGAAGGGTTTCGACTTCAAGGTGTTGTGCGTCGCGCTCGGCGACGCCCACCAGGCCCACATCGAGCTGCTGGAGCAGATGCGGCCCCATCGACTTGTCGAGATCGAGCAGTTCTTTGCGACCTACAAGGCGCTCGAGGACAAGACGGTCGACATCCTGGGCTGGCGCGACCGTGAGCGCGCGCTCGACGTCCTTCGAACGGACCGCACCGCGTGGCGGCGCGAACAGGAAACGCCACGGGGGTGACGGACAGCTCGAGACGCCCACGCTGGCCGGGCGCCGATCTGCCGGGTCGTCGGGTCTTCATCGCGACGCCGCTGCCCGACACGGCCATGGAGTCGATTGCCGGGGTCGTCGAGGAGGTGCGCGCCGCCGGTGTCCAGGGGGACGGTCGAGACGTCCGCTGGGTCCGGCTCGACGGGCTGCACCTGACGCTGCGGTTCCTGGGACCGACGCTCGAGGATCGGATCGAGGCCGCCCGCGACGCGGTCCGTGTCGCGGGGGCATCGGCCGAGCCCTTCGATCTCGTGATCGGCGGCGCCGGCACCTTCCCCCCGGTCGGGCGACCCCGCGCCATCTGGCTCGGCGTTCGCGATGGTGCGGAGCGCCTCGGGGAACTGGCCGCCCTGGTCGACCGATCCCTGGTCGGGGCCGGCTGGCCATCGGAGACCCGGCCGTACCGGGCGCACCTCACCCTCGCCCGCGCCGACGGCGTGCCCGCGGGTATCGCCATCGGAGCGAGGCTCGCGGCCGCCGCCGCAGACCTGCGAATCCCGGCCCGAATCGACCGGATCGGCTTGTTCGAGAGCCTGACGGGCGGCGGTCCTGCACGGTATGAACCGCTCGAGCTCGTCGAGCTCGGTGGCGCCCCGCAGTCCGGCTGAGACCCCGCTGAAGCCGTCGGCGGGGGCCGTCGGTGCTACCATTGGCGGCGATTGGGGAGGGACCTGCATCCCCCGCAAAGGAGGTGCCCCCATCGCTGTGACGGCCGCCCAGCGCGCCCGCCTCGTCGTCGCCTTGGGGATCACCAACCTGGTCCTCGCGGGGGTAGCGATCGGCGTCGGGACCATCGGTCAGCCGCTCCTTTCTCCTCCCACCCAGCCCCCACCAGTGGCGAATGTGCCTGCGCCGACGCCAGCGGCGAGCACCAGTCCGACGCCAGCGGCGAGCACCAGTCCGACGCCTGCGCCCGCCGTCCCGGCGTCTCCAGCAGCCACGGCCACCGCGACAGCCTCGGCGACCCCAGCCACGACCCCGACGCCAAGCGCGTCCAGCCCGATCATCGCGGTGGGGCCGACGCCGGCACCGGTCGGGCCCCCCGCGGTATCGCCCGACGCCACGCCCGGGCCGGCGGGGCCGACACCCGCACCAAACGCGACACCGAGGCAGCAGCCAACGGCCACACCCCCGGCAACCCCGGCGTCCACGCCGGCAGCAACCCCGGCGCCCACGCCGGCAGCAACCCCTGCGCCCACGCCCGCAGCGGCCCCGGCGTCCACGCCGGCAGCAACCCCGGCCGCGACACCGGCTCCCACGAGCCCATTGCCGACGCCTGCGCCATCGCCGATTGCTGAACCCGAGCCGACGCCGCAGCCATCGCCCCTCGCCACGCCGGGCACGGAACCGCAGCCCACGCCGCAGCCACCACCGGTGATCGAAGCCACGAGCGGCCACCCGCCATGCCCAATCGCCGGCGCTCCACCGCCCGGTCTCAACAAGGGTGCGGAACCCCAGGATCGCCCCTGCAAGGGCGGCAAGGCAGGGCATGAGAAGGACAAGGGCGCCACTGGCGGCATCCTCCTGGTGCCACTGGCGGTTGCCGGCTCGCTTCTCCGGTGGACGCGACCCGCCGGCCCGGTTCGACGCGGCGGCACGTTCTTGCGCGGGCGGCGTCGGGCGCGCTAGGCTCGCGTCCCCGCCCGGCGTGTGCCGGGGGGGGTCCCCGGTATCGAATGGGAGAGACCATGGCGCCGACGGAGCCTCGTCAGACGAAGTTCGTCCTCGATGAGTCGCGGATCCCGCGCGCCTGGTACAACATCGCGGCGGACTTGCCGGAGCCGCCGCCACCGGTCCTCCACCCGGGAACGGGCCAGCCGATCGGTCCTGGGGACCTCGCTCCGCTCTTCCCCATGGAGCTGATCAAGCAGGTCGTCAGTACGGATCGTGAGATCGAAATCCCCGAACCGGTCCGCGATGCCTACCGTCTCTACCGCCCCAGCCCGCTCTACCGGGCCCACCGGCTGGAGCGCGCGCTCGATACGCCGGCGCACATCTACTACAAGTACGAAGGCGGCAGCCCGTCCGGCAGCCACAAGCCGAACACCGCGCTTGCGCAGGCCTTCTACAACCAGCAGGAGGGCGTCACCCGACTCGCGACCGAGACCGGCGCAGGGCAGTGGGGGAGCGCGCTGGCGTTCGCCGGCGCCATGTTCGGCCTCGAGGTCAAGGTCTTCATGGTCCGCTCGAGCTACGACCAGAAGCCCTACCGCCGAGTGTTGATGGAGACCTACGGGGCCGAGGTCGTGGCCAGCCCGAGCCGGGACACGAAATACGGCAGCGGTGTGCTCGACGACGTGCCGGACCACACGGGTTCGCTCGGGATCGCGATCAGCGAGGCCATCGAGGACACCGTGACCCATCCGGGCACGAAGTACTCGCTTGGGTCGGTGTTCGACTTCGTCCTCCTCCACCAGACCGTCATCGGCCAGGAATCGATCGAACAGATGGCGATGGCCGGCGAGGAGCCGGACGTGATCATCGGCTGCGCCGGCGGGGGCTCGAACTTCGCCGGCCTGACGTTCCCGTGGCTCGGTCGGACGTTCCGCGACGGAGCCCGCTATCGGATCATCGCGGCCGAACCCGAGGCGGCGCCCTCGCTGACCCGGGGCGTCTATGCCTACGACTTCGGCGACACGGCGATGATGACGCCGCTGGTCAAGATGCACACGCTCGGCTCAGGCTTCATCCCCGAACCGATCCATGCGGGCGGCCTCCGCTACCACGGGATGTCCCCGCTCGTGTCGTTGCTCAAGGAACGCGGTTCGATCGAGGCTCGGAGCATCCACCAGCGCTCCACGTTTGAGGCGGGCGTTCGCTTCGCCCGCGCGGAGGGTATCCTCCCGGCCCCCGAACCCACGCATGCGATCCGGGTAGCCATCGACGAGGCCCTGGCCGCCAAAGAGGCGGGCGAGTCGCGGGTCATCCTGTTCAACCTCTGCGGCCACGGTCACTTCGACCTCTCCGCGTACGAGCGATACCTCGACGGCTCACTCGAGGACTACGAGTACCCACGCGCACGGGTCGAGGCTGCGCTCGCCGGCCTGCCGAAGGTCTGATCGGCCGCCCGGATGCCAAAGCTCGCCTGCTGGTCGTGCGGTCGACAGATCTACACGGTTGCCCCACTCGACTCGTTGTTTGCGGAGGAGCGGCGATGTCCCCGGTGCGGCGCGTATCTCCGTGACGACCGGCGCGAGTTCGAGCGACGGGCGCTGGTCCGCCGCCAGAACCCGCCACTCGACCCGGGTCCGCCGGAGGAATCAGCCGAGCGGCGCCTGGCTGAGCGCCGGACCGCCCGGCGGCGCGGTACCGGCGGACCGCCCCGGCCGGGGTAACGCGACGTGCACGTCGCGTTCATCGGCTTCGGACTGATCGGGGGCTCGATCGCCCGCGCGATTCGCGCGAGCACGACGACCCCGGCCTGGACGATGGCCGCCTGGTCGCCGTCGGGTGAGGGCCCGGCGCAGGCGCTCGCCGACGATGTCATCGATCGCGCGGCTGCGATGCCCACAGACGCCTTTTCCGATGCCGACCTCGTCGTCCTCGCCGTGCCACCAACGGCCTGCCTGGCCGCGCTCGACGAACTGGCGGGGTCGTGGCGGGCGGCGTTGCCGACTGGGGCCATCATCACCGACGTGGCGAGCACCAAGGAGGCCATCATCCGCCGCGCCGACGCGGTGGGTCTGCGGTTTGTCGGCGGCCACCCGATGGCCGGCCTGGAGTCGACCGGGTACGCCGCGAGCCGGGCGGACCTTTTCGTGGACCGGCCATGGGTCGTCATCCCCGGGCGCGTGGCCACGAACGACGACGTTGAGCGGGTCGAGTTCCTGGTGGAGGCGTGTCTCGGCCGCGTCGTGCGCGTCGATGCCGCTGATCACGATCGCGCGGTCGCCGGGATCAGCCACCTGCCGCTGATCCTGGCCGCGGCGCTCGTCGAGTCCGTCGCGGGCGGCGGTGCCGGTTCCGCCCGCCCGGATTGGCCGACAGCGGCACGGCTCTCGGCGGGGGGCTGGCGTGACATGACCCGGCTCGCCCGCGGCGATCCTGCCATGGGGGCGGGGATCGCGGTCACGAACGCGGCGGCCATCGCCGACCGCCTGCGCGACCTCACAGCGGTCCTCGAGGGCTGGCGGCGCGAGCTCGAACAGACCGGCGGCCCCGACGAATCCACCCTCGAAGAGCGCCTCCGGGCCGCGCGGACGCGACTGGAGGACCCCGAGCTGCCGTGAGCGACGAACGCGTCTTCGTCGTGCCCCGATCGGTCGTGCCGCACGCGGCGGCGTGGTACGGCCTGCGGATCGACGAGCTCGATCCCTTCGTGGCCGCGGTCGAGCGCCACGGCCGATACGAGCTCCGGGCCGAGATGGAGCACGACCCGTCGTTCAAGCAGATCATCCCGTACCTGGTGCTGCGCGACGGCGAGCGCTATTTCCTGATGCAGCGGACGACCGCCGGCGGGGATGCGCGTCTGCACGGCCTGTACTCGATCGGGGTCGGTGGCCACCTGAACCCGGGCGACGGCGGTCTGCTGGGCGGCCTGGAACGCGAGTGGCACGAGGAGCTTGTCGCCGACTTCCTGCCCGATTTCCATCTCGTGGCGCTCCTCAACGACGACACGACGCCCGTCGGGGCCGTGCACCTCGGCGCCGTCTACGTGGCGGATGTCGCGGGTCGCCCGGTCGCCATCCGCGAGACCGACAAGCTCCGCGGAGGGTTCGCCGAACCGGTCGAGGTGGCCGCGGTCGTCGAGCGCATGGAGACGTGGAGCCGCCTCGCCTTCGAATTCCTGCAGTCCTGGGCGAAAGCGGAGGTACGATAGGCGCGTCGGAGGTCATCGGTGACCCGTCACATCGGACGCTCTCTGCTCGCGCTGCCCTTCCTGCTCGGGGTCCTCGGGATCCTCGCCGGCGGGCCTGCCCGCGCCGCCGGCGGGACGGTGGTCGTCCTCCCCGCCACCGGCGTCGTCGACAACGTGCTCGCGGGTTATCTCGAGGAAGGGATTTCCGTCGCGGCCCGCGACGGCGCGTCCGCCGTGGTCATCCGGCTGAACACCCCGGGCGGGAGCCTCGATGCCACGCAGAAGATCGTCTCGAGCATTCTCGATGCGCCGCTTCCCACGATCGTCTGGGTCGCCCCGTCGGGCGCCCGGGCGGCGAGCGCCGGCACCTTCATCACCCTGGCCGGCCACGTCGCCGTCATGGCACCTGGGACCAACATCGGGGCCGCCTCACCCATCTCCGGGTCCGGCGAGGATATCGAGGGCACGCTTGGCGCCAAGGTCCTCAACGACGCGATCGCCAACATCCGCTCGATCGCCGAGGCCCGCGGCCGGAATGTCGAGTGGGCGGAGGAGACGGTTCGCGATGCCCGCTCCTCGGCGGCTTCCGAGGCCGTCACGGTAGGCGCGGTCGACGGCATGGCCGACAGCATCGACGCGGTCATCGCCTTCGCCGACGGGCGGACCGTCACGGTCGGCGGCGTCGAGCGGATCCTGGACCTGGCCGGCGCCACGCCCGAGGAGCTGGCGATGAACCCGTTCCAGGAGATCCTCCACCTCCTGTCGGATCCCAACATCTCGTTCATCCTCTTCACGATCGGGTTCTACGGGCTGCTGTTCGAGCTCCAGAACCCGAACTTCGTGACCGGCATCCTCGGCGCGCTCGCGATCATCCTCGCGTTCATCGGCTTTGGCAGCCTCCCACTCAACGTCGGTGGCCTGCTGCTGATCCTGCTCGCGGTGATCCTCTTCGGTCTGGAGGTGACGGTGACCAGCCACGGCCTGCTCGGTGCGGCCGGGCTCGTCTGCTTCGCGCTGGGCGCGTCTGCGCTGTTCACCCAGCCGGGAGACCCGTTCCAGCCGCTCGCCGCGGTGGCGCCGGGGGTCATCGTCTCGACCACCGTGACCGCGGCACTGTTCCTCGGGCTCATCGTCTGGGCGGCGGTCCGGAGTCGGGGCATGCCGTCGCCGGCCGGCGTGGTTGGCACGACCGCCATCCTCCCGCCCGGGATCGGCGGTGTCGTCCGCAAGGCCATCGAACCGCTCGGCTCGGTCTACGTCGCCGGCGAGGAATGGTCCGCGAGAACGGCCGACGGCCGCCCCGTCGAGCGCGGTACTCCTGTGCGCGTCATCTCGACGGAGGGGCTCACGGTCATCGTCGAGCCCGACACGTCATCATCGTCGCAGTCCTGAACGAACGGAGGTCCTGATGGAAGTCCCGGTCCTGGCCGCGGTCGGCGCATTCGTGATCGTGGTCCTGCTGGTCATCGTCTACCTCTCGATCCGGGTCGTCCAGCAGTACCAGAAGATGGTCGTCTTTCGACTGGGGCGGACCAACGAGTCGATGGTGCGCGACCCCGGCCTCCGGTTCCTCGTCCCGGTCATCGACCGGGGTGTGAAGGTCGATGTCCGCGAGCAGTTCATCGAGGTGCCCAGTCAGACGACGATTACCCGGGACAACGCCCCGATCAACGTCGACTTCCTCATCTACTGGCGGATCAGCGATCCGCTCAAGAGTGTCGTCAACGTGGTCAATTTCCCGGGCGCGCTCCAGGGCGTCGCGACCACGACCCTGCGCGCCGTGATCGGCGACATCCTCCTCGACGAGGTCCTGTCCAAGCGCGAGCAGATCAACGAGGTGCTCCGGGTCAAGCTCGACGAGGTGACGGAGCGCTGGGGCGGCAAGGTCACGACCGTCGAGATCCGGGAGATCACGCCGCCGCGCGACGTCCAGGACGCGATGAACCGCCAGCTCTCCGCTGAACGGACGCGGCGGGCCGTCATCACCGAGTCGGAAGGTTCGCGGCAGGCGGCGATCAACGTGGCCGAAGGCCAGAAGCAGGCCGAGATCCTTCGCGCCGAGGGCGACCGCCAGGCGGCGATCCTTCGCGCCGAGGGGTTTGGCCAGGCACTCACCAGGATCTTCGAAGCAGCCCGGGGCATCGACCAGAAGACGATGTCGCTCCAGTACCTCGAGGCGCTCAAGGCGCTCGGTAACGGGCCGGCGACCAAGTTCGTCATCCCGATGGAATTCACTCATCTCCTCGACCCGTTCGTGGACTTCCTGGCGCCCGCCGGCACCGGTGATGTGCCGGGAGGCGGCGGCTCGCGGGCGCCGCGATCGGTCGGTCCCAAGGCCTCTGGTCCGGCCGGCGGTCCGGCCGGCTCGGAGGCATGATCCGAAGGATCCTGCTGGCGATCGGGGCGGTGGTCGTCCCGATCGTCTCGTTCGACATCCTGACCCGGCGGGCAACCAGGCGCCTGCTCGACCGTCCGCGCACGTTGCCGGACGAGATCGCCCTCGGACCCGACCTCGACGCGCTTGGCGGCGAGGTCGTGCGGATCCGCGCCCGGGACGGGCTGCGCCTGTCGGGACGCTGGGTTGCCGCCGAGGGCGGAGATGCGGACTGGGTGCCGGACCCCCACGAGGCGATCCTGCTCCTCCACGGCTCGTCCGGATCGGTCGCTCCGCACCTCGTGGAACACGCCCCGTACCTGCGCCGGACGGCGGGCGTGCTCGGTCTCGATTTCCGCGGACACGGCGAGTCGGACGATTCGGCGACGACGTTTGGCCTGCGCGAGATCGAGGACGTGGCCGGTGCCCTCGCCTGGCTCGGCGAACGGGGCGTCGCCCGGGTGTCCCTGATGGGCTTCTCGATGGGTGGCATGACCGCGATCGCCTCCGTCGCCGTCCTCGGCGACGGCGTGTTCGTGGGCACCGACGTCGACCCGGACCCCCCCGCGCACGTTCCCGCTCCGAGACGGCCCCGGATCATGGCCGTCATCGCCGACTCGGCGGTCCCTGAGGTGGAGGCGGTAGCCGTCCCGTTTATTCCCGGGCCGGCACCGCGCATGGTGGCCGCCCGGGTGTTCGATGCCGTGTCGAGGACCCTGGGTGGCGACCCGCGCGACACCGAGCCGATCCGGGTCATCGGACTGCTCGAGGGCGTCGACCTCCTGTTGATCTCGGGCGATCGGGACCCCATCCTGCCGGTTGCCGACGCGCGTCGCCTGGCCGAGGCGGGCCCACCGGGTACCGCGCACTGGATTGTGCCCGGCGCCGACCATCGGCAGGGCCACCGGGTCGATCCCGAGGGCTACGAGCGGCGCACCACGAGCCACCTGCGGGCCGGGTTCCGCCGGGGCCGCGAGGCGGACCTATAATCGCTCCGCCGGTTCTCGCGCCAGTGGAGCCGTGCGATCCCCGGGAGGACTGATGGCGGCCAAGATCCTCGTCGTCGATGACGACCCGAATGTCCAGCGTCTCCTGCAGTACACGCTCAAGCAGGAGGGCTACGACGTCGTCATCGCGGCCGATGGCGCCGAGGGATTCCGGCAATGGGGCGCCGAGGCGCCGGACCTGATCCTCCTCGACGTCGTGCTGCCCAACCTCGACGGCTACCAGGTGGCGACCAAGATCCGGGCCGAGGAGGCGCCGAACACCCACGTCCCGATCATCATGCTCACCGCCGAGCGCGAGGTCGAGCAGAAGGTCCGAGGCCTTCGTGCGGGCGCCGACGACTACCTGATCAAGCCCTTCCATCCAGCCGAGCTGCTCGCCCGCATCAAGAGCCTGCTGGCTCGCTTCGCGCCCCGCGAGACGCTCCTGGCGCGGCCGCCGCTCGGGCGGATCCTCGCCTTCTACCCGGCCAAGGGCGGGGTCGGCTCGACGACGATCTCGATCAACGCCGCGATCGCCCTGCATCGCGAGCTCGGCCGCAAGGTCTGCCTCGTGGATGGCAACCTGCAGTTCGGCGATCACCGGGTGTTCCTCGATCTGGGGCTCGATCGAAAGAGCATCGTCGATGTCGTTTCGGCGCCGACGATCGACACGGACCTGATCAAGCAGGTCCTCGTCAAGCACGACTCGGGCATCGACCTGCTGCTTGCGCCACCGACACCGGAGACCGCGGACCTGGTCAGGCCGGATCACCTGCCCCAGATCGCCGAGATCCTGCGGACGATGTACGACTACGTCCTGATCGACGTGGACAAGCGGCTCGACGACATCAACCTGGGCGTGTTCGAGGCCGCCGACATCGTGTTCGTGGTCATGACCGCCGACCTCTCGTGCCTCAAGAACGTCCGGTTGATCCTCGAGACGATGAGCCACCTGGGGTATCCGGCCGACAAGGTCCAGCTCGTCCTCAACCGATCCAACGCGTTCACCGGCATCAACGTCAAGGCCGCCGAGGGCGCGCTCCGCCGGACGATCGACCACCAGGTCGTCAACGAGTATCGCGGCGCGATCAGCGCCCTGAACTCCGGTGCCCCGTTCATGTTCACCAAGGCGGATTCGGCACTTGGCGGGTCGCTGCTCCAGTTCGCGCGCGCCGTCGACAAGCCGGCCGTCGCGGCCGCCACCGCGCCCGCACAGGCCCGCCTGACGTCGGGGGCGCGC
>JBBEBJ010000231.1:0-1712 GCA_040882425.1 Chloroflexota bacterium | reverse complement strand
CGCGAGTGTGGCACGCTGCGATCGGCCAGGTATCGAGGAGATGAGGATTGGCGTCACGGAGCGCGACGAGATCGTGCCGGCGGAGCTGAGCCGCCGGGTCTTCGACGCGGCGGCCGAGCCGAAGCGCTACGTTCCGCTCGCCGCGAGCCACCACAACGACCCCGCGCTGTTGGCGGGCGAGGAGATGCTCGCGGCGGTCACCTCGTTCCTGGACGATGGCCTTGGGATCGGCCGGGTCTAGGTGAGGCCGGCCCCTGTCCGCGTCGAGCTGACCGAATTTCTCGACTGCGGCGGAACGACGTGCTGGACGTGGCTACTCGACGAGACTACTCTTCGCTACATGAGTAGTCAGGCCATCAGGATCGAGTCGGAGACGCTCCGTGCGCTCCGCGCCCGCAGCGCCCAGAGCGGCGAGCCCTTGGTCCGCCTCGCCCAGCGGTACATCGACGAGGGGATGCGACTCGACCGGCACCCCGGCATCGTCTTCCGCGACGGTCCGGCCGGGCGACGCGCGGTCGTCGTGGGCGGACCCGACGTGTGGGAGGTGGTCGTCGCCGCCCGCAGTGCAGACGAACGCGGCGAGCGGCTCATCGATGTCCTTGCCGAGCGGATCGGGGTGGCGCCGGCGAGGATCCGGACGGCGATCCGCTACTACGCCGAGTACCGCGATGACGTCGACCGCTTCATCGAGCTCAACGAGGAGGAAGCCGACCGGCTCGAGCGGACGCTCGAGCGGGAGCGTCGCATCCTCGGGTGAGGCTGCTGCTCGACGAGATGTATCCGGCCGCCTTGGCCGAGCAACTCCGAGCCCGTGGCCACGACGTCGTCTCGGTCCATGACGCGGACTACCAGCACCTCGAGGGCGTGCCCGATGCCGAGGTGTTCGCGGCCGCGATCGCCGCTGATCGCGCGCTCCTCACCGAGAACGTCGCCGACTTCCGGCGGCTCGAGACCGACGCCTTCGGGCGCGACGCGCCCTGCCCGCGGCTCATCTTCACGACGAACCGGCAGTTTCCACGCGGCCAGGCGGCCACGGTAGGCCGGCTCGTCCGCGCGCTCGATGCTGCGCTCGCCGAGCCCCGAGAAGGGTCGGCCTCGTTCTTCCTGGAGGTTGCCGGTTCGTAGACGTCGAGGAGGCCGCCTCGTCGCGCGCTCAAGAGCTAAGCGGGGCTCTCTAGGCCTTGCAGCCCACGGTGAAGCCGGACACCGCGGCCATGAAGAAGGGGCCACTGGATACCCTGACGCTGTTGATGTTGGAGTCGACAGCAGAGGATCGCCCATGGCCCCGGCCGACAGTTTGGCACGCCTGCGAAAGGCACTCCTCGATCGAGCCGAGCGCCGCGAGGCGCCGGTGACCCAGCTGTGCCGGAAGGCGAGGGTCAGCCGCAGCCGGTTCTACGAACTGCGGGCGAGGTATCGAGCGTACGGCGAGGCCGGCCTCCGGCCGAAGCCCCGGCCGATCGAGCGACCGAGCCGGCAACTGCCCGACTCACTCCTCGACGCGATCGTCGCCTACGCCGTCGAGCACCCGACCCACGGCCAGCGGACGATCGCGCTCGTGCTGGCCACGCCCCGCTACGGCGGCTGGCGGGTCAGCCATGGCGGGATCGCCAACGTCCTCCGCCGGGCGGGCCTCGGACGGCGGCTCGCCCGCCTCGCCGCGGCCGAGAGCCTGGCCGCGTCCGAGGGCGGCCCGCTGACCGAGCGGGTCC
>JBBEBJ010000230.1:0-1714 GCA_040882425.1 Chloroflexota bacterium | reverse complement strand
GCGGCTTCGGCTTCGATTCTCGGGAACAACGGCTCGGGCGCCGTCACGCGGCCCGCCTCAGCCGCATGCGCCCCCCAGGCAAGCTCGTCGAGGACGGGCGGCCCATCGTTGCCGTCGGTCGCGTACGGGTAGGCGTAGCCAAGCTGTGCGAGGACGCGCGGCGCGGTGGCCGGCATGAACGGCGCGACGGCCAGGCCAACCAGGCGGCACGCTTCCAGCAGGTCGCCCAGGACGTCGCGGAGTCGCTGGTTCGCGGCCGCATCCCCGGCCTTCGCAGCCTTGGCCAGCTCCCATGGCTTCTCGGCGTCGACCAGCCGGTTGGCCGCCTCGACGAGCGTCCAGAGCGATGCGAGGGCGTCGTGGAGCAGGCAGGCATCGAGTCGCTCGCCGTAAGTGCGCACCACGTCCCCGGCCGCCGCGGCGAGGCTGCCCTCGGCACCAGGGGGCGGCCGTTCGCCGTCGAGGTAGCGGTTGGTCATCGATACCGTCCGGTTGAGCAGGTTGCCGAAATCGTTGGCCAGATCCGCGTTGTAGCGGCGGATGAACGAGTCCCAGCTGACCTCGGCGTCGCGATCGAAGGGCACCTCGCGGAGGGCGACGTAGCGCGCGCCGTCGGAGCCGAACGAGGCTACGAAATCATTGGGGTCGTAGAAGTTGCCCCGGCTCTTGCTCATCCGCTCACCGCCGGCTGCCAGCAGCCAGCCGTGGACCCAGACCTTGCGCGGCGCCTCCAGCCCGGCGCTCCAGAGCATGGCCGGCCAGAAGATCGTGTGAAAGCGGGCGATGTCCTTGCCGATGACGTGCAGATCGGCCGGCCACCAGCGCGCGAACGCGTCGGGATCGTCCGGGAACCCGGCACCCGTGATGTAGTTGATCAGGGCATCGAACCAGACGTAGATCTTGCCGGCCTCGGGATCCCAGCTGCCGTCCTCGCGCAGGGCCGTTTCACCGTTCTCGGCAATCGGGAACGGGATGCCCCAGTCGCCGGGCGTTCGCTCGCGGCTGATCGAGAAGTCCTCCAGACCGTTCCGGATGAAGCCGAGCATCTCGTTGCGTCGATAGTCGGGCTGGACGAACTCCGGGTGCTCCGCGTAATGCCGTTCCAGGCGCTCCTGGTAGGCCGACAGGCGGAAGAACCAGTTGCGCTCTGTCAGCCACTGCAGCGGAACCTCGGGATGGTTGGGGCAGATCGTCCCGCGCGCGGTCTCCTCCACGTCGCTGGCGTTCCGGAAGCCCTCGTTCGGGCAGTACCAGCCCTCGTACGTCCCGAGGTAGATGTCGCCGTTGGCATGGGCACGCCGGACCATCTCCTGGGCCGACCGGATGTGGTCAGGGTCCGTGGTGCGAATGAATCGGTCGGGGCTGATCGCGAGCGCGTCCTCGGCCGCCTTGAAGAAGCCGACCTTCTCGTCGACGAATGCCCGAGGCGAGCGGCCCTCGTCAATCGCGCTCTGGGCGATGTTGATCGAGTGCTCGTCCGTTCCGGTCAGGAACCTCGTGTCGTCGCCGCGCATCCGGTGCCAGCGCGCGATGACGTCGGCGCCGATCACCTCGTAGAGCGTGTGCAGCCCGGGCTTGTTGTTGGCGTAGGCGATCGCCGTGGTCAGGTAGAACCGTGGTCGGTCGGCGCGGTCGGTCATCGGACGGCGATGGTAGCAGCGGGTGCTGGTTGGTCGTAGAGGTGCTGGAGCCTGCCGCGGATGCTGGCGACACC
>JBBEBJ010000229.1:0-1730 GCA_040882425.1 Chloroflexota bacterium | reverse complement strand
ACGGCGCCGTTTGACGCGGACCCGACGAGCGCCGCGTATTTGGCCATCACGCCCGTCTGGTATCGACTGGCGGGCGGCGTCCAGCGCTCGAAGCGTCTGGCGACCTCGACCGCCGGCACGTCGAGGTCGAGCGCCTTGCGGTCCACGTCGATGACGATCCGGTCGCCCTCCTCGACGATCGCGATCAGTCCGCCAAGGGCGGCTTCGGGCGCCACGTGCCCGATCATCAGGCCGTGCGTGCCACCCGAGAAACGGCCGTCGGTCAGGAGCGCGACGGCGTCGCCGAGACCCTCGCCGACGAGGGCGGCGGTGACCTGCAGCATCTCCTGCATCCCGGGTCCACCGACCGGCCCCTCGTACCGGATCACGACCACGTCACCCGGCTTGATCCGCTGGGCGCGGACCGCGTCGTAACACGCGGCTTCCGAATTGAACACCCGAGCCGGGCCTTCGAACTGGCGCCGCTCGTGTCCCGCCAGCTTGACCACGCAGCCCTCGGGCGCGAGCGAACCCCGAAGGATCGCGAGACCGCCATTCGGCTTGAGCGGCGTGTCGATCGGAACGACAACCTGCTGCCCGGGCGTCTCCACGACCTCGGCAGCGATCTCGGCGATCGTCAGCCCGTCGACCGTGGCGGCGTCGCCGTGGAGCAGGCCCGGTCGCTTGAGCAGCTCGCGCATCACGAGCCCAACGCCACCCGCCTCGTACATGTCGGTGGCGGTGAAGCGGCCGCCTGGGTGCATGTCGCCGATCAGCGGCGTTCGGTCGGCGATGGCGCCGAACTCGTCGATGTCGAGCGGGATCCCGTACTCGTGGGCGATGGCGAGGAGATGGAGCACGCCGTTGGTGGAGCCGCCGGTGGCGGCCACGCTGGCGATCCCGTTCTCGAGCGCCTGGCGCGTGACGATCGACGACGGTCGCACGTCGCGCCGGACCAGGTCCATGACGAGCTCGCCGGTCCGGTGGGCCGCCGCCTCCTTCGCCGGGTCCTCGGCCGGGATGCCGTTGAGCCCCGACGGCGACAGCCCGATGAACTCCATGACCGTGCTCATCGTGTTGGCCGTGTACTGGCCGGCGCACGCGCCGGCGCCGGGGCACGCCGCGTTCTCGATCTCGTGGAGCTCCTCGAGCGTGATCTTGCCCGCCCGGTAGGCCCCGATCGCCTCGTACACGGTCACGACCGTGGCGTTGCGCTGGCCCTTGTAGACACCCGGGTAGATCGTCCCGCTGTAAAGGACGACGCCCGGGACGTCCAGCCGTCCCAGGGCCATGGCGGCCGCCGGGACGGTCTTGTCGCAGCCGACGATGCAGACCAGTCCGTCGAGGAGATGGCCCCGGACGACGAGCTCGATTGAGTCGGCGATCACCTCGCGGCTGATGAGGGATGCCTTCATGCCCTCGGTGCCCATGCTCACGCCGTCGCTGACCGAGATCGTGTTGAACTCCATTGGCGTGCCGCCCGCCGCCCGGATGCCCGCCTTGACGCGGTCGGCCAGGTGGCGGTGGTTGTAGTTGCACGGCATGGTCTCGATCCACGACGAGCCGACGCCGACCAACGGCTTCGACAGGTCATCGTCGGTGAACCCGATCGCCTTGAGCATCGCGCGTGCGCCGGCCCGGTCCGGTCCGTCGGTGATCGCGGCGGAATGGCGCTTGGCAGGATCGGAAACGGTCGGCGCGTCGGGCATCGGAACGGGTCTCCTGGCGTGGCGGGTCGGGGCGATCCCGGC
>JBBEBJ010000228.1:0-1732 GCA_040882425.1 Chloroflexota bacterium | reverse complement strand
CGTCAACAACATGTCCGGGAATCACGCCTAGCGCGAAACCGTCCGGATGACCCCCGACATCAGCTTCGTCGCCCGGCGAGCGGCGGTCGGCGAGAGTCGTGACAACGCTTCGACCAGGTCGATCACGTCCTGATCCGGCAGCCCGCCCAGCAGGTCGAGCAGGCGGAGAATGGTCGAGTCAGGGATTCGCCCGAGCAGTATCAGCGAGCGCTCGAGCTCCCTGGGATCGAGTTGGGGCACGAGGCCGACCGCGCGATCGAACAGACGGACGAAGACGAGGAAGGCGGACAGCCAGTCGCGCAGGGCGGCAAGCTCCGCGTCATCCGGGTTGGCCTCGAGCGCGGCCGCTGCCTCGCGCTCCTTGACCTCGAGCACGGCGACGATCGGGTCGCCCTCCCGCACCTTTCGTTCGGCGATCACGCGACCAAACCATTGCCAGTGATCGCCGACGGCCAGGTATGCGGTGCCGGCCGGCCCGCGGCGACCCACTCGCCGCGGCTCGCGGACCCGTTCCACGATCCCCCATGACTCGGCTTCGGCGAGCGCAAGGCTGGCGGCCCGGTGACTGAGGCCGAGCGCCTCCCGAACCTCGCGCTCGGTGAGTGGCTCCTGCCGTGCCATCAGGTAGGCCTGGACGCGCGCGATCGCCGGCGTGACGCCCCAGGCCCCACCCATCTCGCCCCACGCCTCCGCCAGCTCGATCCGAATCTGCTCGGCGGTCTTGTGTCGCCCACTGGCGACGCCGAGCACGGTCGGGATCGTGCCCTCGCGTGCCAGAACGTGCGACTTGACAGTAGCGGGTTTTTCGGTCATAACTTGCTATGTGAGAGTAGCACGCAGAAGGGTCCCCGTTTGATGCGGATCGTGGTGGCTGGTGGATCGGGCTTCCTCGGGCGCCGGCTCACCGCGGCCTGGATCGCGGCCGGCGTCGAGATCACCACGCTGACACGTAACCCGGACCGGGCGGCCGGGAAGCTGCACGGAACCGAGACCGCCCGGCAATGGAACCCGCCGGCGGTCGATGACGGACTAGTGGCGAGCCTCCGCGGTGCCGATGCCGTCGTCAACCTTGCCGGGGCGCCGATCGGCGGCCGACCGTGGACGCCCGGGCACAAGCGAGCGATCCTCCAGAGCCGTCTGGATGCGACCGGGGCGCTTGTCGAGGCGATGCGCCGGGTGGCGCCCACGGAGCGCCCGGGCGTTCTCGTCAACGCCTCGGGGATCGACATCTATGGCGACCGGTCGGGCGGCGAGATGACGGAAGACTCACCCCCCGGGGATTCGTTCCTTGCCGGTGTCGTCGTCGAGTGGGAACGCGCCGCCAGCGTCGCCGCGGAACTGGGCGTGCGGGTGGTCACCGCCCGGACCGCCCTGATCATGGCTCCCGAGGCCCTGGCCTGGCGGCTGGTCCTCCTGCCGTTCCGGTTGTTCGTCGGCGGGCGGCTCGGATCGGGTCGCCAACGGTTCACCTGGGTCCACGTCGAGGACGCCGTCCGCCTCTACGACCTGGCGGTCCGCGATCCCTCGATCAGCGGGCCGCTCAACATGGTCGCTCCGGAGGTGCCGACGCAGGCCGAGCTGGCCCAGGCGATTGGTCGGTCGATGCGCCGGCCGGCGATCATCCCCGCTCCGGCGTTTGCCCTTCGCCTGGTCCTCTGGGGACAGGCCGACATCGTCCTTCACGGCCGGGTCTCGGTCGCGGCGAAAGCACGCGCAGCCGGCTACGAGTTCA
>JBBEBJ010000227.1:0-10912 GCA_040882425.1 Chloroflexota bacterium | reverse complement strand
GGGAACGCCTCGAACGAGTGCGCGCCGTCCTCGACGAACTCATCGCCGGCGAGCGGTCGTCCGCCGGCGCCTGATTCGCGGGTCACGCGGCGGGCGCCGGGGGCATGGCAGCCCGACGCCCGGGCCGCGCGGGTGGAGGGCGCCGGGCGCTGGCGCGGCCGACACGATACGATGGCGACCTGCCGGCGTTCACCCGGATCGTCCGTCCCCGGGGAGCGTTCGGACCCGCCACCGACACGCCGCAGGATCCATGCCGAAGACGGTTCCGGTCTCCACGGACGCCGCCCCGACCGCCTCCGGACGACCGACGGTCGAGGCTGACCGGCGTTCCATCGGACGGCTTCGCGGGCTCGACGGGCTGCGTGCGGTCGCCGTCCTCGCGGTCGTGCTCTACCACGCGGGTCTGGGTGGCCCGTCCGGCGGATTCCTCGGCGTCGAAGTCTTCTTCGTCATCAGCGGCTTCCTGATCACGGCCCTGCTGCTGGCCGAACACCGGGCGACCGGGCGGATCGACCCGATCGCGTTCTGGCTCCGACGAGCGCGGCGACTGTTACCCGCCCTCTTCTTCCTGCTGGCCGCGACGATGGCATTCGCGGTGGTGGTGGTACCCGAGGAGATCGCCCGCCTCCGCGCGGACGCTCTGGCCGCCGTCGTCTACATCACGAACTGGCACTTGATCGCCGGCGATCAGTCCTACTTCGAATCGATCGGCCGGCCGTCGCTGTTCGTCCACCTCTGGTCGCTCGCTATCGAGGAACAGTTCTACCTGTTCTGGCCGATCGTGCTCGCCCTCGCGCTGCTGGCCGGGCGCCGCGCGGCGCTCGCGATGACCCTCGTCGGCGCGGCGGGTTCGGCGGCCTGGATGGCGCTCCAGTTCGACCCGGCGAGTGATCCCTCGCGCGTCTATTACGGAACGGACACCCGGCTCACCGGGCTGCTCCTCGGCGCGGCGCTCGCCTTCGTCTGGGTTCCGCCCGTCCCGTCGCTGCCGACCCTGCGCCCGGGCCTGAACCGGCGCAGGCGGCGCCGCCTGCTGGCGAGGGCCGCCAGCGCGGGGCTCGCGAGCGGGACAGGGCGGTGGGGCAGCGTGTGGCTGGGCAGGGCGCTCGATCTCGTCGCGATCGCGGCGCTCGCCGGGCTGGGCGGCTTCTTTGTCGCGGCCGATGCGTTCGAGCCACTCCTGTACCAGGGTGGGCTGGCGATCCTCGCGCTGCTGACGGTCGTGGTCATCGCGGCCGCCGTCCACCCGCGGACGCACGTGGGACGGGTGCTCGACGTGGCCCCACTCCGCTGGGTGGGCACCCGGTCGTACTCGATCTACCTGTGGCACTGGCCGATCTTCGCCTTGACCCGGCCGGGTCTCGACATCCCGCTGGAGGCGCCGGCGACGCTCGTCTTCCGTCTCGTGCTGACGGTCATGGCCGCCGAGGCGTCGTACCGGTTCGTCGAGATGCCGATCCGGGGCGGCTCGCTCAGCGGAGCGTGGGCATGGGTACGGGCCACGCAATCGGCCTCGTCGACACGTGCGCGGCGTTGGTCGGCCGCGCCGGTTGCCGGAGCGCTGGCGGCGGTGCTGTCGGTGCTGCTGGTCTCGGTCGCCATGGCGACCCCGCCCCCGCCACCCGCCGGGATGGAGACGGCGTCGATCGACGGCCTCGTCGTGGACCCGGAGGCGCGGCCACACGATCAGCCGCCTTCGCCGCGCCTCGAGGTGGATGCCGTTCGCAGCGCCACCGCGCCGACCGGCGTCACGGCCACAGCGAGCGCCGCCGCGGTCACCGCCGCCGCTGGAGGCGCCGTCCCGGTCGCCACGCCGACGGTCGCACCACACGCTGCGACGCCTACGCCCTCGCCATCACCGACGCCTCGGCGGAGCATCCTCGCGTTTGGCGAGTCGGTCATGATCCAGGGCGCCAATGCGATGGCCCGCGACCTTGGACCCGTCCGGGTCGACGCTGCCGTCGGGCGCCACGTCGGCGAAGGGATCAAGATCCTCGAACGGCGCGCGACTGCCGGCAAACTGGCCGACACGGTCATCGTCCAGCTCGGCAACAACGGTCCGTTCCGGGCCGGCCAGTTCGACGCGGTCATGGATGCCCTTCGCGACGTCCGATTGGTGATCTGGGTCAACGTCCGCGTGCCGCGGGACTGGGAAGCGCACAACAACCGGGTCATCGAGAGCGGCGTGTCGAACTACCCGAACGCCCGATTGGTCGATTGGTTCAGCGCCACGGCTGGACGACCCGAGCTGTTCTGGAAGGACGGCTATCACCCGCGGCCGGAGGGCGCCGAGCTGTACGCCGACCTGATCGCCGCGGCCACGCGCTAGACGTCCCCGGGGTCGGCAGAGGCGCGGCGGCGCGCTGGCTAGCGGCGCCGCGGTGGCTCGGCCGTCAGCTGACCGCCGCGGACCGTGGCCCCGAGCACGATCGCGGCCGCCACGATGACCACGTTCTTGATGATGTACTGGCCCTCGAGGGTCGGTGCCCACGGAAACTGGGTGAACGTCTCGGTCGGGAACAGGAACAGGGGCGTGATGGTGCCGAGCATCTGGACGAACAGCAGGAGGAGGGTGATCCGCATGCCTCGCCCGATGAACAGGCCGACCCCGATCGCGACCTCCCAGACGGCGAGGATCGGCAGCGCGGTCGCGGCGGGCACAGCGCCAAAGGTGAGCCGCTCGATCGTCTGGCCGGCCAGCGCCTCTGCCGGGCTGGCGTCCGGGATCAGCTTGAGCGCGCCGAACCAGAAGAAGACGACCCCGAGCGCGATCCGCAGCAGGAGCATCCCGTGGTCGGCCATCCAGCCGGTGATCCAGCGGTCGGTTCGATCGAATTGCCTGGCCAGCATTGCGTCCATCGCGTCTCTCCTGCGGTCCTCCCGGTTGTACCACGCGTCACCGATGACCGCCTGAGAGCGCGCCGGGGCGCGTGGTTCTCATGCGCCTCTCAGGTTCGAATGGTGGAATGAGCGTCGGCGCCTGTCGCGCCGTCATCCGTGAGCGAAGGCGTAGGCTGGAATCCATGCATCTCCTGGTGATCGAGGACGACCCACGACTCGTCCGGCTCCTGCGGCGCCTGCTCGAGGAGGACCGGCACGTCGTCGAGACCGCGACGACGGGCCAGGAGGGCATCGAGATCGCCGAAGCCGCCAATGGCGTCGAGGTCATCGTCCTCGACGTCGGCCTGCCGGACATCTCGGGCCTCGAGGTGGCGAGGCGCATCCGCGCGAGGGGATCGGAGGTCGCGATCCTGATGCTCACCGCGCGCGATACGGTGGGCGACCGGGTCACCGGGCTCGATGCCGGGGCCGACGACTACCTCGTCAAGCCGTTCGCCTACGAGGAGCTGGCCGCGCGGCTGCGGGCGCTCGGCCGCCGCGGGATGGGGGCGCGAAGGCCCGAACCCAGGCTCGTTGCGGGCCCGATCGTCCTCGACGAAACGTCGCGGCGCGTGACGCTCGACGGACGCACGATCGACCTCAGCCCGCGCGAGTTCTCCCTCCTGGAATGCCTGCTCCGCCACCCCGGACAGACACTGTCACGCGACCAGCTGCTCGACCAGGCGTGGCCGTTCAGCGTGGCGGTCACGCCCAATGCCGTCGATGCCTACGTCCACTACCTGCGGGACAAGCTCGGGGGAGCCGGACGGCTGATCGAAACCGTCCGCGGGGTGGGCTATCGTCTGGCAGATGCCTGACGGGATCCAGCCACCGATCGAGAAGACCGCGCCCGAGCTGGCCGCCGAGACCACCGACGGGCGACTGATCCGAGGCGTTCGCCGCAACCTCGTCCTGTGGAGCGGCGGGACGACGCTGCTGATCCTCCTGGCCCTGGCGGTCGCCCTGTACGCGGCGGTCGCGGGATCGCTCGCCAACGCGGGGATCGCCCAGCTCGACGCGCGGATGAGCCAGATCCGCGGCCAGCGGCCGGACCCGGGGGACGAAGCGCGATACGGCTACATCTTTGGCGGCGGCGGGTCGGGGACGTATGCCCTGGTCGTGGGTCCGGACGGCGCGGTCGTCACCGGGCCTCGCGGGCCGCGCCGCCCACCGGGGCTGCCGTTCGATGCCGGGGTGGCGTCGGCGGCCTCGACCGGCCGAGACATCCGGACGGCCTCCCTGGAGGGGACGCCGGTCCGCATCCTGACCGAGACCGTCACTGTGGATCAGCGGACCTACAGCATCCAGGTCGTCCAGGACCGAACCACCGAGCAGCGGACCCTGGAGACGATGCTGGCGGTGCTCGTCGTCGGTGGCGCCGTCGTCGTCCTCGTTGCCTTCGGGTTCGGGACGGTCTACGCACGTCATGCGCTCGTCCCGATCCGGGAATCGCTGGCCAATCAGCGGACCGCGCTGCGTCGCCAGCGCGAGTTCGCGGCGGATGCCAGCCACGAGCTTCGAACCCCACTCACGGTGATCCGGAGCAGCGTCGACCACCTGCTTCGTCATCGATCCGAGCCGGTCGCCAGGGTCGGCAGCGCGCTCGAGGACATCGACGACGAGATCACCCATATGACCTCGATCGTGGAGGACCTGCTCCTCCTCGCGCGATCCGACTCCGGGGCGGTCGAGCTCGATCGCGTGCAGCTCGATCTCGGAGACGTGGCCGCCGACGGCGCGTCCGCGTTGAGCAAGCCGGCCACCGATCGAGGCGTCCGGGTCGAGGTGGATCCGCAGCCGGCCGTCATCGCCGGCGACCCGGCGCGTCTCCGCCAGCTCGTGATGATCCTGGTCGACAACGCCATCCGCCACAGCCCGGCCGACGGCCGAGTCGGCGTCCAGGTGCGATCGGACGGCGCGGGTGCCGCGCTCGTCGTCGAGGACGATGGTCCCGGGATCCGGCCGGAGGACCTGCCGCACGTGTTCGAGCGGTTCTACCGCGCCCAGGGGGCGCCAGGGGGCGGAACCGGCCTCGGCCTGGCCATCGCCTCGTGGATCGTCAACCGCCACGGCGGGCGGATCGAGGTTGCCAACCGGATCGAAGGCGGCGCCCGGTTCGTGGTGCACCTGCCGGCCGCTGGGCCAGCCGCCGGATAACGCCCTGCAGCCGGACTGCGGCCCCGATCTTCTCTGGGCCGGGGGTTCGTCAAAGGGGAGCCGTTCTTCCAGGAAGGACAAACCGCGGCAAGTGACCGACGCGTGGCCCCCGGCCGCCGGCCCGCCAATCGATCTCGACGCCGCGATCAAGCACGCCGCGAGGATGTGCCCCTCGCCCAAGCGTGCCTCCTCCCGACCGCAGGCCGAACGACGCGCCAGCGATCGGCAATCGCCAGCCGTTCGGCCTCGCGGCGCAGGCAAATCCGGGGCGTTTGTCCTGCCTGGGAGAACGCCAAGCGACCCGGCCGCCGAGCGGATCCCAGCTAGCTCGTCGTGCCCGTCGCCTGGGCGATCAGCGACGCGGCAGCCGCGATCGGGATCGCAAACCCGAGTCCCTCAGCCTCGGACGAGACCGCGGTGTTGATGCCGACGACGGCACCCGAGGCGTTGAGGAGGGGGCCGCCGCTGTTACCCGGGTTGATCGCGGCATCGGTCTGGAGCAGGTCGGTCATGGTCACCGGTCGGCCGGTGGCTTCGTCCGCGACGGTGATCGTGCGCCCGGTGCCGGAGATGATCCCGCGGGTCACGGTCTCGGTGAACGTGCCAAGCGGGCTGCCGATAGCGATCGCGGTCTCCCCGACCTCGAGCGTGTCCGAGTTCCCGATGACGGCGGGCGAGAGTCCCGTGGCATCGATCCTGATCAGCGCCAGGTCGTGGTCGTCCGACAAGGCGACCACGGTGGCGTCGTGCTGGCTGCCGTCGGCGAGCTCCACGGTGAGGGCCTGGCTGTCCTCGACGACGCGCCGGTTGGTCAGGATGTAGCCGTCGCTGGTGAGGATGATCCCCGACCCGACGCCGGTCGTCGGGATCTGCGCGAAACCCCGCGACGGGAAGCCCTCCGACGTGATGGTCACGACCGAATCGCGAACGGCGGCCACGACGTCGGTGAGATCCGTGGCCTCCACGGTCGGCGCGCTGTCCGAGCCGGCCACGGCCGTCACCGCACCGGGCGGGGCCGACGCGGCGTCCGAGGTGGCCGGCGGCTCCGCAAGCGGGCCGGTCACCAGGAACGCGGTGCCTCCGGCAGCGAGGACCGCGGAAAGGAGCGAAGCCGCGAAGATCGAGCGCAGCCGGCCGGCGCGCAGCGCGGCCACGGTTCGGGTTGGCCCCGATGGGCCCACGGGCGCCGTGGTGGGCGACGTAGCCGGCGCAGGTGCCCGGTCGATCGCCGGGGTCGCGGCGATCCCAGGCTCCGACTCGGTCGCCGGTGTGGCGGGGAGTGCGCCCTCATGGACGGGGCGGGTGTCGTCGTGCGGGAACATCGGGAACTCCGATCGTGGTGAACGCGGGGATTGCGATCTGCCCCCATCTCACCTCGCGAGCCTGAAAGCACCCTGAGAAACGAAGCGGCGCGGGACCCGAAGGCTCCGCGCCGCGTCGTCGCGTCCGACCGAAGGTCAGGACGCCGTGGAGGAAGGGGTGGGGGTGGCGGTCGGATCCCCCTGGCGGTTGTGGAAGCCTCGGCCGGGGTGATCGCCGTCGCGGATGCCACGCATGCCGCTGTGGACCCGGTCGGCGTCGAGCGAGCCGTCGGCCCGCAGCGCGCCCTGGGCGACTACGAACGACCCGACGGTGATGTCCGACAACGCGCCGGCGTCACCGTTGACCTGGTAGGTCGTGTCACCGTCCACGTGGATCGTGCCCGTCGTGCCGTCCCTGCCGGTCACCGTGATGGTGTTGCCACTGACGGCCGTCACCTCACCGCCGAGGGTCGGGAGGACGACCCTGATCGCGACGATGCTGTACGACCCGTCGGTCTGCCGCTCCTGGCTGAAGCCGATTCGGTCGCCGACCGCCAGGTCGGCGAGCGTGATCGTCTCGCCCGCCTTCGACAGCGTGGTCGAGCTTGCGACGGTGATCGTCCGGGACCAGCCGTCGGCGGTCTCGAGCGAGAGGTTCGAGCCGTTGATCGCACTGATCGTGATGTCGTGGAACCCGCCCCGGCCGAAGCCGCCGCGGAAGCCGTTGGCGAACGGCGTGGCGAGGTCGGTACCCGTCTCGGGCGCCACTGCGGCCAGGAGGTTCGCCTGGCCTCCGGTCGCCGACGGTGCCGGCGAAGCCCCCATCGCGGCCACGGCCCCGATGACGAGGAGCGCGGCGGCACCGGCCACGATACCGGCCCGAACGGGGAGGGACCGAGCGCTCGATCTGCCGCTGGAAGCGGCGACGCGCTCGTGGAATTCGATCTGATCCGGTTCGGTCATGCTTGACCTCCGCTGCTGTGCCGCGTTCCTCGCGGTGCCAACGGCCGCCAGTTCGGCGACCCTCGACTCCGAGTCTCACCGCGGATTCTTCGAGGCGTCTGAGAGTGCGCGGTGCGGGTCGTGACCCGCGCTCGGGGCGGCACCCGGTGGTTCAGGACCGCATACTTGACCGAGGAGGTCGAACCGATGCGGATCGTGGTCACGGGCGGGACGGGCAAGGGCGGGAAGTGGGTCGTCCGCGAGCTTCGCGAGGCCGGTCACGACGTCGTCAACGTCGATGTCCGCCACGACGGCAGCCCGCACGGCCAGTGCCTCGTCGCCGACCTGACCGACCTCGGCCAGGCGCTCGATGCGCTCAGCGGCGCCGAGGCGGTCGTCCATTTCGCGGCGATCCCGGCGCCCGAGCTCCGACCGGTGGGCGAGACCTTCCGGATCAATGCGCTGGCGACCTACAACGTCTTCGCCGCGGCGGAGATGCATCGCCTGCGGCGCGTGGTCTGGGCGTCGAGCGAGACCGTGCTCGGGTTGCCGTTCGACACGCCGCCCACCTTCGCCCCGATCGACGAAACGATCGAGCCGCGCCCGGAATCGTCCTATGCGCTGTCCAAGCTCGTCGGCGAGACGATGGCGACCCAATTCGCCCGGCGGACCGGGATCGGGTTCGTGGGGCTGCGCATCTCGAACATCATGGAACCCGAGGATTACGAGCGGTTCCCCACGTTCTGGGATGACGCGCGGCTGCGCAAGTGGAACCTCTGGGGCTACGTCGACGCGCGTGACGTCGCGACCGCGGCGCGGCTCGGGCTCGAGTCGGACACCCGTGGGTCGGAGATCTGCATCGTGGCCGCGGCCGACACGGTCATGACCCGGCCGAGCGCCGACCTGATGGCCGAGGTCTTCCCGTCGGTCCCGCTGCGTCGGGCGGTCGAGGGCCGCGAGACGCTCCTGTCGATCGACCGGGCGCGGCAGTTGCTGGGTTACGAGCCTGCCCATCGCTGGGCCGACCACGTCAGCGCGTAGGCCCTCGGCAATGCCGAGCTCCTGGCCCACCTTCGGACGCGACGGCGACGGCGTGGCCTGGCGGCCGACACCGGCGCTCCTGGCCGAATCCCGGTTGGCACGGTTTCTGCGGGCCTCGGCCGAGCCATCGCTCGAGGCGCTCCAGGCCCGGGCGGTCGCGGATCCGGGCTGGTTCTGGGGGGCCGCGGCCGACGACCTCGGGATCGTCTGGGGACGACCACCGGATCGGGTCATCGATGCGAGCCGGGGCCCGGCGTGGGCGCGCTGGTGGATGGGCGGCGAGCTCAACTACGCGAGGGCGGCGCTCGGCCCGCGCGTTGCCCGCGACCCCGACGGCGAGGCCCTCGCCTGGGAGGGCGAAGACGGAGTGGTTCGACGCTTGACGAACGCCGAGCTGTCTGCGGCGGTCGATGCCTCGGTCGATCGCCTGCGGGCGGTCGGGATTCGACCGGGGGACCGGGTCGGGATCCTGCTCCCGATGCTCGTCGAGACCGTGGTGGCGGTGCTCGCGCTCGGCCGTCTCCAGGCGATCTACACGCCGATCTTCTCGGGGTATGCCCCGCCGGCGATCGCGACGCGGCTCAACGATTGCGAGGCGTCCGTCCTGATCACGGCCGACGGCTTCCTCCGGCGCGGCGCATGGGTGCCGCTCAAGGCCGTGGCCGATGCCGCCGTTGCAGCCGCGCCCTCCGTCCGCCGCGTCGTCGTCGTGCGGCGCGCCGGCGACGCCGTCGCCACACCCTGGACCCTGGGCCGCGACACGTGGTGGCAGGAGCCGGTTGACGATGACGCTCGCGGCACGCGAACCGCCGCGGACGACGAGGCGACCGATCCCGAGACCCCGTACATGATCATCTACACGTCCGGCACGACCGGTCGACCCAAGGGCGCCATCCACGTCCACGGCGGGTTCCCGATCAAGGGTGCCCAGGACCTGGCCCACCAGTTCGACCTGGGCGCGGGCGATGCGTTGTTCTGGTTCACCGATCTCGGCTGGATGATGGGTCCGTGGGCGATCTCCGGGGCGCTACTGCGAGGCGCCCGGCTGGTCCTGTATGAAGGGGCGCCGGACCACCCGGGACCGGACCGCCTCTGGGCGATCGTCGCCGGGCATCGGGTCAGCCACCTCGGCCTCTCGCCCACGGTGATCCGGGCGCTGATGGCGCACGGGGAGGAACCCGTTCGCGGGCACGATCGGTCGTCCCTGCGCGTGCTCGGTTCGACGGGCGAACCGTGGAACCCGGAGCCGTGGTGGTGGTATTTCCGGGTCATCGGCGAGGGCCGCTGCCCGATCATCAATTACTCGGGCGGGACGGAGGTCTCGGGCGGCATCGTCGGCGGCAACGTGCTGGGCCCGATCAAGCCAGTGTCGTTCTCGGGACCGTGCATCGGGACGGCGGCGGACGTGGTCGACGAGGCGGGGCGGCCGATCCGCGGGGCGGTCGGCGAGCTGGTCATCCGCGCCCCGATGCCGGGCATGACCCGCGGGTTCTGGCGCGACGACGAGGGCCGCTACGAGGCCACCTACTGGTCTCGGTTCCCGGGGACCTGGGTGCACGGCGACTGGGCGACCATCGACGCCGACGGGTTCTGGTACATCCAGGGCCGCAGCGACGACACGCTCAAGGTCGCCGGCAAGCGGGTCGGGCCGGCGGAGGTGGAGAGCGCGGCCGTATCGCACCCGGCCGTGCTGGAAGCCGCCGCGATCGGGGTGCCTCACGAGATCAAGGGCGAGGCGGTGGTCGTTCTGGTGGTCCTGCGGCCGGGCAGCGGCGAGGACCCTGACCTCGCCGCCGCGATTGCCGCGACCGTGGCCGGTCAGCTCGGCAAACCCCTCAAGCCCGAACGTGTGGCGGTGGTTCCGGGACTCCCAAAGACCCGATCCGGAAAGGTCATGCGGCGTGCGATCCGGTCGGCCTGGCTCGGGCTCGATCCTGGCGACCTCTCGAGCCTCGACGAGCCCCGGACGCTCGATGCCATCCGCGCCGTCGCGACCGGTCAACTGGCGGTCGACCGATGAGCGCGGCGCAGCCTCCGGATCGCGACATCGTCAGCTGGGTAGACCTCGATCGACTCGTTGCCGAGCTCGCCGAGCGGCTCAAGGGCGAGCGGTTCGACGTGATGCTGGCGATTACCCGTGGCGGGCTCGTCCCGGCCGGGATGCTCGCCTATCGACTACGGATCCGGAACATCCTGGTCGCCGCCGTCGAGTTCTACGACGACGAGGGCCAGCCGGGTCCACATCCGACGTTCCTCCAGTTCCCCGCCGATCCGCTCCTGCGCGGCCAGCGGATCCTGGTCGTCGACGAGGTGTGGGACAGCGGCACGACGATCCACGCGGTCACGGAGCGTGTCCGCCAGGCGGGCGGCCTCCCGACGACCGCGGTGCTCCACTGGAAACCGGCACGGTCCGTGGTCCCCGCGCAACCGGACGTCCACGCCGTGACGACCGCCGCCTGGGTCGTCTACCCGTTCAAGGCCGGCGGCTGACGTCGGGCGCGGCCGCCGGCCCCGCGAGGCCGCCGCTTCGGGCGCCCGCCGCTTCGGGCGCCGGGTGACCGACCCGACCGGGGAGGGGTGGACCGATCGCC
>JBBEBJ010000226.1:115-10918 GCA_040882425.1 Chloroflexota bacterium | reverse complement strand
CGTCGATCGGGAAGAACGTGCCGGACAGGAACATCATCGGGAACTGGATGACGCTGGTCATGCCGTTCGCCGCGTCCTCGGTCGAGGCGAACGAGGCGACAACGTAGCCGAGCGCGAGGAACGCGACGGCGCCCAGGGCCACGAAGACGACCGACAACCCGAATGGCCCGGTGATCTCGACGCTGAACACGATCACGCCGACCGCGACGATGATCACCGCCTGGATCATCGCGATGAGCAGCCTCATCAGGACGTTCGAGCCGACCAGTTGCCAGCGACGCAGTGGCGTCGCTGCGAGCCGCTTGAGGATCAGCTTCTCGCGGTCGGCCACCAGCGGGATCGCCGCGAAGATCCCGACCTGCATGACCGACAGGCCGAGCATGCTCGGCACGAAATAGCTGATGAAGTTGAGGTTCTCGGTCTGGAGCGTCTCGGATCGTGGGATCACCAGAGGCGGCCGCCCGCCCAGGTTGACCACGCCGAGCACGGTGCCGACCGCTCGGTAGACGGACCCCTCCAGGTTCTGGCGCGATGGGTCGGTGTAGACGACGACGCCGCCCGGCGGACCTGTCCCGGCGGCAGCGGTCTCGACCGCTTCGCCGTACCCTTCCGGCACCACGATGACCGCTTCGAGCTGACCGTCGCGCATCTGGTCGAGCGCTTCGTTCTCCTCGGCAACGACAAGCTCGAGCCCGCTCTGGGTTTCGAAGGCGGCCCGCAACTCACTGGCGGCTTGCGACCCGTCACGATCGACCCAGCCCAGCGACAGGCCCCCGCCCCCGCCGCCCTGGAAGATGAACCCGAACATGAAGATGAAGATCAGCGGAAAGGCAAGCGTCCAGAACAGGGCCGCCCGGTCGCGGACGTAGCTCTTGATATTGGCGATCGTCAACGCGGTCAGGGCAGCCATCGACGTCCCTCAGTCCCGCAGCGCCCGACCGGTGAGGTCGAGGAAGACGTCTTCGAGGGTCGCCTTGTGCACGCCCAGGTCGCGTGGCTCGATGCCGCGCGATTCGGTCAACTCGAGGAGCGCGCCGATCGTGGCCGCCACGTCGCGGGTGTAGAGCAGGACCTCGTCGGCATCGTGCTTGACCGAGCTGACCGATGGCAGCCCGGCGAGCTCCGTCCCGGTCAGGCCGTCCACCTTGAGGAACCGGACCGCGCGCTCGTGGAAGCGCTTGGAGATCAGCTCACGGACCGTCCCCATCTCCAGGATCTTCCCGTGATCCATGATGGCGAGGCGATCGCACAGGACCTCCGCCTCCTCCATGTAATGGGTGGTCAGCAGGACCGTGCGCCCGGCCGCCTTGAGCCCGCGGACGAGGTCCCACAACGAGCGACGGGCGGCCGGATCGAGACCGGTCGTAGGCTCGTCCAGAAAGACCAGCTCCGGGTCGTTGACCAGGGCGAGGGCCACGGCCAGGCGCTGGCGCTGGCCGCCCGACAGCTCGCGTGTCTGGGCATGGCTTCGTTCGCCGAGCTCCAATGCCTCGATCAGCTCGGCCGTGGGGCGCGAGTGCGGGTAGAAGCTCCGGAACAGGTCGATCAGCTCGATGACGGTGAGCTTCGGATACAGCGCGGCCGTCTGGAGGCTGACGCCGATCCTGGGCTTGAGCGAATCGGCGGCTTTCGCGACGTCGACGCCGAGGACGAACGCCTGTCCGCCGTCGGGTGAGCGCAAGCCTTCGAGGATCTCGACCGTCGTCGTCTTGCCGGCCCCGTTGGGACCCAGGAGGCCAAAGACCTCGCCGGCCGACACCTCGAAATCGATGCCGTCGACCGCGTGGACATCGCCGTAGCGCTTGACCAGGCCCTGGACGCGGATGACGGGCTCGGTCGTGCGGGCCCCCGGATTCTGCACGCGGCGATGGTGCCACGGAATCGATACCGTCCGCCGGGCGGTCGCCGGGCGCCCGAATGGTGCGGCCGGGTGCTCCGGTGGTTCAGCCGATCAGGTGGGTTCGTCCCGGTCGAAGCCGGTCGACCAGTCGATGTCGAGTGCGATCGAGCTGTCGGTCAGCGTCGTTCCCGCCTCGGGCGCCGGCGCGCCCAGCTGGAGATAGGCGGCCATCGCGGCCTCCAGGCCGACATCGTGACCGGCGGCCTCCGACAGCAGCCACTTCTGCTCGAGCACGTCGCAGTACGCCTGGAGCGCATCCCGGAGCGGCCCGATGGCCGGAACGAGTGCCGCCATGGCCGGATGGAGCACCTCGGAGAGCCAGCGCTCGGCGGAGCTCTCCGTCGTGATCGTCGTCCGCGTGGACGATTCCAGCCACGCCTGGTACTCGCGGATGTCGTTGAGCAGCAGTCGCGCCTGGCCCTCGAGCGCCACGAGCCCGGTGAGCTTCTGGAGCTGGTGGCCGTGGAACCGGCGGTTCGCCACGGCGACGCGTAGCCGCACGGCGTCCGCCGTCGACGATGTCGGCTCGAGGGAAACCTCGTCGATGGCAAAGCCGAGCTCGTTGAGCCGCCGGATCCGTGCCCTGATGGCATGGCGATCGCCTGGTGCCACCTCGGGTACCAGGTGGAGCTCATCCCAGACCGCCGTGTACCGCGAGCGGACGGTCTCGGCGGCTTCCACGGCGTCGTCGAACGCGTCGTCGCGCCCCTGCATGGCACCCAGGTCCGCCAGCCCGAAGGCCACGTTCTCGACAAGGATGTCGAGGTCGTAGGCGCGCTGTCCGGCGGACAGCGTCGGATGGATCTCGCTCGTCTCAGCGTCGACGAGGTAGGCCTGGATCTTGTCGCCGTCGCGCCGGAACAGGGTGTTGGCGAGCGAGCAGTCGCCCCAGTACACACCCGCGCGATGGAGGTCGACCAGGAGGGACGCCATCGCGTCGAGCAGCCGGTCGCGGTACGGACCGGGGCCGAGCGGAAACCGCATGAGCAGCCGGCGGTACTGGATCGAAAAGGCGAGATACTCGGTGATCAGGATCGCGCTGTCACGCTCGGGCGCGGCAGCCAGCCCGACGGCCGTCACCGCGGGGAGCCCCGCGATCTCGAGGTGGCGCAGCACCTCGAACTCGCCGGTGGCCACGGGGAGCGGCTCTTCCTTGAGCGCAAACGTGAGACCGTCGACCACGAGGAAGCGAACGAGGTGGCGCGACGGCCCGACCGGCAGGTCGCGGAACTGGAGCGTCTCGGCCGGCCAGGACGCCAGCGGCAGCTCCCAGGGCAGGTCGAGCAGTCTCGCGCCGCGTTCGCGCAGCCGCAGCTGCGGAAAGCCAGGCGCCGCGGAGGTCGTCAGGTCGGTCAGAGCTTCTTGCGCAGGTACGCAGTCACGGTCGAGTCGTACCCGAGCGACTCGTAGAGGTGGCGCGCCTCCGGTCGGCGGTGGCCGGCGGTCACCTCGACGAACGCCGCGCCGAGCGCGCGGCCGAACCGTTCGGCCTCGGCCATCAGGGCGCGTCCAACACCTCGTTCGCGGGCGCCAGCATCCACCACCAGGGCGAGGATCCGCACGATCTGGTCGTCGTGCTCGAACCGGGCCATGGCGTGGACGGCGATGAAGCCGAGGATCGCATCGTCGTGCTCGGCCACGATCACCTGGGATTCGGGCGTGGCGAAATGGCCCAGGCGGGCGACGATGTCGCTCGGACCCGCGGGGTATCCCTCGTCGGTGAAGAGGGCGGCGATCGCCGGCGCGTCGCCTGGCTGCGCGGGCCGGAGGACGATCTGCGGGGCTTCGGTCATCCCTGGATGGTACCC
Source organism: Chloroflexota bacterium (assembly GCA_040882425.1). Taxonomy (GTDB): domain Bacteria; phylum Chloroflexota; class Limnocylindria; order Limnocylindrales; family CSP1-4; genus SPCO01. The sequence goes on along the minus strand of JBBEBJ010000226.1, from coordinate 7,210 downwards.
GGCGCGCCCACCACGAGGCGATGCGGGCCGTGGATCGGGCCGCCGAGGATGAGCCATTCGGCCCCCAGCGGTCCGTCGCCCTCGGCCGAGGTCGCGATTCCGGCGGCCCTCGCGACGTCCCTGGCGGAGACCAGATCCGCGACCGCCAGCCAGATCGCTGCCGGACCCTCGCCGACGCGTGCGAGCGTCGCCGCCAGCCGACCCTCCGTGGCGGGCTCCAGGACGACGAGCGCGGCTCCATCCGGAAGGGCGGCGTCGGCGACCCGGCAGCGCGCCCCGAGGGCGCGCGAATCGGCAGCCGCCACGAACCGCTCCGGCGGGATCCCGAGTGCATCGCTGAGCTCGCGCACCGCCCGGTCGAGCTCCACGGTTGCCCAACCGAGGGCAGCCGGCGTCCCGACGATGGCGGACGGCGTCCCGACGGGCGCCGCCGGGAGCGGTTCGATTGCCGCAGCCCGGAAGGCGCAGAGTCGATCGACTACGTCGGACACGGTCATACGAGGAGGAGGTCCGGCCCGGCTTCCCCGATCCGCTGGAACCCGAGGCCCTCGTAGAGCCGGATAGCGACCCGGTTGTCGGCGAATACCCCGAGATAGGCCCACTCGCTACCGGCCCGGAGGGCGTCCTGCGCGGCGGTCGCGGTGACGATCCGTCCGAACCCTCGACCGCGCGCCCAGCTCGCTGTCCCGATCGACGACAGGTAGCTCATGCCGTCGAAGGTCGCCCGCCGGGCGACGGCAGCCGGCTGCCCATCGAACCGCAGGAGGTAGTGAGTGAACGAGGGATGGCTGAGGGACGCGAGCGTCTCCGCCTCGATGCCCGGTTCGCGCTCGGCGAACACTTCGAAGGCATCCGTCAGCACCTTGACGATCGCGCCGGAGACGGTCGCGGCGGGCGTGCCGCTCAGCCCGGACACCCGTTCCAGCGTCACCCCTGGCGGCGTGTCCGGCTCCTCGGGCCCAGCTCCTGGGCTGTTCGCCATGGCCATTACCATGCCGGCGCCCATGTCGCGAAACCCGTTCGCGGTCAGTCTCGCAACCAGGTCGCGTGGCGTGTCATGGGCCGGCGACGGCCAGACGTGGGGCTGCCTCGCGATCGTCGCGAAGAGCACCAGGACCTCGGTCAGGCGACGGTCGAACGCACCCGGATCCTCCGGCCAGCGGATCGCCGCCAGCCGGTTCCAGAACGGCTCCGGGTCCGACGGGTCGTGGAGGAAGATGGCATCATCGAGATCGCGCACCGTTCTGCCCGGCGCGGCGTGCACCTGCGCCTCGTGCATGAGCATCCGGCGCATCGTCGCGGCATCGACCTCGATCGGCATCCATACACGATAGCCGCCAAAACCGGTCCGTCAGCGATGGCGTAGGAGGGGCTGAACGACACCATCGAAGGAGACGAACCTATGCGCCATCGATCCCTTGTCACCGTTGCCGCCGGCACCGTGCTGCTCCTGGCCGCCTGTTCGGGCGGCGGCGCGACGACGGCTCCGACCACGGAGCCCACGGCGGAAGCCAGCGCGGAGGCGAGTGCTCCGGACGCCGGGGTCGCCTGCGCCGAGAGCGCCGCGGCCGGCGAGGTGTCGGTCGCGATCGAGGGTTTTGCCTTCAGCCCGGCGGAGATCCAGGCGACGGTCGGCCAGACCATCACGTTCACCAACGGCGACTCGGCGCCGCATACCGCGACGCTCGATGACGATTCCTGTGGCACTCCGAACATCGGCACCGGCGGATCGGACGGCCTCATTTTCACGACGGCCGGCACCTACCCGTTCCACTGCGCCATCCACCCGAACATGAAGGGGACGATCACGGTCAGCTGACCGGCCCGACCGCGATAACGGTCAGGCGCGTTCCGCGACGAACAGGGACGCGCCTGACGGCAGCTCGATCGTCACCGGATAGGGCAGCCCGGCCTCGCCGAACCACGACTGGACGCGCTCGCGCGTCGCCAGGGCCGTGCCCTGGTAGAGCTCATCGAGCTGGACGCCCGCGATCAGCTCCCCCTGGCGCGTCCGGAACTCATCCGCGCCCGACGGCAGTGCCCAATCCAGCACCAGCAACCGTCCGCGCGCGCGCAACGCGGCCCAGGCCGATCGCAGGGCGACGACCGCGTCGGGCAGCTGGTGCAGCGCATACTGGAAATAGGCGAGGTCGAAGTCGGTGGTCATCTCCAGGCCGCTGATGTCGCCGTGTCGGATCGTGATCCGGTCGGTGAGGTCGGCCGCGGCGACGTTGGCCCGAGCCCGCTCGACCGAATCGTCCTCGAACTCGATACCGACCAGCTCGAGCGACGGGAACCGACGCGCCATCGCGATGAGCCAGCGACCGCCGCCGCAATGGATGTCGACGACCCGGCCGCCGGCCCCGAGGTCGCCGACGAGCTGCGGCAGCTCCGCCAGCGCCTCCTGGAAGAACACGGCCACGTCCTGGACGGTCAGCCGCTCGATCGATTGGCGATACCGGTCCGGGCGCCGCCGGATCGGCTCGCCGGTCCTGAAGAATTCGAGCATCGCGGACCAGTCGAGGGACGCGATCACCGAGTGAACGAACTGGCCGCCAAGGAATTCGGGGCGAGCCTCATCGAGCAGGATGATCGCCGTGTCGTCGTCGAGGACCAGGCGGCCGTCACGCAAATCCGCCAGCTCATGGGCGTCCGCTGCCGAGACCCAGGCTTCGATGGGTCCGACGGCGCAGCCGCTGACGCGCGCCAGGTCGGCGGCCGACAGGCCGTCACGGCCCGCCTGCCGCAGTCGGGCGAACAACCCGAGCTCGACACCCAGGTAGACGAGCCACGTCCGATGAAACCCGGTGAGCGTGTCGATGAGTTCATCGAATCGGTCGTCGAGGCGCATCGTGGCCGGATTGTCGCATGGCGGCACGGCCGCCCGGCGCACGGCCGTGACGCCGCTGCGGGTACCGTAGGTCCCGATGCAACGATCGGCGTCGACGGACGGTTCTGGGGATCGATGGACAACGACAACCAGCTGATCGAGGCCGCATCGAGGGACCTCGACGGCACGTTCGAGGCCCTGGTCGTGGCCCACCAGGACCGCCTCTACTCGATCGCGCTGCGCATGCTCGGCGACCGGCGCGACGCCGAGGAGGCCGCGCAGGACGCCCTCGTCCGGGCCTATCGAGCCATGGCCGGCTATCCGGCGGATCGGATCCTCGAGCTGCGACTCCGGCCCTGGTTGGCCACGATCGTGCTCAACCTGTGCCGGTCCCGGATCGCGCGCCGCGCCGCCGCCGGACGACCGGCCCTGTCGCTCGACGCCACGGAGCCGGGCACCATGGAGCCGGTCGCCGACGCGCGCTCCGGTCCGGCGGCCACGGTCGCACGGCGCGCCGTCGGCCGGGCGTGGGCAGACCTCCTGTTGACCCTGCCGCCAGCCTATCGAAGCGCGGTCGTCCTGCGCCATGTCGATGGGCTGAGCTATCCCGAACTGGCAACGGCCCTCGACCGACCCGAGGGTACCGTCAAGGCCCAGGTCCATCGCGGCCTGGCGATGCTGCGAACGGTGATCGAATCCGCCGAACGACGCGAGCGCGAGGAGTTGACCGCATGACCATCGAGGACCGCGAGCTGGAGGAGGCCATGGCCACCCTGCTGACGACCGCCCCTCCCTCTCTCGCCCCGGGCGTGTTGTCTGAGATCGGCCTGGTCGACCGCTATGCCCACATCGATTCGCCGATCGGCGCCCTTGTCGTGGCCTGGAACGGGCTCGGGGTGTCCGGCGTCGAGGCGTCCGCGAACGAGGCCGCCTTCGAGGCGGACCACGAGGGACGAACCGGTCGCCGTGCGATCCGGGCGGAGCGCCTGCCCGCGGCGCTCGAGCGGGCGATACGGCGCCGGCTCGAGGGCGATCGCCGCGTGCGCATCGACCTGGATCTGCGTGGTCACACGGACTTCGAGCGCGACGTCTGGCAGAAGGCCCTCGAGATCCCGCGTGGCGAGGTCCGGCCGTACGGCTGGGTCGCCGCGGAGATCGGCCGCCCCCGGGCGGTCCGGGCGGTCGGAACGGCGCTCGGCCACAACCCGGTGCCCCTGATCGTGCCCTGCCACCGGGTCGTCCGCACCGATGGGCTGCTGGGGCAGTACTCCCTCGGCGGGCCGCAGAACAAGCGGACCATCCTGGCGGCCGAGGGGGTCGACCTTCCCCGGCTTGAACGGCTCGCCTCATCGGGGATCCGGTTCCTCGGTTCCGACACGACGAAGATCTTCTGCCTGCCGACGTGCCGGCACGCCCGCCGGGTCACCGATCGGCACCGCCTCGAGTTCCACTCGATGGAAGAGGTGCGGGCACGAGGCTACCGCGCCTGCCGGGTGTGCCGGCCGGCCGCCGCGATCGCCGCCTGACGCGGCCGGTCGGGGGCAGCGGTGCGCGCCCCGCGTCGCACCGGATGACCCGGCTGGACGCTGATCGGCTGACCGCGTACACTCCAACCTTGGACCATTCATCTATGCCAACGCGTCCCAACGCCGCGCCGCGGCACGCCCCGATCTGGCTCGGGTTGCTGATCCTCTACGTCGTCTGGGGCTCGACGTACCTGGGCATCGCGATCGCCGTCGACACGATCCCGCCGTTCATCATGGCGGCGGTCAGGTTCCTGATCGCGGGGTTCGTGCTGCTCGGATGGTCGATCGCGTGCGAGGGCCGCGCATTCAGCCGTCCCAGTCTCCGCGAATGGCGCGACAGCACCATCGTCGGTGCCCTGCTGCTCGGCGGCGGGATGGGTATGGTCGCGTATGGCGAACAGACCGTGCCGTCGGGGATCACGGCGTTGATCATCGCGATGATGCCCGTCTGGGTGGCCGTGCTCGGCCGTATCTTCCTCCGGGAGCACCTTCCGCGGCTGGCCATCGGCGGGATCATCCTGGGGTTTGTCGGGGTGGCGATCCTGATCGGACCTTCGGCATTCGGCGGCGCCGGGGCGCTGGAGCCGCTTGCGCTCGCGGCCATCCTGTTCTCGCCGATCGCATGGTCCAGCGGCTCGCTCTTCGCGTCGCACCGCGCGACCCTGCCAAGGCAGCCGCTCGTGGCAACGGGCGCCCAGATGGTGACCGGCGGTCTCGTCCTCCTGGTCATGTCCCTGGCGAGCGGCGAGCTCGAGGGCTTCCGCATCGCGGGGATCTCGATGGATTCGGTAATCGCGCTGGCCTACCTGACGGTGATCGGGAGCCTGCTGGCGTTCACGGCGTACGGGTGGCTCCTGCGCGTCGCTCCCCTGCCCCTGATCGCCACCTACGCGTACGTCAACCCGGTCGTCGCGGTGATCCTCGGCGCCCTCGTCCTGCGCGAGCCGATCGAGCTGCGGACCCTGGTGGCGGGCGCGGTGATCATCCTGGCCGTGGCGACCATCGTGACGGCCCGCGGCCGGATGCAGGCGCCACGGGGCGGAGCGGCCAAGGCACCAGCCGCAGCCATGCCCCCCACGAGATCCGCGGCCGTAGCGACGCACGCGCGAACCAACTGAGCGGGCGGCTGACCCTCGCCGCGCCGCGTCGGCCAGAACACGCGCCACGACGTGCCGGACGGACCTTGACGCGGCACCGGCCAGGGGTGTCCGATGGCGACCCGCCCCCAAGGAGATGCTCCATGACGAACCCGAACCCCCTGACCATGGGGCAACAGTTCGGCCGGCGCTCCTGGGCTGAGCCCTGGAAGATCAAGATGGTCGAACCGCTGCAGATGATCAGCCGGGAAGCGCGCGAGCGCGCCTTGATCGAGGCCGGCTACAACACCTTCCTGCTTCGCTCGGACGATGTCTACATTGATCTCCTCACCGACAGCGGGACGTCGGCCATGAGCGACCGCCAGTGGGCGGGCATGATGCTCGGCGACGAGGCGTACGCGGGCAGTCGTAACTTCTACCACCTCGAGGAGGCGGTCCAGCGCCGATACGGCTTTCGCCACGTCCTGCCGACCCACCAGGGCCGCGGTGCGGAGAACCTGATCAGCAAGGTCGCGATCACGCCGGGCCAGTTCGTCCCGGGCAACATGTACTTCACCACCACCCGCCTGCACCAGGAGCTGGCCGGCGGTCAGTTCGTCGACGTGATCATCGACGAGGCCCACGACCCGGAGGCGCTGCACCCGTTCAAGGGCAACGTCGACCTGGAGAAGCTCGGGCGGCTGATCGACGAGGTGGGCGCCGAGCAGATCGCCTACGTCAGCCTGGCCGGAACGGTGAACATGGCCGGCGGCCAGCCGGTCAGCATGGCCAACATCCGGGCGCTCCGCGCGCTCTGCGATCGGCATGGGATCCGCCTCTTCCTCGACGCCACCCGCCTGGTGGAGAACGCGTTCTTCATCCAGGAGCGCGAGGAGGGATTCGCGGAGCGCTCGATCGCCCAGATCCTGCTCGAGTTCTGCTCCCACGCCGACGGCGCCTGGATGAGCGCCAAGAAGGACAACCTTGTCAACATCGGCGGGTGGCTCGCGGTCAACGACGCCGAGCTGTTCGAGGAGCTCCGCAACCTGGTCGTCGTCTACGAGGGCCTCCACACCTACGGCGGGCTCGCCGGACGGGACATGGAAGCGCTCGCGATCGGGATCGACGAGTCCGTGCAGGACGATCACGTTCGTAGCCGCATCGGCCAGGTGCGTTACCTGGGCGAGTTGCTGACGGACTGGGGGATCCCGATCGTCCTGCCGGTTGGCGGCCATGCCATCTTCCTGGACGCGCGGCGGTTCTACCCGCACATTCCCCAGGACGAGTTCCCGGCCCAGACGCTCGCCGCGGAGCTCTATCTCGACTCCGGGATCCGGTCGATGGAGCGCGGCATCGCCAGCGCCGGCCGCGATCCGAAGACCGGCGATCACAACCGACCCAGGCTCGAGCTGACCCGACTGACGATCCCCCGGCGCGTCTACACCCAGGCCCACATGGACGTGGTCGCGGAGTCGGTCAAGGGTGTGTTCGACGTTCGCGAAGCCACCCGTGGGCTGCACATGACCTATGAGCCGAAGTACCTGCGCTTTTTCCAGGCACGCTTCGAACGGCTCTGACGTGGACGAGCGCTGAGCCGCCGGGTCGCTCAGCCGCCGGGTCGCTCAGCCGCCGGGTCGCTCAGCCGCCGGGTCGCTCAGCCGCC
>JBBEBJ010000225.1:0-1775 GCA_040882425.1 Chloroflexota bacterium | reverse complement strand
CTAGCGGCGTTGCGGTCCTTACTGGTCGCCGTTGCCCACGTGCGTGACGTTGCGGGGAACGATCACCGGTCGGGGCGGATAGCTGGTTGAACCGGTCGAGCGCTGGCCGGTCTCGGCGCGACGGAAATCCAGGTACTCGGGATCGACGAGCCAGTTCGAGGTGACGGAGGCGGGATTCTGGGTCGAGACCCCCGCGCTCGTTGCGAGGGCCGCGGCGACCGCAATGATCGCCGCGATGATGACTATGGAGATCATTCCAGCCAAGCTGGACGCCCGCTTGCTCGTCCTCGCAAGTGTCGTGGGCTGCGTTGCCAGGTTCATCTTCGTACCCTCCAGTTCTTGTCGCACCTGGTGTGCGGCTGTGACCTGGAGGCGTGAGACCGGACGGTACGGCTGTACGCCGACATGGAACGGACCCACCATCCGGACGGCGTAACGTTCCACGACGGAGATCGCGAAGAGAAATGACGCAGCAGCCGGCGGCAACGCGGTTCGTCGGTCGTGATGATGAGCTCGTCGAGGTGCTCGAGGCGCTCGAGGGTGCGGCATCCGGGCGTGGTGGTCTGATCCTGAGTGCCGGACGGTGGGTCAGCCCAGGTAGCGCCCCAACCAGTCGAGGACGTCGGCGTAGGCGGCCGCCGCCTGCTCCGCGTTGTAGCGCTGGCCGGTGTCGTTGAAGAAGGCGTGGTCGACGCCGGGATACGTCTTGAGCTCGTGCTCGAGTCCGGCGGCGGTGAGCGCGGTTTCAGCCGTCTCGCGTGAGGCGTTGACCCGGCCGTCGAGTTCGGCGTAGACACCGAGCACGGCCGCCGTGTTGCCCGAGAAGTCGGGGGCTGCCGGCGCCGGGCCGTAGAACGGGATTGCCGCCGCCAGCCGCTCGTCGCCGGCATGGAGCAGCGCCCAGACCATGCCGCCGCCGAAGCAGAAGCCAATCGCCCCGAGCCTGGCGCCTGGCGCTCGTCGTTCGAGCTCGTCGAGGCCGGCCTTCATGTCGCCGACGAGTCGCTCGGTGGAAGCGTTCGAGAGGGCTGCCTGGACGTCGCCTTGCGCGAGGGCTTCGCTGCCGCCTTCCTCGGAGAGGAGGTCGATGGCGAGGGCCGAGTAACCGTCGGCAGCGAGCCGGGAGGCGACCGAGCGGATGTGGTCGTTGAGCCCGCGGTTCTCGTGGACGACGAGCATCGCGCCGCGAGGATCGGTGGCTGGGGCGAAAAAGCCCTGGACCTCGCCTCTTGGGCCCGGGAAGGTGATCGCCTTTCCGTTGACGGCGCCGCTCTCGGACGGGGACGTGGCGGGCTCGTCGCTCGGGGCCTGGGAGACACCGGTGGTCGCGGTGGCGGGCGGGGCTGCCGAGCCGGTCGGGACCGTCGTCAGCCCGGGACTGGCCGATCCCGCGGCCGGCGCGCACGCCTCGAGGAGCGTGACCGCGGCCGTTGCCGACAGGCCGAGCAGGGCGAGCCGTCGCAGGGCCTCGCGCCGGGTGATGATCCCGTCGGCCCAGTCCTCGCCGACCTCGGTCGCGAGGTACTCGTGGAGCGCCATCGGGATAGGGTACGGCGGCCGGCCCGAATCGGTTCTCCGGGGAGCGGCTGTCCCCGGACGGCTGGGCTACAGGCCGCTGTAGGCGTGCAGGCCGCTGAACCAGAGCGAGCCGGAGTACGTGACCAGCACCATCCCGAAGCCCACGACCAGCAGCAGCGCGGCCGGCCGCCCGGCCCACGAGCGCTGGTTCCGGGCGTGCAGGTAGACCGCGTAGATCAGCCACGTGACGAGCGCCG
>JBBEBJ010000224.1:0-11045 GCA_040882425.1 Chloroflexota bacterium | reverse complement strand
CCGCGCTCGACGGCCTCGTGGAGCTCGACGCCATGGTCAAGGGAGCGCCAGGGTCAGGGCAGGACGAGGCGCAGCGACGACTCGCGTTCAGCCTCTGGGTAATGGACCACGTCGCGCGTACCACGTAGGACCAACGGCGCACGTGGGCGTCCAAGGCGAAGGCGCCGGAGAGGACCGGAGCGCGCGCACCACGTAGGACCGACGGCGCCCGTGGGCGACCAAGGCGAAGGCGCTGCACCGAGGACCGGAGCGAGCGCACTACCAGTGCGTGAGCGAGGACCGCAGCGCGGCAACGCGCGCATTGGCCGATCCACGGGCGACGTCAGTCGGCGGCGGACCAGGCCTGTTCCTGGACGACCAGATCGCTCTCGATGGCGAAGACGCAACGGCCCTCGCCCAGGTCGAGCAGCTCGATCAGGTCGGGATCGATGTACAGCTGCGAGCAGTCCTCGCACAGGCCGCCAGGGATCCCGAAGCACAGTCGCTCGCTGCGGTCAGGCAGGCGGAACGTCGTGTCGAACCGGGTCGTGATGAGCCGGCGGGTGCAGGCGGGGCATCGATCTCGAACGCTTGACATGCCCCGAATGTACGAGCGCTCCCCGAGCGCGGGCATGACCCGAGGGTACTTCCACCCCCCGTACGACATCGTGATCGGCGTGGGCCTAACGTCACTGGACCCGCAGGATCGTGCGTGCCTCCGCCCAGTGTTTCTCGAGACCGTAGTAATCGCGTTCGGGCGGCGTGAACACGTGGACGATGACCGATCCGAAGTCGATCAGGATCCAGTGCGAGGCCGAGGTTCCCTCGCGGCCGATCGGCTTGATCCGCTCGTCGCGCAGCGTCGCGATCACCCCGCCGGCAATCGCCTCCAGCTGCCGCTCCGAGCCACCCGAGCAGATCACGAAGTAATCGGCCATCGTGGTCAGCCCACCGAGATCGAGCAGCACGATGTCGGCGGCCTTCTTGTCCTCGGCCAGCTCGACGATCCGCCGGGCAAGCTCGAGCGGAGGTCGCTCCGTCGTGCTCGCCGCCGAGCCACGCTTCGGTAACCCATCGGTGCGCGGCTTGGTCGGGGACTCGCTGGGGATGGGATCGGTCACGTTGCGACATTCCTCCGTGGGATGCGATACAGGGCATGGTCGTCGATGTAGGCCGCGACTGCATCGGGGACGAGGTAACGCAGCGATCGGCCCGCAGCAGCCCGAGTGCGGAGCTCCGAGGCGGAGAGCCGCATGCGCGGTCCGTCGAGATAGGTAACGCGGTCCCTGAACTCCGCGAACTCGCTGTCCATGAAGGATGCGGGCACCGCCGGGTAGCCTTCGCGCGGCGCGACTGCGAGGCACGCGAGTTCCAGGATCCGACGCGGTTCGCGCCAGGTCGGAAGGTCCCGGAACGCCTCCGACGACAGGATGAGTGTCAATGCCGGTGGGCCGCCGACGGACGGTCGCGTGGCAAGCATCTCGAGGGTGTCCACCGTATACGAGGGTCCCTCCCGGTCGAGCTCGATGCGGTCGGCGGCAAAACGGTCGTTCCCGGCGATCGCCCGCTCGATCATGGCCATGCGATCGGCGGCGGGCGTGATGATCCGATCGGGCTTGTGTGGCGGCCGACCCGCGGGCACGAAAAGGACGCGTTCGAGGCCAAGCGTTGCGGCGGCCTCCTGGGCAACCGCCAGATGGGCGAAGTGGATCGGATCGAACGTCCCGCCGAAGACCCCCAGCGACCCGGGAACGACCGGCACCGGTCCGCCGGTCACACGCGCTCCCAGGGCTGCGCCTCCCATTCGAGCTCGACCGCTCCGATCCGGACCAGGTCTCCCGCGGCGATGCCCGCGCGTCGCAGCTCGCGATCGATGCCCAGCCTGGCCAGCTCGCGCTGGAAGCGCTCGGCCGATTCCTCGACGTCGAAGTTGGTCTGGGCCGCGCTCCGTTCGATCCGCTTGCCGCGCACACGGAAGACGCCGTCGGCGTCGAGGTCGACGCTGAAGCCGTCGCTCATCGCCTCGATGCGATGGACGACGACGCCGGCGGGCTCGGGCGGTTCGGCCAGCTCGGCGGCATCGGGCAGCAGTGACGCGATCCGGGCCCGAAACGCGTCGAGGCCGTCCCCGTGCTCTGCCGAGATGGCGATGGCCTCCACCCCCTCCTTCGCACGGGCGCGCGAGAAGTCCGGCCAGGTCGCCTGTGCCACCGGCTGGTCGATCTTGTTGAACGCGACGAGCATCGGCTTGGCCAGCAGGGCCGGGTCGTGCGCGCGGAGCTCCTCGCGGATCACGTCGTAGTCCCAGTCGGGGTCGCGCGAGGCGCCGTCGATGACATGGACGAGGATCCGCGTCCGCTCGACGTGGCGCAGGAACGCGTGACCGAGACCCGCCCCACTGCTGGCGCCCTCGATCAGCCCCGGCACGTCGGCGATCGTCGGTCGCCGTTCATCGCCGTCGTGGTCGCCATCGGAGAGGTCCATCACCCCAAGGTTGGGTTCGAGCGTGGTGAACGGGTAGTCGGCGATCTTCGGCTGGGCGGCGGTGACCGCTGCCAGGAGCGTGGATTTGCCCGCGTTCGGCAGCCCCACGAGCCCGATGTCGGCGATCAGCCGCAGTTCGAGCCGCAGCCACGCCTCGACGCCGGGCTCGCCCTTCTGGGCGTGCTTGGGGGCCTGGTGGGTCGAGGTCTTGAAGTGCGTGTTCCCGAGACCGCCACGGCCGCCACGCGCGACGAGGGCCGTCTGGCCGACCGCGACGAGGTCCGCCACGAGCTCGCCTGTTTCGTCGACGTACACCGCCGTACCGGGCGGGACGTCGAGGACCATGTCCTCGCCGGCGCGCCCGTGACGCCGCGCCCGCGTCCCGCGTCCGCCGGGCGTCGCGCGGTAGTGGCGCTTCTGGGTGAAATCACGAAGCGTGGTCTGGCCGGCATCGACTCGGAGGTAGACGGATCCGCCGCGACCGCCGTCGCCGCCGTCGGGTCCGCCGCGTGGGACGTGGGCTTCCTGCCGGAACGTCGCAGCCCCGTCGCCACCGTCGCCGGCGCGGACCCAGATCTTCACGCGGTCAAGGAACATCGGGGTCATTCTCGCACGGGCCTACCCGAAGACCCGGTCAGGCCACGGGACCGTCCGCCGTCGGCGGTGTCCGAGGCGAAGGCGCCCGCGCGGCGCTCCACGGCGTGTTGCGCGGGGCCGGCGCTCGACGGCGTGTCGAGGTCATGACCATGAGGCGCGACCGGGTCAGGCCCGGACTCTGCCAAATGTCGGCGTCATGACCGCAAGGCACGGTTCGGGAGGGCCGACGACCAGGTCCGGCGAGTGGTCCACGCTCAGGAAGACCGGAATCGGGCGGAATCCGGGCGGAATCCGGGCCGATACCTCGCCTTATGTGCACCAGCCCGACATCTGGCATGAAACCGGCGATCCCGGCCGGCGCGCCGCGTCCGCCAGAACGGTGCCGCCCTAGAGATATGCCAGCGGGTTAACTCGCGAGCCGCCGCTCCAGATGCCGCCGCGCCAGACCTCGAAGTGGAGGTGCGGGCCCGTCGCCCGACCGGATTGCCCGATGCGGCCGACCTGCTGTCCCTTTGCGACCTGCTGACCGCTGCCCACCGAGATGGCCGACATGTGGTTGTAGGTGGTGTAGAGCCCGGAGCCATGCGCGACCCAGACCTGGTACCCGCCGCCATTGCCCTTCCAGCCGGCGAAGATGACCGTCCCACCACCCGCGGCCCGGACCGAGCTCCCGTAATCCGCGGCGATGTCGAGGCCGTAGTGGCCGTAGCGGTAGTACTGGCTGATGTAGTTGCCGCCGCCGGAAACCGGCCAGCGGAACGCCCCACCGGTGTAGGTCACGGGCGCCCGAGACGAGCTGCTACCGCCGCCAGTGCCGCCACCACCCGACGACCGACCGGGCTCGACTTTTGGCGTCGGGATCGCCTTGCCCATGGCACCCGGGATGGCCAGGACCTGTCCGACGACCAGGTTGGGATCCTCGAGCTTGTTGGCCTTGAGGATCTCCTGCTCCTCCACGTCGTACTTCGAAGCCAGGCCCGCGAGCGTGTCGGAGGCGTTGACCGTCACCACGAGACCCGTGACCGGCGGGATGGTCAACACCTGGCCGAGGCGGAGATCGTCCTTGGACGTGAGGCTGTTGGCCCACCACAGCGTCATCATCGAGACGCCGAACCTCGATGCGATCCCGGTCAGCGTGTCGCCGGCCTTGACCTTGTAGGTCTGGATCAGTCCGCTGCCGTCCGCCACGGTCGTTTCAACCGCGACCGGCTTGAGCAGCGTCCCGTCGTCGAGGAACGGGCCCTCGACGGCGGATCCCGCGACGACGGAGACCGCCTGGCCTTCGAGCTCGGCCTCGGCCTCCATCGCCGATCGGAGCTCGTCCGGAGAGGCGGCCTCGTCGATGGCGCCCGCCCGGAAGAACTCGATCTCCTCGGGCGTCAGGTCATTGAATGGGTCGGCTTCGGTGATCGTGCCGCCTGGTTCGGCGGCGCCGCCGACGGCGATCCGCACATCGATTCCGGGACCGGTCGGACCGCCCGTGGCCGGGACTGGTCGCGCGACCGAGACGCTGACGACCGATGCGCCCAGCAGGATCCCCGCCGCCACGAGTGCGACGGCTCGGTCGTGGCCGACCCTGGCGATCAGCGAGACGCGCCCCTGGCGGGTGGGGTGCGCCGTGGCCATGACCCGCGCGGTCCGGTCACGGAACGGGACGAGTCTCGAGGCAGCGGCGACCGCCCGAAAGCGACGTTGCAGGTGCAAGGAGGCGACGAGGCTGACCGCAACGGTCGTGGGGCTCGAGTCACGAGAGCTCGGGGGGCGGCGCAGGCGTCCGATGGCGCGCTGCACGCCGACCGATGCGTTCAGCAATATGGTCTCCTGGCGTTTGGACGGTCCGAGGGCGCTGTGGGTCGCCACGCTGTGGATTGGGCGGACCGTCCGGGTCGCGATATAGAGCTGGGGTCTCTTCTACGCGGCCGACGCCCGTAACAACGGGCTTACGACATCGCCGGGAACGGTACCACGGACGTTGCAGTCGCGCCAAGGGCCGAATGGGCCCCGGGATTTCAGGCCTCCAGGCTCTTGGTCAACGTCGAGAGGAACTCGGCGTTGGACTGCGTCTTCGCCAGGCGGTTGAGCAGGATCTCGATCCCCTCGTTGGCCCCGACCGCGGACAACATCCGGCGCATCGTCCAGACCATCTTGAGGGTGCCTTCCTCGAGCAGCAGCTCCTCGCGACGGGTGCCGGAGCGCTGGACATCGATGGATGGGAAGATCCGCTTCTCGGCCAGCTTGCGATCGAGGATCAGCTCCGAGTTGCCGGTGCCCTTGAACTCCTCGTAGATCACATCGTCCATCCGCGACCCGGTGTCGACGAGACAGGTGCCGATGATCGTGAGGGAGCCGCCCTCCTCGATGTTGCGCGCGGCGCCGAAGAAACGCTTGGGCGGATAGAGGGCGATCGGATCCAGGCCACCCGACAGAGTCCGGCCGGACGGCGGCAGCGCCAGGTTGTACGCACGCGCGAGGCGCGTGATCGAGTCGAGCAGGATCACCACGTCACGCCCGGTCTCGACCTGTCGCTTGGCGATCTCCAGCGCCATCTCGGCGACATGGGTGTGGTTCTCGGTCGGCTCGTCGAACGTCGAGCTGATGACCTCGCCCTTGACGCTGCGGCGCATGTCGGTGACCTCTTCCGGCCGCTCGCCGATGAGGGCGACCATCAGGAGGATCTCCGGATAATTCGCGCTGACCCCGTTGGCGATCTGCTTGAGCAGCATCGTCTTGCCGGCCTTGGGCGGGCTCACGATCAGGGCGCGCTGGCCCTTGCCGATGGGGTTGACCAGGTTGATCAGCCGCTGGCTCAGGTTCTTGGCGTCCGTCTCGAGGTTGATCAGCACATCCGGGTGGACCGGCGTCAGGTCCCCGAAGATCGGGCGTCGCCGGGCGGTCTCGGTGTCCACGCCGTTGACGGCATCGACCCGGAGCATGCCCCAGTACTTCTCCGCCTCACGTGGGGCGCGGACGGCGCCGGAGACGCGATCGCCGATGCGAAGGCCAAACCGGCGCACCTGGCTGGAGCTGACGTAGACGTCGTCCGGGCTGGGCAGGAGCCCGTGTCGGCGCATGAAACCGAACCCTTCGTCGACGATGTCGAGGATGCCGCTCGCGTAATCGTGGCCGGCGCGTTCGGTCTGGCGCTGCAGGATGAGGTCGACGAGGACGTCCTTGCGCTCGCCCTGGGCGGCGTCGACCTCCAGGTCGCGCGAGACCTGGCGCAGCTCGTTGACGCTCATCTCGCGCAGATCGCTGACGTCGAGGTCGTTCCGCTCGCGGGCGGCTTCGAGCTCCTGCTGCTCTTCGTATTCGGTGACCGGCGCGCGGCCGCCACCGATCGGGGCTCGTCGCCGAGGTCGTCGGTTGCGGGATCGGTCGCGCTGGTCGGGGCCGGGTGCGGGCATGTGGGAAAGGTCACCTGCGGGTGAAAGGGGCCGGGCGATGGGTGCGCGCGGAATCGCTGCCGCAGCGCGGGTGCCGGTCGGGATGAGCTGAGAATAGACGCGCATCGGCGCGTCGTCAATGGGCGCACGCATCGAGACGCAGGCGGCCAAACCCCCATACCGCGCCGGCGCAAGCGACGTACGATGGACAGGTCGTCCAGCGATCGGGACGTCCCAGGGAGCTGAGCACGAACCGAGCCATGAACCAGATGAAAACGATCGCCGACATGGGCGCTGCCGTGATCGGCACGGGCTTCATCGGCACCGTCCATGTCGAACAGCTTCGCCGCATCGGCGTCCAGGTACGCGGCGTCCTGGGCAGCACGCCCGAGCGCGGCCAGGAACGGGCGCAGGCACTCGGGGTCGCCCGCGCCTACCCCTCGCTCGAGGCGATGCTCGACGACCCGTCGGTCCAGGTCGTCCACGTCACGTCGCCCAATCACCTCCATGTCCCGCAGGCCCGCCAGATCCTCTCCGCCGGCCGCCATGTGGTCTGCGAAAAACCACTGGCAATGACCGCCGACGAGTCCGCGGAGCTGGTTGAGCTGGCCGCTGCCAGCGGACTGGTCAACGCCGTCAACTTCAACATCCGGTTCTATCCCCTGCACCAGCATGTCCGTGAACTGGTCGCCGGCGGCGGTCTCGGTGACGTGCGGTTCGTCACGGGGCATTACTTCCAGGATTGGCTGCTCCTGGAGACCGACTGGAACTGGCGGCTCGACCCGGACAAGGGCGGCTCGTTGCGGGCGGTTGGCGATATCGGATCGCACTGGCTCGACCTGGCGACGTTCCTGACCGGCCAACCGATCACCGCGGTCATGGCGGATCTCGCCACGTTCGTCCCGTTCCGCGCCCAGCCGCGCGGACCGGTCGAGACCTTCTCCACCGAGCGAAGCGCCGATACGGTCGACCGCGAGATGGCGACCGAGGACGCCGCCTCGATCCTGCTCCGCTTCGCCAACGGCGCACGCGGCTCGGTGTCGGTTTCGCAGATCAGCGCCGGCCGAAAGAACTCGCTCCAGTGGGAGATCGACGGTTCGACGGATTCGGCGGCCTGGGATTCGGAAACGCCCGACCACCTGTGGCTCGGGCATCGCGAGCGGCCGAACGAGGTCCTGCTGCGCAATCCGGCGCTCATGCGACCGGCCGGTCGAGCCTCGGCTGCCCTGCCGGGCGGTCACGTCGAGGGTTTCGCCGACACGTTTGGCGCTCTCTTTCGCGCGATCTACGCCGATGTCGTCGCCGGTCACCCGGCGAACCGGCCACCGTACGCCACCTTCGCGGACGGCCACGACGAGATGCTGGTCGGCGACGCCATCGCCGAGAGTTCCCGGCTGGGTCGCTGGGTCGAGGTTGTCCGCGAGGCGTCGCCGATGACCCCAGGCACTATTCGTGACGCGAGCCGGCCCAATGCACGTTCCACATCGGAGATCGCTCGATGAAGCTCGGTCTGTTCACCGCCCCGTTCCCGGAAACGCCGTTGATGGAGGTCGTCGACTGGACAGCCGCCAACGGCTTCGAGAGCATCGAGATCGCCTGCTGGCCGCGGACGACCGGGCCGACCCGCCGGTACGCGGGAACGAGCCACATCGACGTCGCGGGGATCTCGGCTGGGCAGGCGAGTGAGATCGTGGACGAGGTAGCGGCAAAGGGCCTCTCCATCTCGGGTCTAGGCTACTACCCGAACCCGCTCCACCCCGATCGAGACCACCGCGAGACCGTCATCGGCCACCTGAAGCAGGTGATCACGGCCGCGGAGGCGATGGACGTCCCGTTCGTCAACACGTTCATGGGCGCTGACGGGATGAAGACCCAGGATCAGAACTGGGAAGAGGCGCTCAGGATCTGGCCGGACATCGTCGCGTTCGCGCAGGATCATGGGCGCAAGATCACGATCGAGAACTGCCCAATGCTGTTCAGCAACGACGAGTGGCCGGGCGGACACAATCTCGCGACGACGCCCCGGATCTGGCGCCGGATCCTGGAGCAATGGGGCGGGACGATCGGGCTCAACTTCGACCCGTCGCACCTGATCCTCCAGATGATCGACATCCCCCGGTTCATCCGCGAGTTCGGGCCGCACATCCTGCACTTCCAGGCCAAGGACCTGACGATCGACAGCGAGGGCCTGTACGAGCGAGGGGTCTTCTCACTGGGTATGGGCTGGCAGGTCCCGCGGCTGCCCGGTCTTGGCGACGTCGACTGGGGCGTGCTGTTCGCGGCCCTCTATCGAGCCGGTTACGACGGCGACGTGATCATCGAGCACGAGGACCGCGACTTCGAGAAGACCGACGTTCTGGTCAAGCGCGGTTTCCTCCTGGCGCGCGACGTCCTGCGGCCGTACGTCAAGTGAACGGCGCGGGCGGCGCGCCGGCCGCCAGGTGCAGCACGCGGACTGGAGCCGGCCGCTGCTAGCCCCGTCCCTCACCGTGCTGGGCCGGTTGATCCTCGCCGATCGGGTTGAGGGCGGTCGGCTGACGGTCGAGGAGGGCAGGATCGCGTCGGTCGAGCCGTCCATCGTGCCGGAGGACGCGCCGTACATCGCCCCCGGATTCGTCGACGTCCATGTCCACGGCTGGGGCGGTTACGATGCGATGGGCGACGACACAGCCCGCGACGGCATGTCCAGGGCGTTGCTGCGTCACGGCGTCACCTCGTTCCTGCCAACGGCGGTCACGGCGCCGCTCACCACCCTGGTCGACTTCGCCGGACACGTCCGTGCCTGGATCCCGTCCGCGCCGGCGGACGGGGCGGCGCCACTGGGCTTCAATCTCGAGGGACCGTTCCTCTCACCCGCGCGTCGCGGTGCGCAGGACCCTGCGTCCCTGCTCGTGCCAGGCGACGTCGAGGCGGCGGCGCTGGAGCCGTTGCTCGACGGGCTCCGATTGATCACCATCGCGCCCGAGCTGACCGGCGCGCTCGAGCTGATCGGCCGCCTCCGTGGTCGGGGCGTGGCGGTCTCCCTGGGGCACTCGGCGGCCTCGCTCGACCAGGCACGTGCCGGTTTCGCCGCGGGGGCCACAACCACGACCCACCTGTTCAACGCGATGACGGGCGTGGATCACCGCGCCCCGGGCCTGGCCGCGGCGGCATTGCTGGACGATGACGCGTACGTGGAGCTGATCGCCGACGGCCACCATGTTCATCCGGCGCTGTGGGACCTTGTGGCCCGCTTGAAGCCGGCTGGACGTCTGCTCGTCGTGAGCGACGCGATCGCGTTGGGCGGTACCGGCGACGGCCGTGGACTGGTGGGGAGCCTGGAGGTCGAGGTCTCGGGCGGACGGGTGACCCTGGCCGGAAGCACGACGCTCGCGGGCTCGGTGGTCGCGCTCGATGGTGCCGTACGAAATCTGGTCGCCGCCGGCGTGACCCTGTCCGTCGCGGTCGCGGCCGCGACACGGAACCCGCTGACGATGCTCGGGGTGACCGATCGCGGGCGGCTCGAGGTCGGACAGCGAGCCGACCTTGTCGAGCTGGACGGTGAGCTCCGGGTCCTGCGCGTCATGCGCGCCGGCACCTGGTTGGAGGCAGCCGGGTAGGACGCCATCGACGTGGAGGCGCAGCCCATGCGGATCTAGGCCTTGGCGGTCGCCGCCTCGCGCGCCTTCTGCCAGTCCGCCTTGAATTGGGTGATCCCCTTGTCGGTCAGCGGGTGATGGACCATCTGCTGCAGGACCTTGAACGGCACGGTGGCGATATGGGCGCCGGCCAGCGCGGCCTGGGTCATGTGGACCGGGTTGCGGATGGACGCCGCGAGGACCTCCGCCTCGATCTCGTGGATCGCGAAGATCTCCGCCAGCTCGCGGATGACGATCATGCCGTCCTGGTTGATGTCATCCAGGCGACCGACGAACGGGCTGATCAGGCTGGCTCCGGCCTTGGCCGCGAGCAGTCCCTGGTTGGCAGTGAAGACCAGGGTGCAGTTGGTCTTGATGCCCTCGTCCGCGAAGCGGCTGATCGCCTCGAGGCCGTTCTCGCTCATGGCGACCTTGACCACGATATTCGGCGCGAGCTTGGCGTAGTGGCGGCCTTCCTCGAGCATGCCCTCGACGTCGTCGCTGACGCACTCCGCCGAGACCGGACCCGGCGTGATCTTGCAGACCTGCTGGAGGATCTCGTCGTACGACCCGCCGACCTTGGCGTACAGGGTCGGATTGGTGGTCACGCCGTCGAGGACACCCCACCGGGCGGCGGTGCGGATCTCTTCGATATCGGCGGTGTCCAGGAAGATCTTCATGGATGACTCCTGCGGCTAGGGCGGCGCCCGATTCTATCCCGGCCGGCGGGACCGGGCGCCAAACGCAGCATGACCTCGCCGAGCGCCACGAGGTCCCACCGGCAGGCCTCCGCCGGCCGCACCTCAAATGGCATGGCCGGCACCCTCACCGACGCGCTTGCGAGCAATCATCGGCGTCTCGGCCTGCCCCGGTCGAATCGAGCGCGCCAATCGGACTGCCTCGGAGGCCAGCCGTTCCATCTCGGCGAAGTCGCCGGCCGCGATCAGGTCCTTCTTCACCATCCAGCTGCCGCCGCAGGCGAGCA
>JBBEBJ010000223.1:0-11464 GCA_040882425.1 Chloroflexota bacterium | reverse complement strand
GCGTCCAGGTCCGGAACCTCGGCCTCTGTCGGGCCCGGAATGGCACCTCCCAGGCCCGCGTCGGCGATCCGGACCTCGAGCGCCGCAGGGTGCCGCTCGACGCGGACGCGGACCGGAATGTCCGGATTGCCCTGCGAGCCGTATTCGATCGCATTCATCGCCGTCTCGCTGACCGCGGTCTTGAGGCGCTCCAGGCGGGCCGGCTCCAGATCGAGCGTCGCGACTGCCGCGGCCACCCGCTCCATCGCCAGCCGCTCGTTCCCTTGGGCGCCTGGGAGCTCGAACTCGGCCAACACCTCGGGTGCCGCGGCGGCTACGTCGTCGGCCATGTGACCGTTGCCGGCCGACCGGCGAAGGGCGACCATCGTGATGTCGTCCTCCTGCTCCCAGCCGCGCCCTGTGAAGGAGTGGAGGCGCTCGAGCAGCTCGTCGAGGAGCTCGGTCCCGGCGAGCTCGGTGGCCATGTCGGCCTTCAGCCTGGGGAAGCCGTACATCTCGCCGGCCGGATCATGGGCCTCGACGATCCCGTCCGAGTACAGCAGGACGCTGTCGCCCCGCCCGATCTCGGACGTCTTCTCCTCGTAGGTCATGCCGGGCAGGAGCCCGAGCGGCATGCCCGTGGCCCGGAATTCCACCACCCCGTTCGCCGTGCGCACGTAGGGGAGGTTGTGGCCGGCGTTGGCGTACACCACGCGGCCGGTCGCGGGCTCGAGGACCATGTACAGGCAGGTGACGAACATCTTCTCGGGCATCTCGGCCGAGAGGAGGTCGTTCGCCCGGGCCAGGACGGCGCCGGGAGCGACGAGCCGGGGCGCCTCTGCCCGCAGGATCGAGTGGGTGCGGGCCATGACGAGCGCGGCGGGCACGCCCTTGTCGGTCACGTCGCCGACGACGATCCCGATCCGGCCCTCGCCGAGATCGATGAAGTCGTAGAAGTCGCCGCCAACGACGCGAGCCGGCCCGTAGTACGCGGCGACCTGCCACTCCGGGAGCTTCGGCAGCTCGCGCGGCAGGAACTGCTGCTGGATGAGCTGGGCGACTTTCAGCTCCTGCGCGTAGCGCTCGCGTTCGGCGGCTTCCGTCGCCTGCTCGCGGACGAGCTGAGCGACGCGGATCGCCGGTGCGGCCTGGGCGGCGAGCGTGGCGAGGAGGCGCTTGTCATCGGACGAGTAGTCCTGCTCGGAGAGACGGGGGCCCAGGTTCAGCGTCCCGATCAGCTCCCCCTGGGTCACCAGCGGGACGACGAGCGTGACCCCGGCCGTGCGGAGCTGTTCGAGGGCCGGCGACGCGAGCTCGAGCCGCGTGAGGTCCACCGGCCCCGGCGCGGCCTGCAGGTACGCAAAGAGCGGGTCCGTCTCGGGGATGTCGATCGCGACGCCCGGCTGCTCGGCCATTGGGGCGGGAGCGGGCGCGGGGACGACGGCCGCCGCGCCGACGGGCGACGGGTCGGGCGCAGACCGGCCGAGGAGACGGCGCAAGGGGCGCGTGAGCGTGGTCATCGGTGTCATCCTCCCGGACGGGCGTTCGGACATCGTTACGAACCTGCCGTTTCCCGGGAATCCGGGACGATTCGGAGCCAGACAGCGGACGAGACGGGCCGGACGGTCTCGCCGGCGACGCGCCGGACCTCGGCGGAGAGTGTGTCGAGGTCGATCTCGTCGCGCAGACGCTCGGCGAAGGCCGCGGCCGTCCGTTCGCCGTCGTAGCGGGCACGGTCGAAACGGCGGTCAACCACCGTCTGGATGCCTCCCCGCAGCGGCTGGAACAGCGCGGCTGCGAGGAGCGTGGACGCGGCGACCGCCAGGGTCTCGCCCTGGGTGAGCCCCGCGAGCGCGGCCTGCATGGCGACGACACCGCCGGCGAACGCCGCGACGAGGACGCCTGAGATGACCGCCCAGCCGATCGTGCGGCTGATCAGCCGGTCGATCTCGTACAGGCGGTAGCGCGTGACCGCGATCCCGATCGCGACGGGAGGGGCTGTCATCGATGTGAAGGCTGGTTCCCAGGCGGTGGTACCGGTCACCAGTGTGGTCGCGACGGCCACGATCGCGCCGAGCAGGGGGAGCAGCAGTGACCACGCGAACCATTTCTGCTGGGCGCGTTCCGTCCCCGTCGCGCCCCGGAGCCGGTGAGCGTAGGTGCCGATCGCGACGATCGAGATCACGATCGCCACCCACAGCCAGACCTCGCGAACGAGGCCACTCCCCCCGATCGCGGGGACGACGGCGACCGTCCAGGCAACGCAGCCCAGCGCGATGCTGACCAAGGCTCGGTCCAGCCTTCCCGCGCGCCCCGGATGAGCGCGTCCCTGCGGGAACGTGACGATGAGCACGATCAGCAGGAGGATGCACAGCGCCCAGGCCGAGGAGTTCAGCCACCGGATGCCCTGGCCGGCTCCTCCCGCCGCCAGCGAGGCACGGAACAGGTCCTGGGTCCCGGTCGCCCAGACGACCGCGATCCCGATCGCTGCGACCACCCAGCCCAGGCGGTGGTCCGGCCGACGCCAGCGCAGGATCACCCCGACCGCGAGCCATGGCGCGCTGACGAACCCGCCGGAGACAAGGGCCGCCACCGGGTCATGGCCCGGCTGCAGCTCCGCCGCGAGGCGTCCCAGCTGCGCGGCCGCGAGGCCGGCAGCCGCGAATGCCAGGAGCAGGAGCAGCGCCGAGAGGTGCCC
This sequence comes from Chloroflexota bacterium, assembly GCA_040882425.1. Classification (GTDB taxonomy): domain Bacteria; phylum Chloroflexota; class Limnocylindria; order Limnocylindrales; family CSP1-4; genus SPCO01. Next base: position 8,787 of record JBBEBJ010000223.1, on the reverse strand, counting down.
GGCGGAGTTCATCGCGACCGCTCCGGTCGCCGCAGCCAGATCGTCGCGCCGCGCGGCCGCAGGGCGTCGGCCACGCTCGTCATGAGCACCGACGCGATGCTGTCGAGGTTCACTTCGTCGCGCAGCCGCTCCCCGAACGCCGCCGCCGTCCGCTCGTCGTCGTAGCGGGCCCGGTCGAAGCGCCGATCTACTGCGGACTGGACGCGGTGCCGCAGGGGCTGGAAGAGCGCGAACGCCACGAGCGTCGACGCGGCGACCGCAAGCGTCTCGCCCTGGGTGACACTGCCGAGTGCACCCTGCAGGACCAGCACGGCGCCGGCATACACGGCGACCAGCAGCCCGCTGAGCACCGCCCACGACAGGCCGCGGCTGATCAGTCGATCGATCTCGTAGAGCCGATACCGGGTGACGGCGATCCAGACGGACACGGGAACGAGCAGGAGCCCGATGGCGGCGATCAGGATCCAAACCGGTCCGCCGATACCGGGCTGCGGCGAAACGGCGATCGGGATCGCGGCGAGGAGCACCGCAGCGAGGAACCATCGGAGTTGTTGGCGCTCGACGAAGGAGCCCCCGCGGTACCGGACGACGACGGCGGCCGCGCCGACCAGCGAGATGGCGACGATCCCGAGGCCGGACAGCAGGGCCGCGAGGTCGCTCACGGCCGGCGGTATCGCCTCGATGCCGAACGGGTTCCTCGAGGCGGTTCCGGCGATCTCGCCCGGACGGAGGATCGTGATCGCGGTCGTCGTCCCCAGGATCGCGGTGATGATGCGGACTGGCCAGCGCCAGCGTGTCGAGGGAAGCCTTCCGTCCGGGAACACGAGGGCGATCACGGGCAGGATCAGCGAGTACCCGATAGGGATGCAGGCGGGGCCGACGAGGAAGACGGCATTCGCGAGCGGATCGAACGGATCGCGAAGGACGAGGGTTCCGCCGACCACGTAGCCGAACGGGATGGCGCCAAAGGAAATGCCGCCGGCGAGCAGTAGCGTTCCCACGCGACCTCCGCCCGAGCGCGTTGCCAGGAGCAATCCAACGGTCGCATACGACATCGTCACGGCCACGATGGAACCGATCGCCAGGTAGCTCAGGAGCAGGACGCCTTCGGAGATCGCGGCCTGTCCCTGTGCCATCGCAGCCAGGAACCCGCCGGCCGTCAGGGTCCAGAACATGCTGACGCCCATGAGCACCGTGGTCGCCCAAGCGGCGAGCGCCACCGTCCGGCGCATCATGGCCGGCCTCCACGCAGCCAGACGGTCGCGGCCTCGGGGCGCACGGTCGCCTGCGCCGCAGCCACGAGTTCGAGGCTCACCCGACCGAGGTCAACCTCCTGGCGCAGGCGCTCGGCGAACTTCGCCGCCGTGCGCTCGCCGTCGTAGCGGGCGCGGTCGAACCGGTGGTCCATCGCCCGCTGGACGCGGCGCCGGAGCGGCTGGAACAGCGCCGCGGCGAGCAGCGTGGACGCCGCGACGGCCAGGGTCTGGCCCTGGGTCACCCCGGCCAGCGCGTCCTGCAGCAGCAGGACGCCGGCGGTGTACACGGCGACGAGCAAAGCGGAGAGAACCGCCCATGACAAACCCCGGCTGAGGAGCCGGTCGATCTCGTAGAGGCGGTACCTGGTAACCGCGATGCCGATCGCGATCGGTGGCAGGGCGAAGGCGACGGTCGCCGGAAGCCAGGCGAAGCCCTCGATCGTCGTCCCGAACGCCGCGAGCAACACGAACCCGAGAGGCACCGCGACGACGACGGATCCGAGACCGGCCACGAGCCACCGGAGCTGCAGCTTCTCCATCCCGCCCGACCGCCGGTAGCGGACCAGCGTCGACGTGATCGATGCAATGAGCAGCGCGAACAGCGGCGGTCCGGCGGCGGCGAACGGGGAAGCGCTGCCGGTGCCGAGCAGGTCCACCGGCACGAGGCGCACCGGGTTGGGCATCCAGAACGCCGCGCCGTCGTCGCCCGGGAGCACATCCTGGGACGGCCACAGGGCGGTGAGCACAGTGATGACAACCATGGTGGCGAGCAGCAGCTGCCCCGGCCGCCGCCACCGCCCCCGCGGCAGCCGGCCCGCTGGAAAGGAGATTGCCAGGGCAGCGATGAGCGTGAACGCCAGCGGCATGCTCCACCACCACTTGAACCAGGCGATGGCGAGCACGATCGGCGGCGCCGTGAGTGCGTGCAGCTCGTCGACCGACGCGTTCACCGGCAGCCAGCCCAGCGCGAAGACCCAGCCGATGGCGGCCAGGAGCCAGCCAATCGGGTTCCCGGGCCGCCGCAGGATCAGGATCGCGCCGACCGCGGCGTACGGCAGATAGACCGCGACAGCCGTGCCGGCCGTCGCGGAGACGGCCGCGCCCACGAGGAAGGTGCTGAGGATGACGCTGCGCCGCACGAGTGCCGACATCGTCATCGCGCGGCCTCCGCGCCGGTCCGGAGCCAGACCGTCGTGCTCACCGGCCTGATGGCGTCATCCGCCGTGGCGACGAGCGCCGTCCGGAGCGTGGCCAGGTCGACCTCATTGCGAAGGTGTTCTGCAAAGGCGTCGACGGTCCGCTGCGCGTCGTAGCGTGCCCGGTCGAAGCGGCGGTCCACGAGCGACTGGACGCGGCGACGGACCGGCTGGAAGAGCGCGAAGGCGACGAGTGTGGATGCCGCCACCGCGAGCGTCTGACCCTGGGTGACGCCGTCCAGGACACCCTGTAGCGCGACGACCGCGCCCGCAAACACCGTGACGAGGACGCCGGTCACGACCGCCCACCCGATCGTGCGGCTGATGAGCCGGTCGATCTCGTACAGCCGATACCGGAGGATGGCGATCCCGATTGCGACCGGGATCAGGAGGGCACTCCCTACGCTGAGGTTCGTCAGCACGCTCGGGGCCTCGACGGCCGAGCCAGTGAGCGGAAACAGCATGCCGGCGACGACCAGTGCCGCGAACAGCCACTTCAGCTGCGAGCGCTCGACGTGGCTGCCCCGGTGCCACCGAACCGCGATCGCGACGACGGCGAGTGCCATTGCGACGATGAGCGCGAGCGTCCCGACGAGCCCGGCAAGTTCCCGAACTTCCGTCGAGACCGCGATGAGCCCGAACGGGTTGTCGGGCAGATCGGTGCCGAGCGGACCGATGGCGACCGCGTACACGGGGCTGACGGCCAGCAGCGCTGTGGTCACGATCCCGACCGGGAACCGCCATCGTGGACTCGGCAGGCGGCCGTCCGGATAGAGGATCCCGACGAGCGGGAAGGCGAGGTAGATGGCGAAGAAGATCGTCGTCGATGCCCACCATCCCGCGATCCCTCCGACGGGGTCGCCCGGTCCGATGGCCGTGGTCCTGGCCGCGGCCGCGATGAAGCCGACGAAGACGGAGAGGACCAGGGCGCCGCTCGCCTGGAGGAGACGGCCGATCCGGTTCTCCGGGCGGCGCCATGCGATGAGCGCGCCGACCGACGCCTGTACCAGGCCCCACAGCCCGACAACGACGAGGAATGTGAGCGTCGGGAGGTCGATCAACGGATCGCTGGATGCGGCGACAGCACCGGTGGCGATGAGTGCCACGAACAGGCCGACCGCGACGAGCCACGGACCTGCGATCGAGAGGGTTCCCGCAGTCCTCATCTCGCTGGCGCGCTGTGCGTCACCGCACCGCTCCGCGCAGCCACGACCAGCGTCAAGGCCGCGTACGTGGCGACCAGCAGCGACACCAGGACGAGGATCCGGTGAAGGACGCGTGTCATTCCGGGAGGATGGTGGGTCACCGTTCGGGGAACGTTACGGGATATGCGGCCGAGCGGGTACCGTTACGTCTGATGACGCGCGAGATGCCCCATGGGCTGGAGATCAGAGTCCTCGGGCCGCTCGAGGTGCTCGTGGACGGGGCGCCGCTCGAGGTGGATACCCGCAAGGCCCTCGCGATCCTCGCCCTGCTCGGGGTGGATGGGCGGCCGTTCGCGCGCGACGAGCTCGCGGCGCTGCTCTGGCCGGAAGCGGACGACGAATCTGCGCGCGGCGCGCTGCGGCGCACGCTCTCCGTCCTCCGGGCGGCGCTCGGTGACCGCTGGCTCCGCGTGGACCGGGTGTCGGTGGCGCTGGAACCCGCCGGCACGTGGATCGACCTGGCCGCGCTCGAGGCGGCCGGCCGGGCACTCGATGCCGCGACGCTTCGCGGAGCGGCGGAGCTCGCGCGCGGGTCCTTCCTCGCCGGGTTCACGCTCCGGGACAGCCCGGACTTCGACGACTGGCGTGCCACCCGGGCGAGTGCCGTCGAGCGCTCCATCGCCGACGTTCTCGACCGGCTCGCCGCCGCCGCTGAAGCCGAGGGCGACGTTGCGGCGGCAGTCGAGGCCGCCTCGCGACGGGTGGACCTCGATCCGCTCGACGAGCCGGCCCAGCGACGGCTCATGGCGCTCCTGGCGCGTTCCGGCGACCGGGGTGGCGCGATCCGCCGGTACCGGGCCTGCGTGGCGGTGCTGGAGCGGGAGCTCGGTGTCGCGCCGCTTGCCGAAACGACCGAGCTGTACGAGGCGATCCGGGACGCGCGTGGGGAGCCGGCTCGTGGGCTGCCGGCCGCGGAACCGTCCCCGCCACCGGCCCCGGGCCGGCTGCCCCACGTCGGCCGGGACGCGGAGCTCGCGTCCGTCCTGAGGGCTCACGCGTCGGCCACCGCGGATGGGCGGGTCGCGGTGGTCACCGGCGAGGCCGGGATCGGCAAGTCACGGCTCGTCGAAGCCGTCGCCGACGCGGTCGTCGACGCTGGAGGGCGAAGTCTCGTCGTCCGCGCATTCGCGTCCGAGGCCGGGATCGCCTACGGCCCCATCGTCGAGCTACTGCGCATGGGGCTGGCTCGCCCGGACGCTGCGGCCCGCCTTCGCGGGCTCCCCGCCGCGACCCTTGTCGAGCTGGCACGGCTGGTGCCTCTGCCCGACGACGTGGTCCGCGACCTGGCCCCTCGACTCCCCGCAGAAGCTGCCGGAGATCTCCCCGCAGCACGGTCGCGGCTCCTCGAGGCCGTCGGGACGGCACTCGCCGCCATGACCGCCGGCCCGGTCCCGGGTCTTGTCGCCGTGGAGGATCTCCAATGGGCGGACGACGCCTCACGCGAGGCGCTGGCCTGGCTCGCGCGGCGGCTCGCCGGGCGCCCGCTCCTGCTCCTCCTCGCATGGCGCCCGGAGGACCTCGACGAGCTCGGGACATCGTTCGCCTCCACCATCGAGGCACTGCCCGGGGCCACCGCCGTGACGCTCCACCGCCTGGACCGGCCCGAGGTCGAGCGTCTCGTGGCCGCGGCCGTCTCGGCCGGTCTTCCGCGGCTCGGAGTGGATGCGCTGCTGGCGGAGTCGGAGGGGTTGCCGCTCTACCTCGTGGAAGCCCTCGCCGCCGGCACGAGCAGTGCCGAGGGGCCGGCCAGAAACGTCCGGACGCTCCTTCGGGAGCGGCTCGCAACGGTCAGCGAGACGGCGGCCCAGGTCCTCTCCGCCGCGGCCGTCATCGGGCGGTCGTTCCACCTGCAGCTGGTCCGCGGGACTAGCGGGCGATCCGAGGACGAGACGATCACGGCGCTCGAGGAGCTCGTGCGTCGAGGAATCGTGCGTGAGCTCGAGGCGTCGCCCGAAGCCGCCTTCGACTTCGCCCACGCGAAGCTCCGGGACGCTGCCTACGAGGCCATGAGCCTGGCTCGACGGAGGCTCCTCCATCGCCGGACGGCCGACCTCCTGCGCTCGGAGGGCGGGAGCCGGGACGACCCGGGCCGGCTCGTCCAGATCGCCACACACGAGCGTGCGGCCGGCCGCGACGACGAGGCCGCGGAGGCGTACCGTCAGGCAGGGTTCCGGGCGCGGGCGCTCTACGCGAACCGGGAGGCCGGGATCCATTTCGAAACCGCGCTCGCCCTGGGGCACCCGGACGTGGCCGGGCTCCAGCTGGCGCTCGGCGAGGTCCGGACCGCGCTCGGCGACTATGCGGGCGCGCTGGCCGCCCTCGAGGCGTCGGCCGCCGTCACCTCGGATGCGGCGCTGCCGACCGTCGAGCTTCGGCTTGCCCGGGTCCAAGTGCGCCGGGGAGACCTGGCGACAGCGGACAGCCACCTCGCGGCGGCGGAGGAGCTGTTGACGGCCACCGGTCCGGACGGAGCTGCCCGCCTGGCTAGCGTCCTTGCGGAGCGCGCCCTGGTCGCGCATCGCTCGGGCGACACGACGGCGGCGGCGCGGCTGGCGAACCGCGCCCTGGCGGTCGCCGCGACCGATCGCGGCACCGAGGGGCATCCAGACGCCGTCGCCCGACCGCTGCAGATCCTCGGACTGGTGGCGATGGCGCGCGGCGACCTCGACGGCGCGCGCGAGCACCTCAGACGGGCGCTTCGGGCCGCGGAGGCGACCGACCTCTCCGTGGCTGTCGCGACCCGTCACGCCCTGGCCCTCGTCGAAGCAAGGTCCGGCGAACTCGGGCCGGCGATCGACCTCGCCACCGCAGCGCTCGACGACGGTCGGCGACTGGGCGACCGGCACGTCGAGGCGGCGCTCGAGAACACGCTCGCGGATCTTTTCCACGAGGCCGGCCGGAGGGACGAGTCGATGGCGCACCTCAAGCGGGCGGTGGCGATCTTCGCGGAGGTCGGCGGGCGGGCCGGTGAGCTGGAGCCGGAGATCTGGAAGCTCGTCGAGTGGTGAGCCGAGGCAGAGCGCCGCCCGCCCACCCGGGCACTGCTCCGTGGTGCCCGTGACCCTGTTCGCCGAGGTCGGCGAGGGCGAGATTGAGCCCGCTCCGGGTATCTGGGCGCTTGCCGCCTGGTGACCCGTCAGCTCGGGCGTTCGACCTTGTTCGCTGGGTCGTTGACGTTCGTGACCTGGATCGAGATGTCGGAGTCCGCCTCGAACCCGGACATCTCCCAGGCCACGAGGTAGCCCGCCTCGGCGACCCAGATGTCGATGGACGAACCCGCGGGCATCGACGCGGCGAAGCCGGCAGCCGTGGTCTGGTCGATCTTGATATGGCGCGCCTGGACGCCATTCTTGTCCTCGGTGCCGACAAGGCCGCCCACGCCCGTGATGTTCGCGCCGCCGAACATGCCGAGCATGAGTGCGGGGTCGAAGGCCATCAGCATCGCGTTGCCCAGCTCCGCGGGAACCGACTGGTATTCCGCGTCGGGCCCATCGGCCGTCCAGACCTCGTCGCCGATGATGATGAACTTGGTGGACGGTTCGCCATCGGTGTAGGTCGTGATGTCCTTCGAGAGCACGGGCTTGGTGACGACCACGCTTTCGTAACCCAACTCGCCATCGATGCTGAACGAGGTCCGATACGAATCGACGCCGGGGATCCCGCCGGTCAGCGCGCTCAGGTCGAACGTAGGCAGCGCCACGTCGGGTGTCGCTTCACCACCGCCCTCCGGCGTCGGTGTTGCCTCGCCGGCAGGCTCCTCAGGCGTGGGGGTCGCCTCAATCGGGGCGACGGGCGTCGGTGTCGCCGTGGCGGTCGCGCCACCGCCACAGGCCGCGACGAGCAGGGCCGAGAGGATGAAGAACGCGCCGAGCAGGCCCGCGCGACGACGATCGATCATGAGTGCCACCCCGAGCAGTGGCCGGTCAAGTGCCGGCACGCGGCGATGATGGGGCGACCGGGGGATCAACGCAAGCCGGCCAGGGCCTCCAGCGTCCGATCCACCTCGGAAGCGGTGTTGTAGTGCACCAGGCCGAGCCGTAGCACGCCACCGGCCTCCGCCTTGCCGAGCCGTTCGATGAGGCCCGTCGCGTAGAAGTCGCCATCCCAGACGTAGATGCCCTGGCGGCCAAGGGCCTCGGCGGCCGCTCTTGGGTGCACGCCGTTCACCGAGACGGACACCGTTGGCACGCGCGACGCGAACGCCGACCGGTCCGTGATGCCGTGGATGACGATCCCGTCGATCGCCTCCAGGCCGTCGATCAGCCGGGTCACCAGCCCGCGCTCGTACTCGGCGATCGCGGTCATCCCCGCCACCAGCTCGCGCCGGCGCTCGCTTGCGTGCGCGGCGCCCGGTGCACCGGCGACGTCGCCGTAGCTTCGACCGACATCGCGCAGGTAGTCGGTCGCGGCAAGCGTCCCGGCGATCGCCTCGAACGCGGCCGTCCCCGTCTCGAACCGATCGTGCGCCGGACGGACCTTGTAGGCGGGCAACCGGTCGAGGACGTCGGCCTTCCCGTAGAGCGCGCCGAGGTGCGGCCCGAACCATTTGTAGGCCGAACACACGAGAAAGTCCGTGTCCAGCACCCGGACGTCGATCGGGCCGTGCGGTGCAAACGCGACCGCATCGACATAGGTCAGCGCCCCCACCTCGTGCGCCCGCGCGACGATCTCACGAAGCGGGTTGACGGTGCCGACCGCGTTGCTGGCGTAGCCGACCGCGACCAGCTTTGTGCGCGGGCCGAGGTTGGACTCGAGGTCCTCCAGGTCGAGGGTCACGTCGTCGAGGTGGATGTCCACGGTCCGGACGGTGACGCCGCGATCGGCGGCCATCGCCCGCCACGTCGACACGTTGGCCTCGTGATCGAGCGTGGTCACCACGATCTCGTCGCCGGGCACGAGGGTCGCGCCGATGGACCGACCGATGTGCAGCGTCAGGGTCGACATGTTGTAGCCGAACTTGATCTCGTCAGGGCTCGCCGCCCCAAGGAAGTCGGCGACGGCCGCGTGGGCCTCGTCGACCATCGCGTCGCTCAGCTCGCTGGTCCGAAAGGCTCCGCCGGCATTGGCGTTCGTGTCTCTGAGGCAGCCGGCGACGGCGTCGATGACGCGTTGTGGCACCTGGGTCCCGCC
>JBBEBJ010000222.1:0-1838 GCA_040882425.1 Chloroflexota bacterium | reverse complement strand
TGGGGTCCAGGTCCTGGATGACCCGGTTCTGGATCCGGAACTTGACGTCCCGGAATGACTCGCGGACCGGTGCCTGGCTGGTCAGCCGTGGGCCGGTCGCGACGTTCGTCGGGCCGCCCGGCACGGCCGGCAGGTTCGATCCCGGTGCGCCCGGCGCTCCGGGCGCCGCCGGCGCCGTGGTTCCTGGTCGAGCGCTCTCGATCCTCTTCAACAGGGACATTGACTACACCCCTTCTCGCCCCGGGGGGCCACTATGACTGACGTTCATCGCCATGCGAATAGGGATTTCTTCTGATTGGACTTGCCGCTTTCGACGGCACCGGCCGCGACCTCGACGCGCTCGCCGACGACGGACCGGGCGAGGCGAAGGATGTCCTGCGACACCTGCGCCTCTCGATTGGAGATAAAGAACGGGATACCCCGATTGAGTGCGTAGACCACGCTCCGACCGTCGCTGACGATGGTCTCGTCAACCTTGCGACCGATGGAGTGTTCGACGTCCGCGACGCGGATGCCAAGCGTCGAGTCGGCACGATTGAGTACGAGGCGAACCTTGCCGCTCTCGTAGCCGAGTTGCTCCGCGACCTCCAGGAAGAGGCGCATGTTCTTGATGCTGGTGATTTCGAGGCTGAGCATCGTCAGGATCACATCGGCCGCGTCGAGGATGGCCAGCGTGGTGTCGTTGAAGAAGGCCGTGCAGTCCACGACCACGAGGTCGTGGCTGTGCCGGAGCAGGTCAAGCACCTGCTTGACGATGACCGGCGTGATCGTCTCGGCCATCTCCGGCGAGGGTGGAGCGAGCAGCACCCGGAGCCCCGAGGTGTGATCGACGACGAACGTGTTGATCGAGTCGATCTCGCCCGCCTCGAGAATGGGCACGAGATCGGCGATCGAGTTGCTCTTCGGGTTCAGGTTGAGCAGGACGCCGACGTCGCCGAACTGGAACGATCCGTCCATCAGGACGACCCGCTTGCCGAGCTCGGACGCGGCGGCCACGGCCAGGTTGACGGCGACCGTGGTTCGACCCACGCCGCCCTTGGGACTGAAGACGGCAATGATCTGGCCACCATCGCCGTCACGGCTGCCGCCTGAGCCCGGCGTGGCCGCCACCGGGACCCCGATCCGGGCCGCCTTCTCGCGCTCGCGCGAGCTGACCTGGCGGATCGAGGCGGTGAGCTCGTCGCTGCTGAACGGCTTGACCAGGAACTCGCGAGCTCCCGCCAGCATGGACCGGCGGAGGTAATCGGCCTCGCCCTGGACGGACATCATGACCACGGCTGAGCCTGGAGCGGCGGTGGTCAATTGCTCGGTCGCGGCGATCCCGTCCATGTCCGGCATGTTGATGTCCATCAGGACCACGTCGGGGTGGAGCTTGCCGGCCATCTGGATCGCCTCGCGCCCGGACGCCGCGGAGCCGACCACCTCGATGTCGCTCTCGAAACCGAGAAGCTTCGTCAGGTGATCACGGGTCTCCTGGATGTCGTCAACGACGAGGACACGGATCTGGTCGGCCATCTCGCTTGGTTGGGTCCTTGTGGTTCGCCGGGACGCTACGGAGCCAGGGTTGGAAGAACAGGTCCCGCAATTGTCGGCGGGAGCACGCCGTAGGTGTCAATCAGCTCCTGGAGGGTGATGCCCGTCGTCTCCGCCAGGACGGGTGGCACTGGGTTGCCGGTCTCGGGATCGATGAAGTCATCAGGCGAGCGGAGGACCAGCGACAGCGTCAGCAGCGGGTTGGCCATCTGCTGGGCGTAGCGGATCACCTCGGCCTGTTGCGCGGTCACGGCCAGGATGACGATCTCCTGCTGCTCGTTGAGCACGGTTCCGGGGGCAGCGGT
>JBBEBJ010000221.1:6878-11543 GCA_040882425.1 Chloroflexota bacterium | reverse complement strand
ACGAGCAGCTCGGCGGGCCGCGGCCCGGTGTCGCCCTCGCCGTTGTCCATGACGATCGTGTGCCCGCTACCGGTGCGGGCAACCAGGCGCAGTCCCTCGCCCTCGAGGGAGACGGTCGCGGTATTCGGGGCCATGGTGTTTCGTCCTTGCTCAGCTTGAGGCCGGTCGCGAGGCCCGGGGGAAGGGACCCGGACCCCGCGCCGGCTTATGTGGTCAGACCCGGCCCTTGGGGACGGTGTGCCAGTAGGTCTTGTTGAAGACGATCTTGCCCAGGTGCCAGAGCTGGTTCGGCCTGGGCGGGCGGGGCGGGTGCTCGTAGTCGAACTGCAGGAGCGTGCCCTTGCCGTCGCCGATCTCGAAGAAGCACATGACCTTGCCCAGGTAATCGCCGTGCTTGTGGTTCACCACGCGACCCTCGATCGCGGCGACGATCCGTTCGGTGACTACGGGCGCCTCGAAGTGGGCCGTGGAGCCCGCCTTCGAGAGGGGGAGGTCCGTCGCATCTCCGAGCGCGAAGACGTTCGCGCGTCCGCCGACCTGGAGGGTGGCCCGGTCGGTCGGCAGCCAGCCGCCCGGCGCCGGCGCGAGCCCGGAGTCCATCAGGAACTGCTGGCCCTTGTGCGGCGGCACGAGGATCAGCAGGTCATAGGGGAGCTCCTCGCCCTCGAGACTCTGGACGACGCGCCGGGTGGGATCGATCGCCTCCACGTTGAAGAAGGTGTGGACCTCGATGCCCTTCTGTTCGAAGATCGGGGTGACCATCTCGGACACGCTCTCGATCGTGAACGCACGACCGATCGGTGAGCAGAAATGGACCTCGCTCTTGTCGCGGAGCCCGCGGTCGCGCAGTTCGCTCTCGATCAGGAACGAAACCTCGAGCGGCGCCGGCGGGCACTTGTAGGGCATGCCGGCGATGGCCACCACGATCCTGCCGCCCTTGAACGCATCCAGCGCCCTGCGGAGCTCGAGCGCGGCCTCGGCCGTGTAGAAGTGGTGCGCCTCGGTGTCGAAGTGCTCGATCGCCTCGGGCAGGATGCGCGAGCCGGTGGCCAGGACCAGGTAGTCGTAGGCGAGCGGCAGGCCATCGTGCAGGTGCACGACCTTTGCCTCCTCGTCGACCCTCTCGACCTCACCCACGACCAGGTTGATCCGCGAGTCGAGCAGGCCGCGCTCGGGGCGCCGCAGCTTCTCGGCACGCTCGCCGCCCATGGCGATGTACATGAACCCGGGTTGGTAGGTGTGCTGGCCGGTCTGGTCGACGACCGTGATCGCCACCTCGCCGGCCTTGACCTGGCGGCGGAGCTTCTTGATCAGGAGGTTCGCCGTCAGCGTCCCACCGACCCCGCCGCCGAGGATGAGGATCCGCTTCATGACCCGCCTCAGTGGGTCTTCTCGACGATGATCTCGTCGAAGTCGTCGCGGCGCGCGACCTCGATCAGGCGGTGTCCCGCTTTCTCGACCCACTTGGGGATGTCGATCTTGCTGCCGGTGTCGGAGCTGTAGATGGCGATCACCTGGCCTGGCTCGCTTTCGCGGATGGCCCGGATGAGTTCCATCAGCGGGCCCGGGCAGAAGCTGCCGCGGGCGTCAACGATGCGCCTGGCACTCGGTGCGGTAAGGGTGTCGGTCACGTAAGTGTTCCTTCCTGTGGTTGGCCGCGACTAGATGAACAGCGGGACCGAGTTCTCGGTCATGAGGCCGATGACGGTCGCAGCTCCGACGGGTTCGCCCATGCCCTCGATCATGTCCTCGGGCTTGAGCCCGAACATGTCCATGGTCATCTGGCACGGCAGGAACTCGACGCCCATCTCCTGGGCAGCCTCGAGGAGCTCCTTGGGGCCGGCGACGCCATACTTCTTCGCGAGCGTCCCCATCATCCACGGGCCCATCCCGAGGAAGTTCATCTTCGACAGCTTGCGGTGGCTCACGCCCGGCCGCTGCATGAACGAGAGCATCTTCTGCATCCAGGTCTCGCCGGTGATCCGCTTCGAGTCCTTGACGAAGACCTGGAGGCCCCAGAACGTGACGAACACGCGCGTCCTGACACCCATCGCAGCGCCTGTCGAGGCGAGAATGAGCGTCGCCCAGACCTTCTCGAGATCACCGCTGTAATTGATGATCAGGAGGTCCTTGGCGACGGCCGGCTCGGCGGCCTCCACCGGGGCAGGTTGCGGTTCGGTCCATTCGTCGGTGATGGCGACCGCCTGGGCGATCGGGTCGACGGGCAACAGCGTTTCGGTGGTCATGGCTGATCCCCTCACTTCCGGCGAATGACGAAGCGGTAGACGCCGCCGTCCGCCGACTGCTCGACGAGCTCGTGCCCGGTCCTTTTCGACCAGGCGGCGAAGTCCTTGACCGAGCCCGCGTCGGTCGCGAGCACTTCGATCAGGTCGCCGACCGCGACGGTCTTGATTGCCTGGGCGGTCTTGACGATCGGCATCGGGCACGACAGGCCACGCGCGTCGACGCGCTGGCTGACCTCGATGACTGCCATGGGTGTGACTCCTTCCGTTTGACGGATCAGATGAAGACGACCTGGCCCTCGCCGGCGTTGAGATAGAAGGCGGTCACGCCCTCCACTCCGTCGACGAGCGGGTCGAGGTCGGACTGTTCGAGGTGGAGCAGGTCCATCGACAGGGAACAGGCCTCGATGTCGATCCCGCCGAGCTCCTTGGCCTGGCGAAAGGTCTCGGCCCAGCTGGCCTGACCGGCGGCTCGCAAGCCGTCGACCGCGAGCCGTCCCGCGGCGCCTGCCTCGGGCGCGAGCCCGTGGTCGGCCGCGATCTTGTCGGCGCGGAAGGCATCGAGCGCCCAGTACTGCAGGAAGACGTTGACCGGCTTGCCGAGCGCGGCGGCTCCGGCGGTCAGGACGGCCGCGGCCTGCAGCTTGTCATCCGTGCCGGAAAACAGGACCAGGTTCAGGGGATCATCCATGTCGGTCACCTCGAAGCGATAGGGGCGGGCTGACGGGGGTCGGCGGTCCGTGGCGCAGGCTCGGCGATCCGAGGCGGGGCAGCGACTGCGCTGGCGGCGGCGGCGTCGGTGGCAAGGGCGCCGGCGGCCATCTCGCCGAGACGGGTCAGCCGTCGTTCGAGGACGCCTCGCATCACGCCGCAGGCGACCATCACGTCCGGGTCGGCCAGCCGGTAGCGGACCTCGCGGCCATCGCGCTCGGCCTCCACGATGCCGGCGGCCCGGAGCACGGCCAGGTGCTGCGATGCATTCGGCTGGGTGGCGCCGATGAGCTCGGCCAGCCGACCGACCTCCATCGGTCCGCGGGCGAGCGCGTGCAGGATCTCGAGTCGACGCGGGCTGGCGAGCGTCTTGAGGACCTCGGCCTGGAGGATCGTGATGTCGTCCATGCCTACGACTATCGACATATGCGCAGACGCTGATGAGTGCCGGCTGGCCGATTGCGACGGGCCACATGTCACAACCTGCGGCGTCCGCCCTCGCAATCGCGTGACGGAGACGTGGCATGGTCGGCCCGCCGCAGCGTGCCGATCGGGGGCGGCGGGTAAGCTTTCGAAGCCATGGACGACCTGCCGATCTACGGGGCGCGCACCGTCCGGAAACAGCTGCCATGAGCCAAGAACGCGAGGTTCTCGATCGGCTGGATCGCCTGGAGATCCGTCACTACGTGACCGGGTCCTGGGCGCTCTCCGTCCACGCGGAACCGCGGATGACTCGCGACCTCGACCTCGTCCTGGATCTCGAGCCGGCCGACTACGAGCGTCGCATCCGTCCGGCCTTCGATGACGCGTATCTCGTCAACGATCTGATCGATGTCGGGGGTCGCGCCATCGGGGGGCTCGTCCACCGGACCGAGATCGTCCGGGTGGACCTGATCATTGGACGCCGCGATGCCTGGTCGAGGCAGGCTTTCGAGCGGTGCCGGGTCGTGGACCATCCCGCTCTTGGACGGACCGCCGTGAGCTCGGCCGAGGATCTCATCCTGGCGAAGCTCGAGTGGTCTGACGGTGGCAGCTCGGAGCTGCAAATGCGCGACTGTCGATCGGTGATCCGGATCGCACCCGATCTGGATTGGTCCTACCTCGAACGGTATGCCGCGATCCTTGGCGTGGAGCCGTTGCTGGAGGCGGTCCGTGGCGGTTGAACGGGCACAGCGACAGATCGACGAGCGTGTTCGAGCGACACCGCCGGCTGAGCGGATGCGGCTGCATGTCGAAATGTACCGGCTGGCATTCGCGCAGGTCTGGGCCGCAGCCGATCGTGCCGGGCCGATGTCCGAGCTCGAGCGCGCCCGCTTCCTGCTTCGCCGCCTCTATCCCGATCTGGAGGGTCCACGCCTGGAGTCCATCATGTTGCGCCTAGGTGCGGAATGGGAGGCCGGCACCTGGACGGGTTTCCGCCGACCGCAATGATCATCCAGGCACAGGAAACGGGGTCGCAACAGGCTGGTGATCCTCCGACCCGACGGCGACCAGCCGCGCTCAGGTCCTTTGGGCCCGACGGAAAAGGACGCGCGGCACGTGATCGGACGATGGGCGACGTTGATCCTGTTGCGTGGCACATCGGCTTTGGTGTCGCGTCCGAGATGCCGGAAGCGGCAGTCCTGGGGCTCGAGGAGGCCGTCGCGAAGGCCGCGGCTCGCCACGAGCCCGCACGCGCCGAGATGCCGGAGGAAGTCGCCGCAGTCTGACC
>JBBEBJ010000221.1:0-6778 GCA_040882425.1 Chloroflexota bacterium | reverse complement strand
GCCGGTTCGGTCACCCCGTGCCCGAACGGGCCGCCGGCGGTGCCTTCCCTTCGCGCGTGGCGACCGCCCCGTAACGGGTCGGGACCGTGCTGGACTGCACCGAAGGTCCCACAACCTGCGCCAACTCGCCGGTACCACCGAACCCCGCCCGACCGGACCTTCGCACGAAGGATTTTGGGGCGTCCGCGACCTACGGTCACGTCAGCACCGGAACCCCTGCCGGTCGCGAATTCGAGGTCCCGGATCGCATGTTGCTCGGCGCGAGCCCCACCACCCATCGCCGCTCGCGTCGGTTGCCGCTCGCGGTTGCCGCACTCTTCGCGTTCACATCGGTGGCGACGCTCGCCGCACCTGCCCCGAGCCTGGCCTGGGACCCCAATTCGTACGACGCCTCGTCCGAGGCCGAGCTTGTTGCCCTGACGAACCGGAGCCGCGCCAACGCGGGTCTCAAGGTCCTCAAGGTCGAGTCGGCGCTGACGTCGATCGCTCGGTGGCGCAGCAAGGACATGATCGAGCGCGACTACTTCAGCCACACGATCCCGGGCTACGGCAAGGTGTTCGACAAGCTCGACGAGGAGGGCTACTGCTACACGCTCGCCGGGGAGAACATCGGCTGGAACACCTACCCCGACGACCAGGCCACCGCCGCCATCCACCAGATGTTCATGGACTCGTCCGGACACCGCGCCAATATCCTGGGCGATCGCTGGGACGCCATCGGGATCGGTGCCTACATGGGCGCGACCGGCAAGAAGATGTGGACGGTCCTGTTCGCCGACAAGTGCGGCGCGGCGGCGACCCCGCAGCCAACGCCCAAGCCAACGCCCAAGCCAACGCCGAAGCCAACCCCCAAGCCAACGCCGCGCCCCACCGCGGCACCAACGCCCACACCCGCCCCGACGCCGACGCCGACACCTGAGCCGACCCCGACGCCGACGCCCGAGCCAACACCCACGCCGACGCCAACGCCGACGCCGACACCTGAGCCGACCCCGACACCGAGCCCGGAACCCACGCCGACCCCGACTCCGGAGACACCGCCGATCAGCCTCCGCGTGGTCGAGGGCGGCACGTCGATGAGCCTGATCGATATGATCGTGACCGGCGTGACCGGCTTCTTCTTCGGAGTCTGATTCTGCGCGCCGCGGACCCGACGACCGGGAAACACACGTCCCGCCGAGCACACTCGGCTAGCCGGGTACACTCGGCCCCGTGACGGTCATCCTCGAGGCTCACCACCTCACCCGGACCTACCCGCTTGGTTCGACCACCGTGGATGCGCTGCGAGGTGTGTCCCTGTCCGTCGAGGCCGGGGAGTTCGTGGCCCTGATGGGCCCGTCAGGCTCGGGCAAGTCGACCCTGCTCCAGGTGCTCGGCGGCCTGGACCGTCCGACATCCGGGGAAGTCTGGCTCGAGGGCCAGGACCTGAGCGAGCTGTCCGATGACCAGGCGACCCGGCTCCGTCGCGACCGGACGGGGTTCGTCTTCCAGTCATTCAACCTGATCCCGCTCCTGAACGTGGTCGAGAACGTCGCCCTGCCGTTCACGATCGCCGGCGGCGACCCGAACAAGGGCGAGCTCAAGCAGCGGATCGCCGAGGTGATCGCGCTCGTCGATCTGGCCGGCAAGGAACGCCACAAGCCCGACCAGCTCTCGGCGGGGGAACAGCAGCGGGTGGCGGTCGCCCGCGCCCTGGTGACCCGCCCGGCGCTGCTCCTGGCGGACGAGCCGACCGGCAACCTCGACTACACGACCGGGACCGAGATCCTCGACGCGCTGTGGCGCTCGTGTGTTGAGCGCGGCCAGACGATCGTGCTCGTGACCCACGATTCGAAGGCCGCAGCCTACGCCGATCGCGTGTTCGTCGTGGGCGACGGCCAGATCCGCGAGACGATCGAGCTCGGTCGCCGGGAGACGCACGACGCGACGCCGTTGATCTCGCGGCTTGCCCAACTAGGGCTCTAGACCGCGACCATGTCGCTGACCCGGCTGGCCTGGCGCAGCCTCCGGGCGCGGCCACTGCGAGCGCTGTTGAGCGCCCTGGGGGTGGCCCTCGGAGTCGCAGTCCTGTTTGCCGGGCTGGCGACCAACGCCGCGATCGAGCGTTCCGTCGAGAGCACGGTCGGCGACCTTGTCGGCCGGTCGCAGCTGCGCGTCGCCGCGTTCGACGAGGCGGGGTTGAGCCCCGAGACCCAGGCCACGATCGCCGGGACGCCCGGCGTCCGGATCACGGCGCCGGCGATCCAGCTGCGCACCTACCTGGGCCCCGACATCGACGCGGCCGCGACGCTCCCGCCGCCGGTCACCGTGATCGGCGTCGACCCGGCCGCGGAACCGCAGCTCCACCAGCTTCACATCGTCGCCGGATCGATGCTCCGCGAGCCGGCCGAACCGAGCGCCATGATCACCGAACAACTGGCCGACGAGGACGGCCTGACGCTCGGCTCGCCTCTGACGATGCAGGGCGGGGGCGATCGGCAGACCTTCCGCGTGATCGCGATCCTGGCGGGCGACGGTCCGGTCAACGGCCTGTACGGGCGGATCGTGGTGGTGCCGCTGCGCGTGGCGCAGAGGGTCTTCGACGAGGCCGCGGTGCACCGGGTCGACCTCGGCCTGGAGGCGGATGCCGACGTGGCCGCCGTCGCGAGCGCGCTCGAGGATCGCCTCCGGCTCGAGCCCTACGTGTTGTCGACGCCGCAGGAGATCGCGGCGGCGCTCCGCGGCTCGACGTCCGAGTTCCAGGCGACCACGTCGTTGATCGCGGCCATCGCCCTGTTCGCCGGCGCGTTCCTCGTGTTCAATACGTTGTCCATGACCGTCGTCGAACAGGTCCGCAGCGTGGGCCTGCTGCGTGCCGCGGGCGCCACGCGCCGCCAGGTCGCCGGGTTCATGCTTGCGCAGGCGGCCGTCCTGGGCGGGCTGGGGTCGCTCCTCGGCGTCGGGTTGGGCGCGTTGCTCGCGGCCGGGATGGTCGCGTACGTCCGGACCGTCGGCTCGGTCACGCTCGACCGCGCGCCGATCCCGCCCGACGCGATCGTGATTGCGTTCCTGGTCGGCTTCGGCGTCACGATCGCGGCCGCGCTCGAACCGGCTCGCCGTGCCGGTCGGATCCAGCCGGTCGAGGCGCTCAAGGCGAGGCTCGACATGCCGACGGCTCGGCGGGCCAGGCTGCGCTGGCTGGCCGGCGTGTTCGTCGTCGTTTCGCTGGTCGGCCTCCTCGTCGCGCCGCGCGGTGCCGGGGTCGTCCAGCTGATCGTCGTCTACGCGATCCTTCTCGTGGGCACGTTGCTGATCCCGGTCGTCCTGCCTGCCGTCGCCCGGGTCGCCGGCATCCCGTTCGCGCTCCTGTTGCGGTTCGAGACGCGGCTGGCGCGAGGGTCGGTCGTGCGCGACCCGAGCCGGACCGCGCTGACCCTTGGCGCATTGACGGTCGGGCTGGGGATGATCGTCGCGCTCGGCGGCGTCGGCCAGCACGCCCGCGCCGCGGCGGGCGCCTGGATCGTGGACGTGTTGCCGGGGGAACTCATGCTCACGTCGATCCGCCCGGTCGCCGCAGCAGAGGGCATCGACACCGAGATCCTGGCGACCGTCCCGAGCATCGCCCGGATCAGCCCGATCGCGACCTTCGACATCGCCGTCAACGGCGCCCGGGCCGATGCCGCCGCGGTCGTCGGCGCGGATCTCGCCGCGGACGGACGGCTCCACTTCACGGTCGGCGATCGGGAAGCGGCGCTCGCCGCGATCGATGCCGGTGGTGCGACGATCGTGCCGGCCGCGCTCGCGGCGCGCCTGGGCCTCGCGCTGGACCAGGTCCTGACCGTTCCGACCGCGACCGGCCAGGCCCTCGACCTGCGGGTGGCCGGCATCGTCGACCGATCGATCCCGGGCTCGAGCGGCGAGGCGATGCTGGTCGGCTGGACCGACGCGACGACGCTCGGCGTTGCCGGTGCCGACGCGTTCGCGGTCCGCTTCGCGGCCGACGCGCCGGCCGGGGCGCGGGACACGCTTCGTGACGTCGCCACGACCTACGCCCTCGACGTTGTGACCCTCGATCGGATTCAGGGGGCGGTCAACGACGCGTTCGGGCGGATCTTCGGGCTCTTCGATGCGCTCGCCGCGGTCGCGGTGGTGATCGCCGCGCTCGGGATCGTCAACACGCTGACCATGAACGTGGTCGAGCGCGTGCGCGAGATCGGGGTCCTGCGCGCCGCCGGCATGACCCGGCGCCAGGTGTGGCGTTCGGTCGTCGTCGAGGCCGGCATCCTCGGCCTGGCGGGGGCGATCCTTGGCATCGCGCTGGGCCTCATCGTGGGCGCGGTGATGGTGATCCTGCCGGGCGGGCGACTCGACGTCGCGGCCGGGATCCCCTGGCAGGTGGTCAGCCTGACCGTCGTGCTGGGCGTCTCCGTGGCGATGCTCGCGGCGGCGTATCCAGCTCGGCTCGCCGCGCGGCTGCCGATCGTCAAGGCCATCCAGTTCGAGTGACCGAATGCTAGACTCGCTGCGGCCGGTCACCGCTGGGGTGACCTCCAATGCGGAGTCCCGATGACGCTCGCCATCCCGAGACTCGACCGGTCGACGGTCGAGGAACGCGGCCTCACGATCGCCGACTTCCTGGTCCCGATCCGCCTGGGCGAACGGGTCAATGCCCGGGTCCGCGACATCTCGCTCGTGGTGGCCGGGGCGTTACTGATCTACCTGACGGCCCGGATCACGTTCCTCGTGCCCGGGTCACCGGTGCCGATCACCGGACAGACCTTTGGCGTCCTGCTCGTCGGCGGGGCGCTCGGCTTCCGGCGAGGTCTGGCCGGGGTCGGGCTGTACGTGCTGCTCGGGGTCGTCGGCCTGCCGTTCTTCGCGGAGGGCAAGGGCGGGCTCTCGATCATCTGGGGCGCGACCGGCGGCTACCTGATCGGGTTCGTCATCGCCGGGGCGCTCGTGGGCCGCCTGGCCGAGCTCGGCTGGGATCGCAAGATTGGTGGCGCGCTCGGCGCGATGTTCCTCGGGAACTTCGTGATCTATGCGATCGGCCTGCCGTGGCTGGGGGTCGTTACGTCATCGACCCCCGGGGAGACGATCGCGCTCGGGCTGACGCCATTCCTGCTCGGCGATGCCCTCAAGCTCGTGCTGGCGGCGGTGCTGTTCCCGGTTGCGTGGTGGGTCGTCGGCCGTCGCCCGGACGATCGCTAGCGGCCGCCGCCGGACGACGACGCGCCGGCCGGGCCCGTCTCGGCCGGTGGTGATTCCAGGGCGGCGCTGAGGCCGCGATACGAATCGCGCAGCAGCCGCGCGACCTCCGGCCAGTAGGTCGTTCCCGGCGCTTTCGGCCCGTCCGGGTCGGCGTGGGCGCCGCGATCGCGGACCTCGGCCGCGAGGCCGCGCAACCGTCCGGCCTCGGCGACCTGCTCCCGTGGGATGTCGTAGAGCGCCGCATACAGGTCGGTGATCGCGTCGCCCGCCGCCTCACCTGCCGACAGCCCAAGCTCGCGACGAACCACCCACCAGCGAAGCTCGTGACGGGCGACCGCCTCGACATTGACATGATCGGGGAGCCCGAGGGTCCGATACCCGCGCCCGATGTCCGGGGCGAAGCGCTCGTAGTCGCCGCCGGAGCGGGCGAAACCCGCCGCGGCGCGGGTCAGGAGGAGGCTCGCCCGGAGTGCCCGCAACCACGACACCTGGGCCTGGGCGCGAAGGGCCTGGACGAGGAGCACGAACAGCCGAGCCGGCTGCTGGCGGTAGTACGCCTTCCACATCCGCGTCTCGAGCCGGGCGAGCTCGTCCGGATCGAAATCCCTGCCCCAGCGCGACCCAGCGGCCATCCCGGCGACCCTCCAGTGCGGTCGGCGTGTGATTTCGTCGTGATCCGATATCTTGCCTGGGTGGATACGCGGGTGGCAGAGGTCCGGATGAGCGGGGAGGTCCCGGCAGGCCCGGACCCCGGGCTCTACGGCCCACGATCCGAGGCATGGCGGCTCAACCGCGAGGCGATACTGCTGCTCGGCGCGGGACCGCGGGCGCTGCTGCTCCAGATCGCGCACCCGGCGGTGGCCGACGGCGTCGACCAGCATTCGAACTTCCGGGCGAACCCGTGGCAGCGGCTTGCGGCGACCCTTCGGAGCTACCTGACGATCGTGTTCGGGACGACCGCCGCCGCGCGATCCGAGATCCGTCGCCTCAACGCCTTCCACCGCGCGATCACTGGACCGGGCTACGCCGCGCGAGACCCGGAGCTCTCGTTGTGGGTCCACGCCACGCTGGTCGAATCGACGATCGTCGCGTACGACGCCTGGCTCGAGCCCCTGTCGTGCGCCCGCCGGTCGACGTTCTACGAGGAGACGCGCCCGATCGGTCGGGCGTTCGGTATCCCGGAGCGGTTGCTGCCGGCCAGCATCGACGCCTTCGATGGCTACGTCGCGTCGATGCTCGAGCCGGGGGGCTCGTTGGCGGTATCGCCGACCGCCCGCGAGCTGGCGACAGCCGTCCTTCGGCCGGCGCTCGCGCCGCTCGCGGACTGGATGCCCAGCTGGCTGCCGCACGGTCCATCCGTGCGCTCGATCCTCGGACGAGTCCCCGCCGACCTGTACGCCTGGACGCTCTGGGCGTCGATCGGGCTGCTGCCACCCTCGGTTCGCACGGCCTATGGGCTTCGCTGGACCGCGCGCGAGCGGCTGGTTTCCGCGTGGCTGGTCGCCGGCTGGCGGGGCTGGCGGCCACTGCTCCCCGCCGCGTTCCGACAGATGCCGCAGGCGCTCGCCGCGGATCGCCGGATGGCGAT
>JBBEBJ010000220.1:0-1851 GCA_040882425.1 Chloroflexota bacterium | reverse complement strand
GGCCGGATGGCCCATTTCTCCGGGCCACCTCGCTCGCGGGAGGGCGATGCGCCTTTGCTAGAATGACCGTGTACCCGAGCGCGTGACGCGAGAGGTCCCCTCCAGTCACCAAGGCTGGTCCTCGTGCGCGATCGAGTCGGATCCCATCGGCCAGCGGGCTGAGACGGGGTCTGCGTTCCGTACCGGTCACTCAGTCCCATCATGCGCCCGGCCCGCCGGCCCGGCGCCAAACAGCCCCAGGAGGTCTCGAACCATGGCCACCCGCGTCGGCATCAACGGCTTCGGCCGGATCGGTCGGCAGTCGCTCAAGGCGCTGATCGAGCGCAATCCGAACGTCGAAGTGGTGGCGGTGAACGACCTCGTCGACGCCAAGATGAACGCGCTCCTGTTCAAGCGCGACTCGACCTACGGAAGTTACCCCGGCGAGGTCGAGGCGGGCGACGGCTCGATCGTCATCGATGGCCGCGAGATCAGGATCCTCGCCGAGAAGGACCCGGCGGCCCTGCCGTGGGGCGACCTGGGCGTCGACATCGTCCTCGAGAGCACGGGGCTCTTCACCAACGCCGAGAAGGCCAGGGCCCACCTCGACGCCGGCGCGAAGAAGGTGATCATCAGCGCCCCGGCCAAGGGCGAGGACATCACGATCGTGCTCGGGGTCAACGAGGACCGTTACGACCCGGCCGCGCACCACATCATCAGCAACGCCAGCTGCACCACGAACTGTCTCGCCCCGGCGGCCAAGGTCGTCCACGACCTGGTCACCATCGAGCGCGGCCTGATGAACACGATCCACAGCTACACCAACGACCAGCGAATCCTCGACGTCGCCCACAAGGACCCGCGCCGCGCGCGATCGGCCGGCCAGAACATCATCCCGACGACGACCGGGGCGGCCAAGGCCCTGGCCCTGGTCATCCCGGACCTGAAGGGCAAGTTCGACGGCTTCAGCCTCCGGGTCCCGACCCCGACCGTGAGCGTCGTCGACTTCACCGCGATCGTCAGCCGACCGACCTCCAGGGAGGCGCTCAACGAGGCCTTCCGCTCCGCCGCCGCCGGTCCGCTCACGGGGATCCTGGGCGTGTCGGACGAGCCGCTCGTATCGATGGACTTCAAGGGCGACAGCCGCAGCTCGATCATCGACGCCGAGTCGACCATGGTGCTCGGCGACACGATGGTCAAGGTCATCGCCTGGTACGACAACGAGTGGGGCTACAGCTGCCGGGTCGCCGACCTGATCGCCTTCGTCGCGGCGCGCCTGCCCGTCGCGGTCTGACCGGCCGTGGACAAGCTGAGCATCCGCGACGCGGACGTCGCGGGCAAACGGGTGTTCGTGCGGGTCGATTTCAACGTCCCGCTGGCTGACGGCAAGGTCACCGACGATTCGCGGATCCGCGCGGCACTCCCGACCATCAACCTGCTGCTCCAGCGCGGCGCCCGGGTGATCCTCGCCAGCCATCTCGGTCGTCCCGACGGCAAGGTGCAGGACGGGTTGCGCCTGCGGCCCGTGGGGGAGCGGCTGACCCAGCTCCTCCGGCGCAACGTGCCGGTCACCGGCGACGCCCTCGGCGTCGGGACGGAGGATGCCATCAAGCGCCTCCGCGCCGGTGAGGTGCTCCTCCTGGAGAACCTGCGGTTCCACGCCGAGGAAGAGAGGAACGACCCGGCATTCGCCGCGAAGCTTGCGTCGTACGCCGATATCTACGTCAACGATGCGTTCGGGACGGCCCATCGGGCGCACGCCTCGACCGTGGGGATCGCCACGCTGCTGCCGTCGTACGCCGGGCTCCTGATGGAGCGCGAGATCGAGATGCTCTCGAAGCTGCTCGAGACGCCCGAGCGCCCGTTCGCCGC
>JBBEBJ010000219.1:0-1857 GCA_040882425.1 Chloroflexota bacterium | reverse complement strand
CTAGGTGGCTGGTGTGAAACGCGCGTTCTGAACGGCTGACGGGACGACGCGGGCGCAGCTACGATTCTCCGGGCAGGTGCTCCGGATCGAACGGATGGGCACCGCCCGGGAGCAGATCGCAGGGAGCCGCCGATGTCGCTCGGACCCACGCCCCGCCAGGGAGACGTCTTCCGCGACACGACCGAGTTCTGCGCTCCGCGGGTCCGGACGGACTCGATCTATGCCCTGCTCCGCCGGGAGTGCTTCGACCTCTTCCCGGACGAACTGTTCAGCGACCTCTTTGCCGACATCGGCCGGCGCTCGGTGCCGCCCCTCGTCGTGGCGGTCGTGATGGTCCTCCAGCGCCTCGAGGGACTGTCGGACCGCGAGGCGGTCGAGCGCTTCACGTTCGACGCCCGCTGGAAGTACGCCGCGGGCGGCCTGCCGTTCGACTATCCGGGCTTCGCCCACACGGTGCTCGTCGACATGCGGGCACGCCTCGCTCGCTCGGAGCGCCCGAAGCGGATCTTCGAGCGCTCGCTCGAGGTCGCGAGGGATGCCGGCCTCGTCGGCGTCCGGCGGGTGCTCGACAGCACGCCGCTCTACGACGCGGTGGCCACGATGGACACGGTCAGCCTCGTCCGGTCCGCGATCCGGGGCGTGCTCGCGGCGGCCCCTGATCGGGAGCCCCAGCTGCGGGCGGTCCTGCGCCGCGACGACGACTACCGGACCGGTGGCAAGCCCGCCTGCGACTGGGAGGACGCCGAGGCGCGGCTCGCGCTGGTGGACGCCCTCGCCCGGGACGGGCAGACCCTGCTCGAGGCGCTCGAGGGCAGCCCGCTCCCGCCCGCGCTCGGGCAGGCGGCGACCCTGCTCGCGACCGTGCTCGGCCAGGACCTCGAGGATGGTCCCGACGGCCGGATCCGGATCGCCCGCCGGGTTGCCCCCGACCGGGTCATCAGCACGGTCGATCCCGACGCCCGCCATGGCCACAAGACCGACCACCGCAGCTTCGACGGGTACAAGGGCCATGTCGCGCTCGATCCCGATGCCGAGCTCGTCACCGCGACCGCCGTCACGCCGGGCAATGCCGGCGACGCGTCGGTCGTCCCGGAGCTGCTCGCGGACGAGCTCGCCGCCGCCGGCGAGCCGGAGCCGGAGCCTGTCACCGTCTACGGGGACTCGGCCTACGGGGCCGGGCCGGTCCTCGCCGCGCTCGACCGGCACGGCGTCGTCAGCCGGGTCAAGGTCCAGTCGGCGACCGGCGTCCCGGGTCACTTCACCAAGGATGACTTCGCGGTCGACCTCGTCGCCCGGACGGTCATCTGCCCGGCCGGCCGGACCGCGCCGCTCATCCGGCACGCCCCGGGCTTCGAGGCCCGGTTCCGCTCCGCCTGCACCGCCTGTCCGCTCGCCGCTCGCTGCACGTCATCCCCGGCGGGACGGCGGATCACCGTCGGCCCCCACGAAGCACACCTCGCGCTCGGCCGGGCCGCCACGCGCGACCCCGCGTGGCGCGCCGACTACCGGGCCACGCGTCCCAAGGTTGAGCGCAAGCTCGCCCACCTGATGCGCCGGCGCCACGGCGGCAGGCGGGTCCGCGTCCGGGGCAGGCTCAAGGTCGGCGCGGACTTTGCGCTCCTCGCCGCCGCGGCCAACCTGGCGAGGCTCGCGGTGCTCGGGCTCACCGGGTCGGGCGGAACCTGGGCGATCCGGCCAGCCTGAGCAGGAGCCGCGCCTCACCCGGAGAAGCATTCGCCGACGGGCAACCGGGATCCACCCGTCCACTCCAGGTCGCAATCGGGTGAACCCGTCCCGGTCGGCGCCCGCGCCCTTCCGTCAGCCGTTCAGAACGCGCGTTTCACACCAGCCACCTAG
>JBBEBJ010000218.1:0-1859 GCA_040882425.1 Chloroflexota bacterium | reverse complement strand
GTCTAGCGCGCCGGGCCCAGGCGCGGGCCGGCCAGCTCACCAGGGCAATAACCCCTTGGAGGCCGAGAACACCTGGCCCATGACCACCTTGCCGTCGCCGGCCGTATCGAGGAAGTTCGGCTGCGAACGATCCAGGATGATGTGCGGGCGCATCCGCGCCTGGACGAGCTCGAATCCCCGGAAGGTCAGCTCGAGGGTGATCCCCTCCATCGTCGGCTCAGACCACGTCTGGTCGAACACGAAGTTGCCGAGCGCGTACCAGATCGGCTTGCCATCGTGGACCTCCATGGCCGCGGCCCAATGGGCGTGGTTGCCGATGACCATGTCGGCCCCCGCATCGACGATCATCCGGGCCAGCCGCTGCTGGGCCGCGAACGGCTTCGACCGGTACTCCGTGCCCCAGTGCGGGAAGACGATCACGACGTCGGCACCCGCCTTCCGCGCGGCCTTGATGTCGGCCCGGACGATGGACACGGACAGCGGCGCGCTCCCGATCTTGTCGGCCGTCGCGTGGTAGTAGCCGGCGATGGCGTCGTACCCGAGCACGGCCACGGTCAGCCCACCAGCCTCGAGCATGGCCGGCTTGCGGGCGGCGGCGAGGTCCACCCCCGCGCCGGACACCTCGATGCCACGCTCGCGGATGTTGTCGATCGTCTGGAGGATCCCCTGTCCGCCGGCATCACGGATGTGGTTGTTGGCGAGCGAGAGGTAGTCGATGCCGGCATTCGCGAGGCCGTCGATCAGCGCCGGATCCGCCGAGAAGACCGTGCCCCGGGTGTGCCAGCGCACCCGGTTGGGGGCCGGGTTCTCGAAGTTGGCGATGGCAAGATCGGCGCCCTCGATGAGCGCCCGGACGGCACCCGCGTTCCCGGTCCGCTTCGTCCGCGGCAGTTCCCAGCCGAACGAGGAGCAGCAGTAGCGGCTGGTGATCTCGGCCGTCCCGCCGTCGAACGGGAAGTCGGCGCCCTTCTCCTCGACGACGAGCGTCCTGTAGACGCCCCGATCGAGGAGGATGTCGCCGCCGGCGAAGAGGGTCCACGTTGCGGATGGGTCGAACCCGTCCGAGGGCGTGCCCGGGGCGAAGGCCGCCACCAGCGGCCAATCGCTGCGCTCGGTCGCGCGGTCGACGCCAAAGAGCGCGTCACCACCCCACGCGAGGGCGCGAACGGACGGCCCGACGGCGTCGGCCCGCACGAAGGCGAGCCGCTTCCGCGACGTCGCCAGGTCGCTGGCCAGCTTCGAGGCGTCGCTGGCCAGGACGAGCCGGCTCGAGTCCGCCGGCCGGGCGACCCCGAGTGCTGCGAGGATCGCGTCGGCCTCACCGGACACGAGCTCGAGCGCGTCGTACCGGCCGCTGGTCCCCGCCAGGACGGCGCGGACCTCCTTGAGACTCGTCGATGTCGGCGTCGCCCGGAAGTGGGTCACCGGCACGAACGCCACCTCGACCGGCGAGGGGGTCGGTGACGGGGACGCCGTCGGAGACGGCGACGGGGTGGCGGCCGACGGCGATGCGACTGCAGGGCTCGCGGGCGATCCGGTGGGCGAGGGTGCGGAGGCTGACGCGGCCGCGCCGACCGGCGGCGGGTCTGATGGCTGCCCTGTTGCGGCAAGCAGCAACGGGCCGGCGAACGCGACCAGCACCGTCAGGGCGAGCGCCACGGCGACGATGCCCAGGGCTGCCCGGAGCGGGCGCATCTTCATGGGATCGATTGTGCCAGACGTCGACATGGCCACCGCGATCGTGTCGAGAAAACGAGGAACGCCCCGTCCGGGCGGGCGGACGGGGCGTAGGAAAAAGCGCTTGTGGCGGACCCGACCGGATTCGAACCGGCGATCTCCAGCGTGACAGGCTGGCATGT
>JBBEBJ010000217.1:0-1859 GCA_040882425.1 Chloroflexota bacterium | reverse complement strand
TCGCACCTGACCGGAGGAGGGGTATGGACCTCACGCTGATCATCGTTCTCGCGGTCGTCGTCGTCCTGGTCATCGTCGTGATCGGGATCTACAACGGCCTCGTCCAGAAGCGCCTGCGGATCGACGAGGCGTTCGCCCAGATCGAGGTCCAACTCAAGCGCCGCCACGACCTGATCCCGAACCTCGTGAACGCCGTCAAGGGCTACATGGGCTTCGAGCAGAAGGTCCTGACCGACGTCACCAACGCACGCGCCGCGGCCGTCGCCGCCGGAGCGCAGGGCCCGGCCCAGCAGGCCGCCGCCGAGAACATGCTCACGAGCTCGCTTCGCTCGCTCTTTGCCGTCGTCGAGAACTACCCCGAGCTCAAGGCCAGCCAGAACGTGCTCGAGCTGCAGGAGCAGCTGACGACGACCGAGAACCAGATCTCGTTCTCGCGCCAGCACTACAACGCGACCGTCCTCGACTACAACACCAATATCGCCACCATCCCGGCGCTGCTGATCGCCGGCCCGTTCGGCTTCACCAAGCGCGAATTCTTCGACGCGGAGCCCGCCGCCGACGTGACCCCGACCGTCGATCTCAGCCTCGGCTGATCGCCCGGCACGCGAAGCTTCGGTGGCCACCGGGTCGTTCTACGGGCAGATCTCGGCGAACAAACGGAACTCCTTCCTCATGGCGGCCTTCGTGGTCGCTGTGCTCGGATTGCTCGGCTTCGCGATCGGTTATGCCGTCGTCGGCGCGCCGGAGGGGGGCATCGCCGCAACCGGGCTCGCCCTCGCGGTTGGCTCGATCTCCGGCGTCGCGTCCTACTTTGGCGGTGACAAGCTGGTCCTGACCGTCAGCGGGGCAAGGCCGGTCACCGAGCAGTCCGGGCCGCAGCTCCTCAACGTCGTCCGCGAGATGGCGATCGCGGCCAACGTCCCGATGCCCGCGGTCTATGTCATCGACGACAGCGCCCCGAATGCCTTCGCCACCGGACGGGACCCCAAGCACGCCTCGATCGCGGTCACGACGGGCCTGCTCGAGAAGCTCGATCGCGAGGAGCTGCAGGGCGTGATCGGCCACGAGCTCTCGCACGTGCGCAACTTCGACATCCGGTTCGCGCTGATCGTCGGCGTGATGGTCGGGGCGATCGCCATCCTCGCTGACTTCTTCCTGCGCTTCACCTTCTGGGGCGGCGGTCGGCGCTCGAGCAGTCGGGAGGGTGGCGGCGGGGCGCAGGCGATCATCTTCGTGATCGCCATCGTCCTGGCCATCCTGGCACCGATCATCAGCCGGTTCATCCAGCTGGCGGTCAACCGGCAGCGCGAGTACCTCGCCGATGCCTCCGCGGTCGAGCTGACCCGGAATCCCTATGGTCTGGAGCGGGCGCTGGCCAAGATCTCCGGCGACCCGGAGATCCTCGAGGTCGCGAACCGCGGGACCCAGCACATGTACTTCACGAACCCGATCAAGAAGTTCGAGGCCCGGGCGTCGGGGTTGATGTCGACCCATCCGCCGATCATCGATCGGATCAACCGGCTCCGGCAGCTGACCGGTGAGCCGCCGTTGGGGACCGCCGAATCGGCCAGCCTGGCCGGGCTGGAGTAGGGTCGGTGGGCGGTCGGGCAGGACCTGGTGGCGGGCCCGTTTCTTGATGGTCTCGCGAGGCCCGTGGTATCCTCCGAGCCGCCGACGGGCAGCCGACGGCTGGTTGACCATCGGGCCGAGATAGCTCAGTTGGTAGAGCACGCGACTGAAAATCGCGGTGTCGCCAGTTCGATTCTGGCTCTCGGCACCACCCCAGGAAGGTGGTCGGATCTTCAGGCGGAAGTGGCTCAGTTGGTAGAGCATCACCTTGCCAAGGTGAGGGTCGCGGG
>JBBEBJ010000216.1:10572-11673 GCA_040882425.1 Chloroflexota bacterium | reverse complement strand
CGCTCGGCTAGCATCGGTTGACCATGACCGACCGGACCGCGCTGATCCTCGACGTCGACACCGGGATCGACGACAGCCTGGCGCTCCTCTACGCGGCCGCCTCGCCCGACGCCGAGCTGGTCGCCGCGACGTGCGTGTCGGGCAACATCGACGCTTGGCAGGTCGCGATCAATACGCGTGCCATCCTGGAGCTCGCCGGTCGAGCCGACGTGGAAGTCGCACTCGGGCGCGAGGTGCCGCTCATCCGGCCGCTCGAGACCACGCCCGAGACACATGGGCCGCAGGGCCTGGGGCACGCCGAGCTACCGCCGCCGAGCCAGCCCCTGTCGAGCCGGCACGCCGTGGACCTGATCATCGACGAAGCCCGGCTCCGACCGGGCGAGATCACGCTGGTGACGCTCGGCCCGCTGACCAACCTGGCCCTCGCCGTCATGCGCGAGCCCGAATTGCCAAGGCTGCTCAAGGGGTACGTCCTCATGGGCGGCGCGTTCGGTGTCTCCGGCAACACGACTCCCACGACCGAGTGGAACATCCACTGCGACCCCGAGGCGGCCGGGATCGTCTTCCGGGCCTGGGGCGACGCGACCGCGGCGGACCAGGCGATCCCGCGGCCACTGGCCCTCGGGCTCGACGTGACCGAGCAGGCGAGGGTCCTGCCCGAGGATGTCGTCCGGCTGGCGCGGCGCGCGGGCAGCACGCCGGACGATTCGGTCGCGCTCGCGCGGGGCGAGGATCCGATGCAGGCGACCCGCTCCGTGGCCAGCAACCCGATCGTCCGCTACATCGCCGACGCGCTCCGGTTCTACATGGAGTTCCACGCCCGGTACGACGGTTTCTACGGTGCGTTCATCCATGACCCCCTGGCCGTGGCCGCCGCCCTGGATCGCGGCCTCGTGACCACCGAACCGCTCCACGTCGACGTCGAGACGCGAGGCACGCTGACCACCGGGATGACCGTCGCGGACCGGCGGAAGCTGACCGGCCGGCCGCCAAACCTCGACGTCGCGGTCAGCGCCAACATCCCGGAGTTCATGGATCGCCTCGTGGAGCGCGTCGGAGGGCTGGCGGCGGCCCGTTCCGCGTAGCACACTACGGACCGGG
>JBBEBJ010000216.1:2242-10472 GCA_040882425.1 Chloroflexota bacterium | reverse complement strand
GGACCGGGGCGTCCGGAGGGACCGAGGTTGCAGGAGGAGCGAGGATGACGTCTGGGTTGACCCGCGCACTCGCGGGGATCATTGCGTTCTTTGTCGTGCTCGGGATCGGGCTCGCGGTCGCCGGCCCGCTCGACCTGACGCCCGACGAGACCACTGGGCTGGTTGCCGCCCAGAACACGCTGATCGTCCTGTTGGTCGTCTCACTGCTCGCGGGATTCCTGGCATACGCGGCCACGGAGTACGCCCAGACGAAACGGTTCGAGTCCATCGCTCGCCAGTTCGACACGCGGACCATCGTCCTCATCCCCATCGCGATCGCGATCAACATCATCCTCGGCCAGACCGTTGCTGCCGCGCTGAAGGTGCCGATCTACCTCGACTCGATCGGCACGATCCTGGTCGGCGTCCTCGCCGGGCCGCTCGCGGGAGCGCTCACCGGGGGGCTCGCGAACCTGATCTGGACGTACGTGCTGCCCGCGCCGTTCCATTCCGACTACGCCGCACCGTTCTTCATCGTGGCGGTCGAGATCGGGCTCCTGGCCGGCATCTTCGGTCGGTTCGGATTCTTCCGCAGCCGCCCGAACACGTCGTGGGATCGGCTCGCGATCGGCGCGGCGATCGTCGTCGCGATCGTGGCCGTCATCGGGATCTACGGGTTCATCCCGTTCTATACGAACAGCGATACGAACCTCCTCGAGCTGACCTTCTTCGCGGAGGGCAGCGATCCTGTGTTCGTCATCCTCGGGTGGATCGTTGCGTTGGTCCTGATCGCCGCGGTGCTGGGGCTCCTGGCGCTGCTGTTCCTTCGCCGAGACCTCGGCGCTGCGTATGTATTCGTCGCCGGATTGGTCTGCGGGATCATCTCGGCGATCATCTCGGCGCCGATCTCGTCCCTGGTCTTCGGTGGCGTCACCGGCTCCGGCACGGACCTCCTCGTCGCCGCGTTCCAGCAGGCTGGTTCGGACCTATCGACGGCCGTCCTCCAGCAGGGACTGCTCTCCGACCCGATCGACAAGACGCTGACCTTCTTTGTCGTGTTCGCCATCCTGGGTGCCCTGAGCCGGCGGTTCACCGCCCGCTTCCCCCAGGGTGAACAGGCGATCGGCCTGGAGGAGGCATAGCGGCACTCGGTGCGGCGGACGAGGCCTTCCTCGCGAACCTGGCTCCGCCCGCACCGTCGGCCTATCACCGGCTCAACCCGCTCACCAAGGCCGTCGCGGCGACGGTCCAGTCCATCGGCGCATTCGTCATCGGTGGCTATGTCGGGCCGCTGGCGATCATCCTCCTGACGATCCTGCCGGCCGCCGCCCTCGCCGGCGTGCTGGGGAGGCTGCTGCGCGTCTCCCTGCTGCTGACGCTGCCGATCGCCATCTCCGTGATCCTGGTCAGCGTCTTCACGAGGGCCGGCGAGACCGTGCTCTTCACCATCGGGCCGTTTGACGCGACTGCCGAGGGCGTCGATTTCGCCGGCCAGACGCTCGTCCGTCTGCTGGCCATCTCCACGGCGATCGGGCTGTTCGGCCTGACCACGCACCCCGCGGCGTTCGTCCTCGACCTGGAGCGGCGGCGCCTGTCGCCTCGCCTCGCGTTCATTGCCCTCAATACGATCGAGGCCGTCCCGGCCATGGTCGAGCGCGCCGCCGTCATCCAGTCCGCCCAGCGGGCTCGAGGGCTCGACACCGAGGGCAGCCTGCGAGCGCGGATCCGCGGAGTGCTGCCGCTCGTCGGCCCGGTGATCCTGTCGTCCCTGACGGAGGTCGAGGAGCGCAGCCTGGCCCTGGAGGTCCGCGCGTTTGGTCGGCCGGGACGGCGTGAGCTCCTGTGGCGATCACCGGACGACACGGTCCAGCTCCTCGTGCGCGCCGCCATGCTGGCGGCGTTGCTCGGCTTCATCGTCGGTCGGATGACCGGCGTCGTGCCGCCGACGCCATGACCCTCGAGCTCAAGGCGGAGAGCTACCGCTACCCTGGGTATGCCCGCTCTGTCCTGCGCGACATCTCGCTGACCATCGCCGACGGCGAAACCGTCGGCCTGATCGGGCCGAACGAAGCCGGCAAATCCACGCTCTGCCTCGTCGCGTCGGGGCTTGCCCCCGCGTCCGTCGGTGGTGAGCTGCGCGGCACCCTGACGATCGACGGCGAACCGATGGCCAGGCTGGCGACGTACGAGCTCGCCGAACGGGTGGTCGTCGGCTTCCAGAACCCGAACACCCAGCGCTCGGGGATCGCCGCGACCGTCTTCGAGGAGGTCGCTCTCGGTCCGATGAACCTGGGACTGAGAATCGAGGAGACCGTGAAGCGGACGTGGGCTGCGCTCCGCCTCCTCCGTCTCGAGGCGATCGCCGAACGCAACCCGGCCAGGTTGTCGGGCGGCCAGGCACAGCTCGTCGGCATCGCATCGCTCCTGGCCATGCGGCCGGGTCACGTGATCCTGGACGAACCAACGGCCCAGCTCGACCCGGCAGGCACGCGCCTCGTCGCCGAGGCGCTTCGCCAGCTCGCCGACGCCGGGACCTCGCTCCTGGTGGCGGAGCACAAGACCGACCTGCTCGACGGGCTGTGCACCCGGATGATCGTCATCGACGACGGGCAGATCGTGCGTGACGGACCCACGGCGGACGTGCTCGCCGATCCGATGCTCGTCGAACTCGGCGTCGAGCCGCCGGCGCGGGTGCGGCTGCAGCGGGCGTTCGCGACCGCCGGCCTGGACACGACCGGGGGCCTCGAACAGCTGGTTCTCGAGGAGGCTCGCACGGCGGCGACGATTCTCCCCGCCGCCCTCGAGGACAACCGATGATCCGGGTCGAGTCGCTCGTCCATGTCTACGAGGGCGGTACCCGGGCGGTCGACGGGGTCGATCTGACGATCCAGGCCGGGCAACGGGTGGCCATCGTCGGACAGAACGGCTCGGGCAAGAGCACGCTCGTCCGCCACTTCAACGGACTGCTCCGACCGACGGAGGGGCGCGTGCTCATCGACGGCCAGGACACCGCGGGGCGGCGGGTGGCGGCGCTGGCCGCGGTGGTGGGCCTCGCATTCCAGGATCCGGATCGGCAGATCTTCGCCGGCCGCGTGCAGGCTGAGGTGGAGTTCGGGCCGCGCAACCTGGGGCGGAGCGGACCCGAGCTGCTCCGCCTGGTCGAGCACGCGCTGACGGCGACCGGACTCGAGGCCGACGCGAAGACGAACCCGTACGATCTGGGCTACTCGCGGCGCAAGCTCCTCGCCCTCGCATCGATCCTCGCGATGGACACGCCGATCGTCGTCCTCGACGAGCCGACGACCGGTCAGGACGCGCGCGGGATCGCCCGGGTCCAGGCGGTCATCGACGAGCTCGGCGCGGCCGGCCGGACCGTCGTCGCCATCAGCCACGACATGCGGTTCGTGGCCGAGTCGTTCGAACGCGTCGTGGTCATGCGCGCGGGCCGGATCGTACTCGACGGCTCACCGGCGGAGGTCTTCGCGGAGACCGAATGGCCGACGC
The DNA here is from genome assembly GCA_040882425.1 of Chloroflexota bacterium. Classification (GTDB taxonomy): domain Bacteria; phylum Chloroflexota; class Limnocylindria; order Limnocylindrales; family CSP1-4; genus SPCO01. Next base: position 6,989 of record JBBEBJ010000216.1, on the reverse strand, counting down.
TGGCGTCGACCTACCTTGAGCCGCCGCTCCCGGCGCGCGTGGGTGCCCGGTTGGGCCTTGGCGCCACGCCGACGGAGACGTCGCTGATCGAGGCGCTCGCCGCCCGGGGCTGATCCAGTCGCGGCCCGGTGCTGGTCGAGCCGCGCCGCCGCGCTCCGTCGATTCGGGCCGCACGGCGATCCCTATTCGGGCCGTTCGTCACATGGCGCGGGGCAGACAACGGCAGAGGATGAACCGATCAAAGGAGATCGCCATGCGCATCCTGCTCGCAACCGATGGCTCCCGGGCGGCCGACCAGGCCCGCGATCTCGTGGCCGCGTTGCCATGGCGAGAGGGTGGCCGCGTCCGGATTGTCAGTGTGGCTCCCACGCGAACCGATCTCCTGGGTGTTCCGTGGGTGGTGGACGTGCAGCCGGACGCCGATCGCATCGAGGAGGAGGCCCTGCGCGTCCACCGCGATGCCCTCGAGACGGCGGAACGTGAGATCCGCTCGGCGCGATCAGACGTGGTCATCGAACCGGTCCTCGTCCGCGGGCGGGCGGCAAGCGCCATCGTCGACGAAGCCCGCTCGATGCCGGCTGACCTGATCGTCGTCGGGCATCGTGGGCACGGCCGTTGGGAATCGATGCTGCTCGGCTCGGTCTCCTCGGAAGTGGTGGATCACGCGCCGTGTCCGGTCCTGGTCGCCCGCGATGAGCGGCTCGGTCCGGTCGTCTTCGCCGACGACGGGTCGCCGAGCGCGCGCCACGCCGAGGCCGTCCTCACCAGCTGGCCGCTCTTCACCGGCCTGCCGGTGACGGTTTTGACCGTGGCCGAGGAGCACTCCCCGGGCGGTTCCGCGTTGACACCGCTCCTCTACCCGGAGGCCATGGCGCAGTACATCGAGTCAACGCACGAGCTCGAAGAGAGCCGGCGCGCCGAAAACGAAGCCGCGGCCGCACGGCTCCGGTCTGGCGGGTTCGACGTGACCCCGCTTGTCCGCCAGGGCGACCCAGCGCACGAGATCGTTGCCGAGGCCCGGGCCCGTGAAGCCGGTCTCATCGTCGTCGGCACCCGCGGCCAGAGCGGATTGCAGCGTCTGATCCTCGGCAGCGTCGCCCGGAACGTGCTGCTCCACGCGCCGTGCTCCGTGCTCATCGTCCGGCCGACCCCGCCGCCGGCCGAGCGCAACAATCCCGAGGACGAGTCGGACCTGGTGGCCGCCGGCCGCTGATCGCCGCGGCCGCGCGAGCCGCCGGCACGGCCGCACGAACCGCCGTCGCGCGCGCCGCGGGCACGGACCATCGTGCTGGCGGAGCCTGCTGCCGGCTCCGCTATCCTGCCGACGTGTCCAGACCCGGTCGATCCGGAATCCGCATCGCCGTCCTCGTGTCCCTCGTCATTGCGTCGGCGTGCGGGCCGGCGGATCAATCCGCGAACTCCGCGACGGCGACCGGGGCGAGCTCGCCATCACCGGCCGCATCCGCCGTCGCGGTCGCGTCCGCCGAGCCGTCCACGTCCCCCGCCGCTCCTTCGGTCCGCCCGGCCCGCTGGTCCGACTGCGGCGGCGGCTTCGGTTGCACGGAGGTGCGCGTCCCGCGGGATTACGCCGCACCATCCGATGGCTACCTGAACATCTCGCTCATCCGCGCCGCGGCCACCAAGCCGGCGCAGCGGATCGGCTCGCTGCTGCTGAACCCCGGCGGACCGGGGGCATCGGGCGTCGAGTTCGTGCGCGAGGGCATCGCCAGCTTCCCGAAGGCGCTCCGCGAGCGGTTCGACATCGTGGGCTTCGACCCGCGCGGCGTAAATTCCAGCACGGCGATCCGGTGCATCGACAACCTCGACGGCCACGCCGCCCTGGACCCGTCGCCCGACGACTCGGCCGAGCTCGTAGCGCTGGTCGACTCGGCGCGCGAATACGCAGAAGCGTGCGCCCGGCGGAACGACGCGACCCTGCCCTACCTGTCGACTGACGCGGTCGCCCGCGACCTCGACATGATCCGCGCCGCGGTCGGCGACGATCGACTGACCTACCTCGGCTTCTCGTACGGGACGCTGATCGGGGCGATGTACGCCGAGCACTTCCCCGCGAACGTCCGCGCCATGGCCCTCGACGGCGCCATCGATCCGTCGCTCGGTCTCGAGCAGTTCCGGTCCGACCAGGGCAGGGGGTTCGAGCGCGCCCTGAGGAGCTTCCTGGCGGACTGCGCGGAGCGGACAGGGTGCGCCTTCCACGAGGGCGGCAGGTCGGCCACGGCGTTCGACGCGCTGATGACCTCCATCGACGAGGACCCCATCCCCGCACCTCGGATCGGCGATCCGCGGCTGGTTGGGCCGGGCCTGGCCTGGTCGGCGGTGCTCGGTGCGCTCTACTCCGAATCGTACTGGCCGATCCTCGCGACGGCCCTGGCGCAGGCGAAGGGCGGCGACGGGTCGCTGATGCTCGCGATCTCGGACCCGTTCCGCGGGCGCAAGCCAAACGGTTCGTACTCGAACATGCAGGACGCCTACGTCGGCAACACGTGCCTGGACTACCCGGCCCCCACGGACGTGGACGTCTACACGGGCTGGGCGACCAGGTTGACCGAGGCCGCGCCGCACTTCGCCCAGTTCGTTGCCTACAACGACCTCGTATGCGCCTTCTGGTCGGTCCCGGCGCAGGGAACGCCGCGAGCGATCACGGCGAAGGGCGCTCCGCCGATCGTGGTCGTCGGCACGACCGGCGACCCGGCCACGCCCTACCACTGGGCAGAGGCGTTGGCCGACCAGCTCGAGTCGGCCGTGCTCGTCACGTACGGAGGCGAGGGCCACACCGCGTACGGCGACAGCGCGTGCGTGCAGGACGCACTCGACGACTACCTGCTCGAGCTCACGGTGCCGAAGGACGGCCTGCGCTGCGACTAGCCAACCAGCTGCCGATCAGCGCAGCGCGACCTCGGACACCTCGCCGCCGACGATCCGCCACGCGCGGATGCCCGGCGCGCTCGTCTGCGGATCGGTCTCGGTCTCGCTGAGCGAGACGAGGAGATACAACGAATCGGGGTAGAAGGCGAGGCCGACGTCGGTCGGTGACGGCGATGCGGGCGTGTGGGTATGCGAGTGGACGATCCCCCAGAACACCTCGTCGGCGTCGTCGGTCGCAATGGTCAGGCGCAGGAGGTCGTCGGGATCGATCTCGTACCGGTACGGCGAGGCGGCCTTGTTGCGGGCCGGTTCGAAGCGGAGCGCGCGCCCTCCCTCGGCCGCCGGCGCGTCACCAACGATCAGCCCACACATCTCGTTGGGGTACTGGGCTAGGGCGTGGGCGATGAGCTGGTCGCGGATCCGGGAGGGCAGGTCGGCCTCGATGGGACCGGGGTGGCCGTGGTCCGGGTCGGCGCTCACGTGCGTGCCCGCAAACGTGGGGAGCGGCGACTGACCTCCACCGACAATCGCCCTTGGGCGATGTCGCGCGGGTCACCGGTGGACGGACGGACGCTCACCAGTCCCGCTATCGCCCAAGGGAGATCGTCACTGGCTGACACCTCGCGCGCGACCGCAGGCACGGCGCCGAACGTCCTCACCACCAGTTGACGCCGCCCTCGAGGGCCTCCTCCATCTCATCGAGATTGGTCGAGAACGTGCCCGCCGACAGGTACTTCCAGCCACCGTCGGGGAGCAGCGCCACGATCGTGCCGCGCTCCATCCCTTGCGCCACCCGCGCCGCGGCCACCAGCACGGCCCCGCACGAGGGCCCGCCGAAGATCCCCTCGCGGAAGACGAGGTCGCGCAGTGCGGCGAGCGCGTCGCGGTTCGAGACGAGGAGCTTCGCGTCGATCAGCGAGGGGTCGAGGATCTCCGGGATGAAGCCCTCGTCGAGCGAGCGAAGGCCCTGGACGAGCTCGCCGGGCATCGGCTCGGCGGCCACGACCCGGACCCCCGGCTTGTGCTCACGCAGGTAGCGCGACACGCCCATCAGCGTCCCCGCCGTGCCCATCCCGGCGACGAACACGTCGATCTCGGGGCAGTCGGCGAGGATCTCCGGGCCCGTCGTCTCGTAGTGGGCCCGCGGATTGGCCTCGTTGCCGTACTGGTACGGCATGACGAACCGCGCGTCCTTTGCGACCAGGTGCTTGGCCAGCGCGATCGCGCCGTTGCTCCCCAGCGCGCCGGGCGAATCGATCACCTCCGCGCCAAAGAGCGCGGCCATCTGGCGGCGCTCGTTGGTCACGTTGTCGGGCATGACCAGCGCGACCCGGTAGCCCTTCCGCCGCCCGATCATCGCCAGCGCGATCCCGGTATTGCCCGACGTCGGCTCCAGGATGATCGAGTCCTCGTGGAGCAGCCCGCGCGCCTCGAGATCCTCGATCAGGTACTTCGCGACGCGGTCCTTGACGGACCCGGTCGGGTTGAGCATCTCCAGCTTGGCGAAGATCCGGACGGCGGGATTTGGCGACATCCGCGGGATCTCGACCAACGGCGTATAGCCGATGGCATCGAGGATGTTCTCGAACCGTCCGCCGTGGCGGGGCAGTTCGTCATGGTCGTGGAAGTGCGGGTGGTCGTCATCCGCGTCGGGCCCTGGCGGGTGGCCGTGGTCGTCGGGTTCGACGGCGCGCAGGGCAGGCATGGCCATCGCCTCAGCCGCCGGCCATCGCCGGCAGCAGTCGAACCTCGTCCGCCGGCGCGACCGGTGTGTCGAGCCCGGCCAGGTAGCGGACGTCCTGCCCGTTGACGTACACGTTGACGAACCGGTTGAGGTCGCCGTCCTCGGTCAGGAGCTGCG
>JBBEBJ010000216.1:0-2142 GCA_040882425.1 Chloroflexota bacterium | reverse complement strand
TTGACGTACACGTTGACGAACCGGTTGAGGTCGCCGTCCTCGGTCAGGAGCTGCGATCCGAGCGAAGGATGCTTCGCCACGAGCGCATCGACGACGCCGCGGATCGAGTCGCCCTCGAGCTCGATCGACTTGACGCCGCCGACGTTGGCACGCAGCACGGACGGAATGTAGACCGTGCTCACGCCCGGGCCTCCGGTGAGATCTTGCCGGCGGCTCCGGTCGTGGTGAGCAGGAATGGGGCGTCCGCGCCGACATTGGCGACCGCGAACGGTCGGCCGGCCTTCCGCGCCTCCACGGCGCCGTCCGAGCAGACCGGGCAGTTCGGATCGCGGCGTAGCTTGAGCTCGGTGAACTCGGTCTCGAGGGCATCGAACAGCAGCAGCCGGCCGGCGAGGGTCTGGCCAATCCCGAGCAGCACCTTGAGCACCTCGTTGGCCTGCAGCAGGCCGAGGATCCCGGGGACGACGCCGAGCACGCCGGCCACCGAGCAGCCCGGTGCGAGCTCGGGCGGCGGCGGGGTCGGGTAGAGGCAGCGGTAGCACGGGCCCTCGTACGGGACGAACGTCGTCAGCTGGCCCTCGAACCGGAAGACGCTGGCATGGATGACCGGGATGCCGGCCGCGACCGCCGCGTCGTTGAGGATGTAGCGCGTCTCGAACGTGTCGGTGCCGTCGAGGATCACGTCGTACCCGGCAATGATTCGCTCGACGTTCTCCGCGACCAGCATCTCCTCGTGCGCCACGACCTTGATGTCGGGGTTGAGGGCGTTGATCGAGCGACGCGCCGACTCGGTCTTGCGCTCCCCCACCCGATCGGTCGTGTGCAGGATCTGGCGCTGCAGGTTGCTCACGTCGACGACGTCGAAGTCGACGATCCCGATCGTCCCGACGCCTGCGGCCGCGAGATACAGCGAGGCCGGCGAACCGAGTCCACCGGCGCCGATCAGCAGCGCCTTCGACTCGAGAAGCTTCGCCTGGCCGGCCGCGCCGACTTCCGGGATCAGCAGGTGGCGGCTGTACCGGAGCTTCTGCTCGGCGGTCAGCACGACGGGCGTCTCGAAGTCGAGACCGGCGCCCTTCCAGGCCTGGAACCCGCCCGACATGGAGGCGACGTTGGTGTAGCCCATCTCGGCGAGGGTCTGGCCGGCGAACAGCGAGCGAACCCCGCCGGCGCAGTAGAGGATCACCGGCGCGTCGCGGTCGGGCGCGACCGCCTCGATCTGCTGCTCGATGTAGCTCTTGGAGACGTGATGCGCGGCCGGCAGGTGGCCCTGCTCCCATTCCGACGCCTCGCGAACATCGACGAGGGTCGCCGAACCCGGCGGCAGGGCATCGACCTCCTGGGGGGTGACTTCCTTGATTTGCGCTCGAGCCTCGCGAAGGAGGTCGGCGTAGGACTTTGGCATGGGGCGAAGGGGCTCCGATGATCGACGGGCTGGCGGCCGGTGTGGCCCCAGGGCGGTAAGAAGGGAGGCGCGGACGGGTCCGCGGGACGACGAGCCGGCTCAGGCCGGCTGGCGACACCTGCAGCAGCGCTCGATCCGTGGGGCGAGGCGCCGCGTGTTCTTGTCGGTGCTCATGCGCCGGCCTCCGCCGGGCTCGGCGTCTTGTTCGTGGGATCGGCGACACCAAGATCGGCCAGCACGTGCTGGAGGCTGTCGTGGCTGAGCATCGCGCACTTGAGGCGGGCCGGGCTGATCTCGATGCCGAGCAGGTCGAGCAGGTCGTCCGCGCGGAAGGCACTGACCTCGGCCAGCGGCTTGCCCTTGATCTCGTCGGTCAGCAGCGACGCGCTCGCCTGGCTGATCGCGCAGCCGCGGCCCGTGAAGCCGACTCGATCGACGATCCCGTCCCTGACCCCGAGCATCAGGGTGATCCGGTCGCCACACAACGGGTTGGCGCCCTCGTACGACGCGTCGGCGTCCTCGACGACCCCGAAGTTGTGGGGCCGCCGATAGTGCTCGAGGATGTAGTCACGGTAGAGGTCGTCCATGCGCATTCGAGTGTAGCGCGAGACGCCAATCCCGACCAGCGAGGTCGGATATCACCGCGTAGGCCGATGCGTGGCTCGATAACTGGCCCGATGCGTGGCCCGATGCGTGGCCCGATGCGTGGCCCGATTCCAATCACGTTGGCGTCCCTG
>JBBEBJ010000215.1:2072-11694 GCA_040882425.1 Chloroflexota bacterium | reverse complement strand
GCCGGCGTTTGGGGCGCCGGCGTTCGCGATGTACGCCCGGCATGGGCAGCAGCTTGGAGGTGAAAGTCCTCTGGGGATCGAGGTGGTGCGAACCCCTAGCCCTAGCCGGAGGCAACGGCGTCACCGTGAGGTGGTCATGGTCGGTGGCGTGAAGGTCGCGACGGTGGAGGGCACCCACCAGGGGGTCACCCCTCTCGCCGCTCCTGGCCAACATCATGCTCGACGACCTCGACCACGAGCTGGAGCGGCGGGGCCATGTGTTCGTGGCCCGCCAGTGGGCGGCCAGCCGGAAGGGCTACTGGCGGCTCGCGGGGTCGGCTCCGCTCCATCGGGCCATGCCCAACCGCTACTGGACCGACCTCGGCCTGGTCGGCCTCGGCGATCGGACCAGTCGCCTTCGGGAGCACTGGCTCCGGCCGCCCCGAACCTGCCACGCCCGCTGACCCGGCCCCCGAACCTGTCCCGCCCCGCTCGGTCGCCCCGCAGGCCGAACGGCTCCCGTGATCGGTACCCATACACCTTCCCCAGTCGACTGCCCGGCGTAGACACTCACAAGAGCCGGACTCAGGCGCCCGGCCGGAGGTGGCATGACCGTGTCGCTTCTCACGGAGCTGGAGCAGGTCGAGCTCGATTCGCGTGCAAGACGCCTCGCGACCGAAGCCGAAGCCGACCGGCGGCTCAGCGCTGCCACCGCCGCGGCCGAGGAGATCGCCGCGGCCGGCGAGCACCAGGTCGAGGCTGCCCTCGGAACGCTTCGCGAGCGCTACCGCGAGCTCGCGGACGCGCAGATCGCCGCCGCCGAGGCGGAGCTTGCCCAGATCGATCGGGAGGCGGGCCAGGACCAGGATGCTGGTCCGGCGTTCGAGGCGGCGGTCGATGCGATAGTAGCGGCCGTCCTCGGCGAGGCCGAGGTCTGACGATGCTCGCCCGGATGCGCCGGATCGACATCGTGACCCCACGCCCGTTGGCCGGGACGACGGTCCGCGCCGTACACCGGACGGGACTGGTTCATCTCGTGCCCTTCGAGCCACCGGCCGGCGTGGGTCCGGCGACGTTCGCGGGACCTGCCGACGACGGGCCCGCCGGCGTCTTCGAACGCGCCCTCGAGGTCATTGCCCAGCTCGACGCGCAGCTCGACGGTGTCCTCGCGGGCGCAGGCTCCACCGGGCCGGGCGCCGGTCCGCCCGATCCACGCGCGCTCGGCCCACTGGGCGAGTTGTGGGGACTCGGCGACGACGAGCTGCTCGAGCGCGTGGAAGGGTTCCGATCACTCCGCTCCGTCGCCGCTCGCCTGACCGAGGAGCGTGTCCGCCTGTGCGGCGAGATCGCGCGGCTCGACAGCTACCGCCGTCTCGTGGATGGCCTGCAGGCCGTGCTCGGGCGGCTGCCGTCGATCCGCGGCTACGGCTCGACCGGCATCGTCGTCGGGGCACGCTACCGGGCCGTCATCGGTCTGATCCGGTCCGAGCTGGAGCGGATCACCGGCGGTCGCTGCGAGGTCGTGGCTGCCGACATCGCCGCCGACCGGGTCGGCGCGGTGCTGATCTACCCGCAGCGCCAGGCGGCGGAGATCCGCGGGCTGCTCGGCGGTCGGGACATCGAGGAGGTCACCTTGCCCGACGAGCTCGCCGGGGTCCCGTTCGAGGAGCTCGGTCCGCGCCTGGACGCGACGCAGGAGCGCCTGGCCTCAGAGCGCGCGCAGCGCGAGGCCTGGCTCGCCTCGCTCCAGGCCCGGCATGGCCGCGAGATCGCGGCGCTTCGCCTCGTCCTGCTCGACCGGATCGCGGAGCGGCGGGCCCTCGGCGCAGCCGGCTCGAGCGACCACCTTGTGGTTCTCAGCGGCTGGGTCCCCGACCGGCGGATGGGGGAGCTGCGGGCGGCCCTCGACCGCGACGTGGGATCCAAGGTCGCGATCGTCGAGCGCCCGATGGACGCGGCGGATCGCCGCAACGCGCCGGTGGCGCTCGAGAACGGCCCGGTCCTCCGCGCGTTCGAGCCGCTGGCCTCGTTCGTCGTCGTGCCCCGCTACGGCTCCCTGGACCCGACGCCGCTCATCGCCCTCGCCCTGCCCGCCTTCATCGGGCTGATGGTCGGCGACATCGGCTACGGGCTGGTCCTCCTCGGCCTGCTGGCTGCCGCCCGCTGGCGATGGCCCCAGTCGGGCCTGGTGTGCCGCGTCTGGCCGATCGGGCTCGTGGCCGCGCTGGCGACGATCGCATTCGGTGTGCTGTTCGGCGAGTGGTTCGGCGACGCCGGCGCTCGGCTGTTCGGTCTCCAGCCGCTCTGGCTCGACCGGCGCGAGGCGATCGAGGGCCTCCTGGTCCTCGCCATCGCCATCGGTGTCGGCCAGGTGGGCCTCGGCCTGGTCCTGGGCGTCGTCAACGCCGCCCTGCTTCGCCATCGGCGCGAGCTCGCCGGGCGAGCGTCGCTCCTTGTCTGCGTGACCGGGATCCTGGTCGGCCTGGCCTCGCTGCTCCAGTTCGTGCCCGACCAGGTCGGCGTCGTGGCCGCCGCAGCGGGCGCGATCGCCCTTGTCCTGCTCGTCCTGGCGGTGGGCCTGACCGGCCCGATCGAGGTGATCGGGGCGCTCGGCAACATCCTGTCGTACTCGCGGTTGATGGCCATCGGGCTGGCCTCCGTGATGCTCGGGCTCGTCGCCAACCGGCTCGGCGGGCTCGCGGAGGGGGCGCTCGTCGGGGTTCTCGTGGCGGGGACGGTCCATGCCCTCAACTTCGCGCTGGGTTTCTTCGATGCTTCGGTCCAGGGGATCCGGCTGCATTACGTGGAGTTCTTCAGCAAGTTCGTGGAGCCGGGCGGGGTCCGGTATTCGCCGTTTGTCTCGGCTCTCGGCGGTCCAGCCGGCCGGTTGGGACCCGTAGGAGGAGATGCGTAGATGGACGAAGGAATTCGTTACCTGGCCGCTGCGCTTGCCGTGGGGCTGGGCGCGATCGGGACGGGGGTCGCCCAGGCTCGGATCGGGTCGGCCGGGGCCGGCGCCGTGGCCGAGAAGCCGGAGGTCATGGGCTCGGTCTTCATCCTGACAGCGCTCCCGGAGACGATGGTCATCCTGGGATTCGTCATCGCCGCGATCATCCTGTTCGAATGATGGCCGTCGCGCCATGAGCGACCGGACGCGATCGAATGAGTAGCGCCGACATCATCCGCGAGGTCGAGCGCGAGACGGCCCTCGAGCTCGAGGCGCTGCTCGGCGCGGCGGATCGGCGGGCTGCGGCAGTCATCGACGCTGCCACCGCGGCGGTGCACGCGCGAATCGAGGCGGCGATCGACCGCGAGGAACCGGCCGTTCGCGCCGAGGCGGGAAAACGGGTGAACGCGGCCCGGTCCCGGCTCAACCAGCGACGCGTGGAACGTTCCCTCGCCCGGACGAGCGCGGTCCATGCGGCCGCCTCGGCGCGACTCGAGGCGATCGCCCAGGGCGCCGACGTCCAGCGCTGGTCGATGGCGCTCGAGGGTCTCGCGCGCGAGGCGCTCGACCTCGTCGGGTCGGGCGCGCAGATCCGTGTCCGGCGGCGCGACGCCGGTCTCGTCGGGGCCGTCGCGGAGGCGACCTCGGCGACGCTGGAGGTGGTCGATGACGAGGCCCCGGCGGGCGTCGTGGCGCGCTCGGACGACGGCCGGATCGAAGTCGACGCGACGATCCCGGTTCGGCTCGATCGCGCCCGGGTCAGGCTGGCCGAGACCGTCGCCGCCCGGCTCGGGATCGGCGGCTGAGCGATGTACGACTACGGAAACGCGCGGATCGCCGCCGCCCGGTCGCGGCTCCTCGGCTGGGATGACCTCCGGCGACTCCTCGACGCGCGCTCCCCGTCCGCGATGCTCGCCCTCCTCGAACGGCTCGACGACTGGCGGTCGATCGTCGCCGAGGTCACGACGCTCGCCGCCCCGCCAGCCCAGGCGATCGGCGCCGCGATCGAGCGCCACCGCAGCCGCCGTCTCGGCGCGCTCCCGGGCTGGTATCCCTCGCTGATCCGCGAGCTGGTCGAGGCCCTCGTTCTGCCGCTCGATATCGAGCGGCTGATCGCCATCGAGCGCCGCTTGCGAGCCGGCGAGCCGTCCGACCGGATCGGCGCCGCCGTCCCGCCCGGGGCGCTGCTCGACGCCGATGCGATCGGGCAACTGGCACGGGCACCCTCGCTCGGCGTCCTGCTCGATCGCGCGAGTGCCAGGGGGTTGCTGACGAGGGCGAGCGCCCGTGCCCTGACCCGGCTGGCCGCGGCGGGGGCGTCGTCGGCCAGGCTCGAGCAGGCGATCGTCGAGGCCGCCGACCACGCCCGGCTGGCCCGGGCAAGCGGTCCAGGCGAAGCCGCCCGGACCGTCAGGGAGGTCGTCCTCGCGGAGCGTGCCGCGCGCACCGCGGCGGCGGCGGGCAGCCGGGACACTGGAACGGCGATGGCAGCCGACGAGGAACGCGACACGACGCTCGCACGCCTGGACCGGCTGGTGCGGCTCGGCCGGCGGGATCCGCTCGGGATCGGCGCCGTCATCGGGTACGTGGCCGCGGTCGAGATCGGGGCCATCCGGCTGCGCGCCGCCGTCGCCAGTGTGGTGGCCGGCTGGCCGGCGGACATCGTCGCCGAGTACATCCAGGTCAGGCCCAATCGGCGGTCCGCGGCCGCCCCGGCCGACTGAGACCGAGCCATGGCACGACTGGTGGTCCTCTCCTCACCGGCCCTGGCCGACGGCTTTCGGCTGGCCGGGGCGACGGCGGTCGTGGCTCGGCGCGGCCCGGAAGCCGCCCGGGCGCTCGAGCACATCCTCCGCGAACCCGACGTCGGACTCGCGCTGGTGACCTCGGACCTGTGGACGAGCCTGAGCGAACGGCTCCAGGTGACGGCCGAGCGGCTGGGGCAACCTATCGTCATGCCCATCCCGGCCGGGGCCGTCACCGACATGGCCACACGCCGGCAGGTCCTCGGCGAGATGCTCCAGCGGGCGATCGGCTACCGGATCGACCTTGGAACCAGCGAAGGGCGGACGTGATGGCCGGCTCGATCGTCGGCGCGTCGGGGCCTGTCGTCCGGGCCGTGGGGCTGCCGCTGGCGGCCATCGGGGAGGTCGTGCGTGTCGGCCGCCGGCAGCTGATCGGCGAGGTCATCCGGCTCGACGGCGACATTGCCACCATCCAGGTGTACGAGGAGACCGCCGGCCTCGCCGTTGACGACCCGGTCGAGCCGACCGGATCCGCGCTGCGCGCCTGGCTCGGCCCCGGGCTGCTCGGATCGACGTTCGACGGGCTGCAGCGGCCGCTCGACCGGCTCGCTGCGGCCGGCACGTGGCTGCTCCTGCCTGGAACGGGGGCCGGGACCGGGGCCTGCGAGGCGGGCACGGGCACGCCGCCGGCCGGGGCGCGAGCGGGTGCCGGCCAGGCGCTCGACACGACCAGGCGCTGGGGGTTCGAGCCGGCCCGGTCCGTCGGTGATCGGGTTGGGCCCGGCGACGTGCTCGGCGAGGTCGCGGAAGGACCGATCCGGCACCGCATCCTGGTGCCCGCCCTCGCGGCGCCGGGCCGGCTCGTTGAGATCGCCGCGGGCGAGGCGACGATCGATGACCCGATCGCGCGGCTCCAGACCGCGGATGGCCCGGTCGAGGTCCGCCTCGCGACAGCCTGGCCCGTGCGGATGGGCCGCCCGGTCCGGCGCCGGCTCCCGGTCGAACGCCCGCTGCTCACCGGGCAGCGCGTCATCGACATGCTCTTCCCGGTCGCCGAGGGCGGCGCTGCCGTCATTCCCGGCGGGTTCGGGACCGGCAAGACGGTCGTCGAGCAGGTCTTCGCCCGCTGGTCGAACGCGGATGTCGTCGTCTACGTCGGCTGCGGCGAGCGCGGCAACGAGATGGCCGAGCTGCTCGACACCTTCCCGTCGCTCACCGACCCACGCACGGGCGGCTCGCTCCTCGAGCGGACGGTCCTCATCGCCAACACGTCGAACATGCCGGTGGCCGCCCGCGAGGCGTCGATCCAGCTCGGCATCACGATCGCCGAGTACTTCCGGGACCAGGGCCTGCGGGTGGCCCTCCTGGCCGATTCGACCAGCCGCTGGGCCGAGGCGCTGCGCGAGATCAGCGGCCGTCTTGAGGAGCTCCCAGGCGAGGAGGGTTTCCCGGCCTACCTCGGCAGCCGGCTGGCCGGTCTCTACGAGCGCGCTGGCCGGGCGGTCGCCCTTGGGTCGCCCGAGCGGGTGGGCTCGATCACGCTCGTCGGTGCCGTCTCGCCGCCCGGTGGCGACTTCAGCGAGCCGGTCACCCAGGCGAGCCTCCGGCTTGCCGGCACGTTCTGGGCGCTCGACGCCGAGCTGGCCCACGCACGCCATTTCCCGGCGATCAGCTGGACGCAATCGTACGCGCTCCCCATCGACGCCCTCGAGCCGTGGTACCGGCAAGCCGTCGATCCGTCCTGGGCCGAACGCCGCTCCCAGGCGATCGCGCTCCTCGCCCGCGAGCGCCAGCTGCTCGACATCGTGCAACTCGTGGGCGCCGATGCGCTGCCCGACGCCGACCGCGCCGTCCTCGAGGTCGCCCGGTTGCTCCGCGAGGTGTTCCTCCAGCAGCACGCCTTCGACCCGGTGGACGCCTCGCGACCACCCGACATCCAGTTCGCCCTGCTGCGGGCGGTCCTCGCCGCGCTGGATGGGCTGCTCGCGGCGATGGCTGCCGGTGCCACCCTCGACGAGGCGCTCGCCTCGTCGGAGCTGGCCGACATGCGCCGGGCGAAGACCTGGAGCGGCGCGGATCTCCGGACACGGCTCGACGAGCTCGCGATGCGGGTGGCGCGGCTCGTGCCCGTCGCGGCGCCCTCGGTCGATCTCGACGACGCATCCGCCGCCCTGGACGGAGGCCTCGGGCAGGCGGACGGCGCGGAGCCCGAACTGGCGCGGTCGGAGGTGGTCCGATGACCCTTTCGGTCCGCCGGATGCACGGAGTCGATCAGCTCTACGGCCCGATCCTCGTCGTCCGGCGCAGCTCGGGCATGGTCCTGGGCGAGGAAGTGCTCGTCCGGGGAGACGACGACAACGTCCGGCACGGCCAGATCGTCGAGCTGGCCGGCGACCTCGCGGTCGTCCAGGTCTACGAGGGGACGAGCGGGCTCCAGCTCGGCTCGACCTCGGTCGAGCTGACCGGCGAGCCGTTCCGGCTGGGCGTCTCGGCCGCGATGCTCGGGCGGGTCATGAACGGCCGCGGGACGCCGGTCGACGAGGGGCCGGCCATCGTCCCGGTGCGCCTCGTCGACGTCAACCGCGGGGCGATCAACCCGGCATCACGCGACCACCCGTCCGACTTCATCGAGACCGGCATCAGCGCGATCGACCTGCTGGCCAGCCTCGTCCGTGGCCAGAAGCTGCCGATCTTCACCGGGGCCGGCCTGCCCGCCAATGAGCTCGGCGCCCGGATCGCCACCGGCGCGCGAGTCCTCGGGCAGCAGCGCTTCGTCACGATCTTCGCCGCGATCGGCATCACCCGTCGCGAGGCCGACTTCTTCCGCGACGCCTTCGCCGCGTCCGCGTCGCTCGACCAGATCGCGTTCTTTCTGAACCTCGCCGACGACCCGACCATCGAACGGCTGCTGACGCCGCGCTGCGCGCTCTCCCTCGCCGAGCACCTGGCGTTCGACCGCGGCATAGACGTCCTCGCGATCCTGACGGACATCGCGTCCTACGGGGAGGCGCTCCGCGAGCTCGGCACCGCGCGCGAGGAGATCCCGGGCCGGCGCGGCTATCCCGGCTACCTCTACACGGACCTGGCGACGCTGTTCGAGCGCGCCGGGCGGGTACACGGGCGACCGGGCTCCGTGACCGTGCTGCCGATCGTGACGATGCCGGACGACGACATCACCCACCCGATCCCCGACCTGACCGGGTATATCACCGAGGGCCAGATCGTGCTGTCGCGCCAGCTCCACGCCGCGGACGTTGCACCGCCCATCGACGTCCTGCCGTGCCTGTCACGGGTCATGAACGCGGGCATCGGCGCCGGTCGCACCCGACCCGAGCACCGCGTCGTGGCCGACCAGCTCTACGCCGCCTACGCGCGCGGGTGCGAGCTGCGGCGCCTGGTCACGGTCATCGGCGAGGAGGCCCTTTCCCCGGGCGAGCGCCGCGCCCTGGCGTTTGCCTCGCGGTTCGAGACGGGCTTCGTGTCCCAGGGGGCCGACCGGCACTCACTCGACGAGACGTTCGAGGCCGCCTGGCGGGTGCTGGGCACGCTGCCGCGTGAGGACCTGAGCCGGATCCCGGAGGACGTCCTCGATGCTTGGTGGCGACCGGCCGACCAGGAGCCGTGATGAGCCGGCCGCATACCCGGATGGCGCTCCTCGCGTCCAGATCCCAGCTGGCGCTCGCCCGGCAGGGGCAGGAGCTGCTCGAGCAGAAACGCGACGCGCTCCTCGAGGAGTTCTACCGGGACGTGGGCATCGTGTTCGCCGCCCATGAGGAGCTCGCGGCCGTGGCCGGGGCGGCGCGGTTCGCGCTCGACGTGGCTCGAGTCCGCGCCGGCTCCGACGTCGTGGCCTCCGCCGCGATCCCGTCTGCCGGTACGGTCACCATCGACATCGACTGGTCGACGGTCATGGGGGTTCCCGTGCCCGTCGTGGTGTCGCGCCCGCTCGCCCAGGCGCCGGCCGACCGTGGTCGGGCGATCGAGGCCTCCGGGCCGGCCCTCGAGCTCGCCGCCGAGCGGTTCGAAACCGAGCTGGCGGTCGCGATCCGCGTGGCGACGATCGAGGCACGGGTGCACCGGCTCGCGCGCGAGATCCGCCGGACGAGCAGCCGGGTCAACGCCCTGCGGACGCGCGTCGTGCCGGTGCTGTCGGCGGACATCCGGGCCACCACGTTCGTCCTCGAACACCGGGAGCGCGAGGATCGCTGCCGGTTGAAGCGGGTCAAGGCCCGGCGAGGTGCGGCGAAGGCGCGGTGATCCGGGCCAACCCACGCCGGCCCGGACGACGCCGGCTACGGGATCGCGCCCCGGTAGACCGAGATCCAGCGGCCGGGAGCCGCCTCGAAGCGAGCGATCGGGTCACCCAGGGCAACGGGCACGATCGTTGCCTCGGCAGATCCCCCGCATGCCGCGCCGATGACCGGCTCGAAGAGCGAATCGCAGATCACGACCAGGCTCTCGGGCTCGGACGCCGCCACCGAGTCCCGGGTCAGGGTCGCCTCACTGGTCTCTCCGCCCATCTGCAGGCCGCGTCCGCCCCGCGCGAGCGGGTAGGCGTACGACTCGACCGACTTGAAGTCGGGAATCGCAAGCAGCCGGATGCGTCCAGGGCCGGTCGCGGCCTCGATCCGGTCTGCGGCCGTGACCGCGGCCGGGAACCCGCCATCCGGGTGCACGGCCGCCGGTTGATGGGGCGCCGCCCAGGCGAGGATGGCGAGCACGCCTCCGGCCGCAAGGACTCGCCCGGCGACGACCGCGGACGCGCGACCCGACGCACGACCCGGTGCGGAACCCGGAACCGGATCAGGCGCGGGATCCGACCCGTCGCGATCCGGGCGCCAAAGGGCCGCGGCACCGAGCCCGACCAACACGAACACCATCGGATCCGCGAAGGCGTGGTAGTGGTCGTTCGGTAGCCCTCGGATCACGGTCGCCAGGCTCGGGGACGCGA
>JBBEBJ010000215.1:0-1972 GCA_040882425.1 Chloroflexota bacterium | reverse complement strand
CCGATCGACCGAGCCAGCCACCACGTCACGAGCACCGCGGCCATCCCGGCCAGCGCGATCAACGTGACCACGGCCAGCGGCGAATCGCCACCGGTCAACGCGGCGGCCGGCGACAGCAGGTAGTAGTAGAGCGCCCCGTGGTGGACATCACCGATCGACGTCGGCGGGCCCAGCAGCGGCACGACGCCATCGCGAACGAGGCCCCGGAGCACGAGCATGTCGTGCCCCTGGTCGCCGTCCCAGGTGCCACGTGTGGCGAGGTTCGGCAGCCGCAGCAGTGCCGCCAGCACGAGGAGCCCGAGCGGGACAAGCAGCGGCCGAACCCGGGCTGGAACCCGGGCGACCAGTCGCCGCGGCGAGCCCCGGTCGGTCATTCCCATGGTCCCACGGACGGCCCGGTCCGGCTCCGGCTACCGCGGACCGACATCGCCTCGGGCGGGAGCTCGGCGAGCGCGCGGCCGGCCACGAGGTCCCGAACCCGCGACATGTTCACGGCGTCGTAGCCCTCGTCCATCCCCGGCGTCTCGAGGAAGTAGGCCGCGTGCCCCAGCGACGAATGACACAGCAGGTGCGCCAGCCCGGTCGCCCCGATCCGACCCGCGCCCACGTGTTCGTGCCGATCGAGGCGCGAACCGAGCTCGGCCTTCGAATCGTTGAGGTGGATCATCACCAGCCGATGGAGCCCGATCCGGTCGTCGAATTCGCCCAGGAAAGCGTCCGCGCGGACAGGGTCGGCCAGGTCGATCCCCGCCCCCCAGGCATGGGCCGCGTCCAGGCAGAACCCGACCCGCTCCGGCCGGATCCCCTGCGCATCGATCGCCCCGGCGATCGCGGCCAGCTCAGCGACGTTCACCCCGAGGCCGAAGCCACCCCCGGCCGCGTTCTCGAGCACGACCATCGTCGCGTCCGGCCCGTCGTCGACCTCGGCCAGCGCGAGCCGGAGCCCCGCGGCCAGGCGGGCGATGCCGACATCGACGCCGGATCCGAGATGCGAGCCGATGTGGACGTTGAGAAAGCGCGCCGCAAAGCCCGGTGCGGCGCGCAGATCGTGCGCCAGCACGCCGATCGAGCGACCGAAGAACGTCTCGTCGGGACCCGCGAGATTGACCAGGTACGGCGCATGGATCGCGACCGGGGCGATGTCGTGCGCGATCAATCGCTCGCGGAAGGCCGGCAGCTCGCGCGGCGGTTCCGCTCGGCGTCGCCAGGCCGTCGGGTTGTCGGCGAAGACCTGGAGCGCGCTGGCGCCGATCGCATGGGCGCGTTCGACCGCCTTGACCATGCCGCCGCCGAGGGGGAGATGAGCACCGATCCGTCGACCTGCGGCAGACATTCGCCGCATCGTACGATGCGGCGCCGGGCTCAGCTGTTCCCGTTCTTCCGGCCGCGACCCTTGGTGTAGTTCCCGCCGATCACCGGCTCGATCACGCCGTAGTCGCCGTCGTCGCGCTCGTAGAGGATCGCGACCTGCTCGGTCTCGGCGCTGACGTAGACGAAGAAGCGATGGCCGAGCTCTTCCATCCGGCTGATCGCGTCTTCCTCGAACATCGGCTCGATGGCAAAGCGCTTGGACTTGACGATGCGCCGTTCTCGAGCCGGACCCGGCGTCCCGTCGGCGATTCGCGTGAGGATCTGCTGCTCCTCGAGCGGGCGCGCACGCAACCGTGGCTTCTCGAGGTAGTCCACCGTGCGGCGTTCGACCTTGTCGACGAGCGCGTCGAGCGCGGCCTGGTAGCTCGGACCGACCGCACGACTGCGCAGCGATTGACCGTCGATGACCAGGGTCACCTCGGCGATATGCGCGTCGTCGGCGCTCTTGTGTCGCTCATTGGAGAGCTCGACAATGGCATCGGAGCGGTCGTCCAGCATGCGCTCGAGCCGCCGGAGCTTGCGCTCGGCGTACTCGCGAACCCGCTCCGGGACGTCGACGTTCTTGCCCCTGACGATCGTCTTCACGCGTCTCCTCCTGGCC
>JBBEBJ010000214.1:0-1882 GCA_040882425.1 Chloroflexota bacterium | reverse complement strand
CCGGGTCGCCGAGCTGGTGGATCAGTCGCCCGGCGGCATCGACCTCCACGATGTCCCCGCGGTGGACGCTCTCCTCGATCCCGTTGCGGACCTGGCGCACCAGGATGGGCGCGGCTCCCCGGGTGCGCGCGGACGGCTTCGTCGGGCGCCTGGCGCGAGGGACGGCCGGGGCGGTCAAGGTCGATGCGTCTCCGTGTTCGACTCGTCCCGGGCGCCGCCGGGAGCGCTGCGCGTTGGACCGCGAGGATACCGCGGCGGTTGCTACGATGGGACTCCTGAAACTCCGATCCGTCGGCCCTCGCCGATCCTGTTGCCTGGAGGTGTTGCGTGCCCGCGCCAAACCTGCACGTCTCGCGCCACCCGGCCATTCTCCACAAGCTGGCCATCCTGCGCGACGAGAACACCGAGCCCAAGAAGTTTCGCGAGGTCGTTCGCGAGCTGTCATGGCTGCTCGGCTACGAGGCGCTCGCCGATGTCGGCGTGCGTCCCATCGAGATCCGGACGCCGATGGAGGCGATGACCGCGCACGAGCTCGGCGAACGGATCGGGCTGGTGCCGATCCTGCGGGCCGGTCTCGGGATGGTTGACGCCATGCTCGAGCTGATGCCGACGGCACAGGTCTGGCACCTGGGTCTCTTCCGGGACGAGCGGACGCTTCGGCCCGTCGAGTACTACAACAAGCTGCCGGATTCCGCGAACGTGGATCTCTGCCTGATCCTCGACCCGATGCTCGCGACCGGTGGCTCAGCCACCGCGGCGATCGAGGTCCTCAAGAAATGGGGCGCAGTCAAGCCGGTCCGGATCAAGCTGGTCAACCTCATTGCGGCGCCCGAGGGTGTCGAAGCGGTCAGCAAGGCCCATCCGGACGTGGCGATCTACTGCGCGGCCCTAGACCGCGAGCTCAACGACCGCGGCTACATCCAGCCGGGGCTCGGCGACGCCGGCGACCGTCAGTTCGGGACGGGCCGATCGGACTGAAGCGCGACCGCCCGCCCGGAGCGGCCCACCGGCATGGATGACGACCCGCGCATTGCGCTGGAGGCAAAGCTCGCGCGAATCGGGCCGGACGACGTGCCGTCGATCGCGGCCGCCTGGTCGCCGGCGTTCTCCGACGAGCTGGCCGCCGCTCACCGGGTCCTGGCGGAGCACGAGCGCGGCGATCTTTCACACATCCTCGGTCCCGTCCTCGATCGGATCCCACGCCTCGCGGCGCTCGTCACCGAGGACGAGCTCCTGGCCGGCGAACCGCTCGAAGAGGCCGAGCATGCCCTCGAAGTGCTGGAGGGCGCCGTCGTAGCGGTCCACGCCGCGGACCTGATCCAGGCGGAGCGACGGGCGGCACTCGGCGTCCCGTGGCGGCAGGTTGAGAAACGGGCGGGCTGAAGCGTGCGTGCGTCCGCCACGCGCGGCCCGGAGAGCCCCGCGTCGAACCCTCGGGCCCGGCCTCGATCGACCGGGACGCCCGTCAGGCACCGCGTCCGAGCGATCGACTGTCGCTCAAACGACGTGAACGCCACGCCCGGAGCCGGCCGGTCGCGGGTCGAGCCAGACGAGGCCCGTGGCGTTGGGCGGCGCCGTGCCTGCCGTCAGCGCCTCGACCCAGCCTCGTGACGAACCCGGAAACGCCGTGCGGAAGATCTCCGGATACCGGCCGAGCAGTCGGCGGTTCGACGCCGTCGGCCTGACGACCCAGACCGTGGCCACGCGGTAGGGAAGACCGCCATCGATTGCCGCGGCAAGATCCGTGGCCTCGGCGGCCTTGCGGTTGGCGCTTCGAACGGCCGCGCCGAGGTCGCCAAACGTGTTCCAGACCTCCTGGATGATCAACACTCGCTGGCCCCGATCGCGGACGCAGACGTCGATCGAATGTCGTGGATCGGCT
>JBBEBJ010000213.1:0-1888 GCA_040882425.1 Chloroflexota bacterium | reverse complement strand
CCGAAGTTCCTCGGCCGCCTGAACGTGAGTCGGGTTCGAGGGCACTTCCCTATGTAGCCATTAGAGATATTGACTTCCCGCCCCACGAGCGGTATGATTCGCGCATGCCGAGGCGGTCGACCGGGGCGATGCACGTAGCCATAGTGCCAAGCCGCCAGAAGAGCGGGCTGTACCGCTCAGTGCTGGTCCGCCAGAGCTATCGAGAGGGCAGCAAGGTCAAGCACCGCACGCTGGCTAACCTGAGCAGGCTGCCGCCGGCCGCGATCGAGGCCGTCCGGGCTGTGCTCCGTGGCGAGCCGGTCGGGCCGCTCGAGCAGGCGTTCGAGATCGAGCGCTCGCTGCCCCACGGCCATGTCCTCGCGGTGCTCGGAGAGCTGCGTGCCCTGGGTCTCGATCGGCTGTTGGCGGCGCGACCCCGGCGGGAGCGGGAGCTCGCGCTGGCGATGATCGTCGGCCGGGTGCTGAAGCCGTCCTCCAAGCTGGCCCTGGCGCGCAGCCTGGCGAGCACGAGCCTGGCCTCGATGCTGCGGCTCACGGAGGTGGGCGAGGACGAGCTGTACGACGCCATGGACTGGCTGCTGGCTCGCCAGCCCAAGGTCGAGGCGGCGCTGGCCGACCGGCATCTGGCGGCCGGCGGCCTGGTCCTGTACGACCTGACCTCGACCTACCTCGAGGGCAGCCACTGCCCGCTCGCGCGGCGCGGCTACAGCCGCGACGGCAAGCGCGGGCTGCTCCAGATCGAGTTCGGGCTGATCACCGATGCCCAGGGTCGGCCGGTGGCGGTCGACGTGTTCGAGGGCAACACCGCCGACCCGATGACGGTGGCCGCCCAGGTCGACAAGGTCAGAGCGCGCTTCGGGATCAGCGAGGTGGTCTTCGTGGGCGATCGGGGGATGCTCACCTCGGCCCGGATCGAGACCCTCCGGGGGACCGGGCTGCGCTGGATCTCGGCGTTGCGCTCCGTTCAGATCCGGGGTCTCGTCGAAGGCGGCGACCTCCAGCTGGGGTTGTTCGACGAGCGCAACCTGGCCGAGATCAGCTCGCCCGCCTTCCCGGGCGAGCGGCTGGTCGTGTGCCGGAACCCGGCGCTCGCCGAGGAGCGCGCGCGCAAGCGCGAGGAGCTGCTGGCGGCCACCGAGCGCGAGCTCGACAGGGTGGCCGCCGCGGTGAGCGCCGGCCGGCTCCGCTCGGCGGCCGCGATCGGCGAGCGGGTGGGCAGGGTCATCGGGCGCTACAAAGTCGGCAAGCACTTCGGGCGCGAGATCGCCGAGGGCGTCTTCCGCTACTGGCGCGACACCGAGCGGATCGCGGCCGAGGCCGCCCTCGACGGGCTGTACGTGATCCGCTCAAACGTCCCCGCCGAGCGGCTCGCCAGCCACGAACTCGTCCGCAGCTACAAGTTGCTGGCGCACGTGGAGCAAGCATTCCGATCGCTCAAGTCGGTCGATCTCGCGGTCCGCCCGATCCGTCACCGGCTGGCCGATCGGGTCCGGGCGCACGTGTTCATCTGCATGCTCGCCTACTACGTGCGCTGGCACCTGGAGCGGGCTTGGGCGCCGCTCCTGTTCCGCGATGAGGAGCCACCGGTCGCTGACGACCCGGTGGCGCCCGCCCGGCGCTCCTCCGGCGCGCTCGCCAAGGCCCGGACCCAGCGGCTGCCCGACGGCACCGTGGTCCACGACCTCCGAGGCCTGCTCGACGAGCTGGGGACCCTCACCAGGAACACGATCCGAGTGCCGGGTTCGGATGCCACCTTCACCAAGCTGGCGCTGCCAACACCACTCCACACCGAGGCTCTGCGCCTGATCGGCCTCGACGCCCGGATGTAGCCAGCAGCCGCACCAAGGCATCGAGCGCGATCACGTTCGTCCTCGTCGAGGAACTTCGG
>JBBEBJ010000212.1:0-1923 GCA_040882425.1 Chloroflexota bacterium | reverse complement strand
CCGAAGTTCCAGCCGGCCGGCGAGTTCAGCTGAGCACGGCCGGAGGGGTCGGGTTCTGCCTACACGCTTGCGGGCGTGAGGTCCAGCAGCGAGAGCGCGCGAACCTGGATGGGCGTCGGCGTGGCGACGATCTCGAAGGCCGCCGCGTCGGGCGCACCGGCGGGAGCCAGCCGGTCGCGGGTGAGGGTGGCGAGCTCGGCAAGCAGGGTCCGGAAGCTGTGGGCCGGCGTGCCGTCGGGGAGGCGTCCGGTACGGGCCTTGCGGAGCGCTGCGGGCGAGCGCTGCGCGGGCGCCACAGGGTCGGCGAGCTCGGGCGGCTCCTCGTCACGGAACAGCACGGGTGCCCAGGCCCGCTCGAGGTGCCACTGGACGTAGTAGCTGAGCATGCACAGCAGGACGTGGGCCCGAACCCGTGGCTCGGTCCAGTGGCGGATCGGGTGGACCGCGATGTCGATCCCCTTGAACGCGCGGAACGCCCGCTCGACCCTGCTCAGGAGCTTGTACGAGCGGACGACGTCGGGCGCCGGCAGGCGCTCGTCGCTGACCGAGGTCCGGAGGACATACAGCCCGTCGAGCGCCGCCTCGGCGGCGATCGCCGCGTCGTCGCGAGCGACCGTGAGCACTTCGTCGGCGATCTCGAGCGCGAAGTGCTTGGCCATCTTGTGACGGTCGATGACCTTGCCCACCGCGAGCCCGATCCGGGCCGTGCCACGGAGGCGGCCGGCGGCCACCCGCTCGACGATCGGGGCGAGCTTGGCCTCGGTCGCCGCGAGCAGATCCTCACGCTTTCTGGCCCGCTCGGCGGCGAGCAGCGGATTGCGGCACACGATGAGCCGCTCAGCGGGATAGTCGGGGCTCGTGATCTCGGCCAGGTTGCGCTCATCGAATAGCCCGAGCTGGAGATCGCCCGCCGCGACGAGTCCGGCGATCGCGGGGCCCCGGAGCGAGCTGATCCAGTCGAGCCCGGCCGATCGGAGCGCCTCGATCCGGGCGGAGGTCAGCATCCCCCGGTCGCCGACCAGGACGACCGAGCCGAGACCGAAGCGGCCGGTGAGCTTCTCGGTCGTGCCGGCCACGGTCGCCGGATCGCCGGTGTTGCCGGGCACGACCTCGATCGCGACCGGCCGGCCGGCGTGATCGGTGATCAGGCCGTACTCGATCTGGAGCGTGCCCGGCCGACCGTCGCGCGAGTAGCCGATCCGGGCGAGCGGGTTGTGGCGGCCGGTGACGTACGTGCTGGACAGGTCGTACAGGACGAGCCCGCCCTCGGTGAGGTGGCGGGCCGCCAGGCGCGCCTCGATCGCGGGCTGACGCGCGAGCAGCCAGTCCATCGCGCCATACAGCTCGTCCTCGCTCGCGTCGGCCACCCCGAGCGTCGCGCCCAGGGTCGTCTGGCGGAGGCGTCGGCTGGTGTCGAGCTTGGAGCCGGGCGCGAGCAGGCGGGCGGCGATCAGCGCGACGACGAGGTCGCGCTGGCGCGACGGGCGGCGATCGATGAGCCCGTCGAGGCCGAGCCGCCGGAGCGTGCCGAGGACGGCCACGACGTGGCCGTGGGGGGTGCTCGCTCGACGCTCGAGCCCGTCCGCGCTCAGGAACCGCTCGCCCTTGAGGCCGCGCCGGACGACGTCGATGAGCTCGGCCGGCAGGTGGCTGATGTTGCCCACCGTCTCGGTCCGCACCTTGCCCCCCTCGCGGTACGACCGGCGCAGCAGGTGGGTCTCGTACACCCTCCCCTTGTAGTGCCTGCGTGTCGTCGCGACGTGGACGGCCTGGCCTCGGCGAACCATGCACGTATCATCGCTGATCAGGCCGAGGATGTCAATACTATTAGTGCCTACATCTCAGCAGGCGAGACGGCCCCCAGCGAGGCCGATCTGAACGTGGAACCGGGGGGATCAGCCGCGATCTGGGCTGGAACTTCGG